>JAJEAY010000198.1 GCA_022824145.1 Rhodobacter sp. | reverse complement strand
ATCTCAAGCTACCTCAGCTCCATGGCGGCGCTCGGCTACAATCCCCTCGTCGCCATCCAGATCGCGCTTGCGGGAAACGCCGCCGACATGATCAGGCTGCACAGCACCCAATCCTCCCCCGGGAAGGGGTGAGCAGTTACCTTTTCTTTACGACGAATCCGGACACCTGTAACCGAGTCGTGCACGTCAAACCTGCCCGAGGAACGGGTCGTCACCGACAGGATCCGGCCTGCTCCCTCTGGCGCTCTTCGAACTGTGCGTATTGGTCCGGAGTATAGCTGTGTTGCCGCAGCTCCCGCAGGTTCGGGCCGAATTCCTGATCGATTTCCTTGCGAAAGACCCGGAAAATCTCCGCCATGTAGTAGTCATGGCGCAGCAGCGAAATCGCCATCGTCACAATCGCATGGCTCTCGGTGTGCGATGCGGTGACCGAGTCCTCGCAGTTGGCCGCCAGCATTTCGCGGTGATCGGCCGTCAGCGTGAAATGGTTGTCGGCAAAGCCCATGGGAAATCCCGTTCCCTCGTGCTCGTAGACCTCGCAGAGGTCATTGAAGCGAAACTCGTCCGGGTCGTCGCCGTAGAGAATGATCAGCAGCCGAACCCGCCGGACGGTCACCGCCTCGCGCAGCGCCGCGGCGTGCCGGCGCAGGATTTCGGCATCCGCCTTGAACCAGATCGAGGTCTCCGAACTGGCGATCATCTCGTGGACCTTGGCATGGACCTCCGCATCGCCGCCGAGATTCCAGACAAAGCGCTCGCCCGGGTCGACGGTCATCTCCGACAGCCGGATTGCCACGCGCTCGCATAAGTCGCCGGTTCGGGCGGCGATCGTCCGGAACAGCGTGTCGGGGGGCTGTGGCACGTAGCGCACCGGGTTGGCGCTGACGGGCATGATTGCTTTGCGCGTGGCCAGCGCATTCAGCGCGGAATAGGTGTTGGGGCGCGGCACGCCGGATCCGTTCGAGACTTCGTATGCCGTGGCCGGCGATTTCGTGAGCAGCGCGAGGTAGACCCGAGCCTCGTAATCGGTGAAGCCGAGGCCTTTCATGCTGCCCAGGACCGTCAGCGTTTCGGTGTTCAGATGCTGGTTCATCGCGACCGTCCGGGTTGTCATGCTGCGCTTGGTGCCGCCGCATCGTGAAAGTATGTAGTAGCTATTGCCACTACACCAATTGTCAACTAAGGATACCCCTCAGGTCAAGTCGCTTCCACGTGTGGCGCTCGATCATTCTGGACCGAATTGGGAGGAACCAATGAGACTTACACGCAGTTTGGCACTGGCAGTCGCGTTTGTAGCGGCGCCGTTCGTGGCGCAGGCGCAGGACGAGTTCCCGTCCAAGCCGATCGAAGTGGTGATCCACTCAAGTTACGGCGGCGGCACCGACACGACGGCGCGCATGATGATGATCCGTTCGCGCCGCAACCTTGAAACCGACATGTATGTCGTTTCCAAGCGCGGCGGCTCGGGCGCCGCGGCGCAGGAATACGTGCTGTCGAGACCGGCTGACGGCTATACGATAATGGCATTGACCCAGACGCATCTGTACACGATCGCGCAGGGCAAGTCGCCGATGAAGATCGACGACATCGTGGGCATTGCCCGCGCGATGGATGATCCGACCTTCATTTCCGTAAGCACCAACAGCGACGTGACGTCGCTTGACCAACTCGTCGCGCTTGGAAAGGAACGCGGGCTGAACTGGGGCGTGGCCAACATCGGTGGCACCGAACATATTGGCTTGGCTCAGTTTTCGGATGCGGCAGACATGAAGTACAAGCCCATATCCTATGGATCGGGCCTGCAGATGCTTCAGGCCCTTCTGTCCGGCGAGATCGACGCAACGCTGCCGAATGTTTCCGAAGCTGGCCAGATGATTGCCGACGGGTCCGTCCGTCCGCTGGCCGTGATGGCGGAGGAGCGGCTGGCCGACTACCCGGACGTTCCTACGACCTTCGAGCTGGGCTATCCGGTCAAAACCTCGACCACCCGGGGCTACGCGGTGCGCGCAGGCACGCCGGCCGAGATAATCGAGAAGCTCTCGGAAGCGCTGGTCAAGGCGATGAAGCACTCGACGTTCGCCAACTATCTCATGAGCGCGGGCCTCGATCCCGAGACCTCGCCGGCGGGCTGGGATGTTTGGGACAAGCAGCTGAAGGCGGAATACGAGACTGCCGCCGAAGCGCTGATGAAGCTGGCCAACTAGGCCGACACCTGAAGCGGCAGCGAAACGCCGCGGCCGGCTCCGTTCGGAGCCGGCCTGCAGGCAAGGCTTACGGCGATCGGGGGACGTGATGAACCAGGATGCGAACGGAAAGGATGCGCGCGAAGCAGGACTGCAGGACGGGCCAAAAGGGCTTATTGACGGCCCGGACGCCATTCTGGCACTGGTTCTGATCGCGCTCTGCGGATTGCTCTACTGGGTGTCAGCGGGGTTCCCGGAGCCGGGGCTGTTTCTCGGCGAAAACGTCCTGCCGGAGCATTTCCCGCGCCTGCTGCTGGCTGCCATCGGCCTGCTTGCGCTGCTCCTGCCGTTCGAGCATCGACTGGAAGTGGAACGCTGGCCCCTGATCCGCAAGGCGCGCGGCGCACCCATCGGGAAATCGACCTTCGTCACGATGGGCGCCTTGCTGGTCCTGGTCGGCATCGGTGAATGGATCGGCACGATCCTGACGATCGTCATTGCCGCCGTCGGCCTGCCGCTGCTGTGGGGCGAGCGGCGCTGGATGCTGATCATTCCCTATGCAGCGATCTTCACCGGGATTGTCACATACCTCTTTTCGATTGTCCTCAGCGTCTATTTCGAGCCCGGCGTGTTCGGGCTGACGCTGCGCTAAGGGGGCGGACATGGAACTGTTGCTGACCGGTTTCGGAATGGTCGCCGACCCTGCGATCATCGGCGTCATCCTGCTTGGCGTCGTCATCGGCGTGCTCGTCGGCGCATTGCCCGGGCTATCCTCGCCGATGGCGATCGCGCTCCTGATCCCGTTCACCATTTCAATGACGCCGATCGCTGCCATCGCCATGCTTGCAGGGCTCTACTGCGCCGGCACGTTCGGGGGTTCTATCACGGCGATCCTGATCAATGCGCCCGGCGCTCCGCCAGCAGCGGCAACGGCGCTTGACGGCTACCCGATGGCAAAGCGCGGCGAAGCCGGAAGGGCGCTCGGACTCGCGACGATTTCCAGCGTCACCGGTGGAATCCTCAGTTTGATGATCCTGCTTCTTGCGGCGCCGCTGCTGGCACGGATCGCCATCACCTTCACCTCGGCGGAATATTTCGCGCTGGCCCTCTTCGCCCTGTCCATGCTGGCCTCGATCAGCGGCAAGTCGTCCATTCGTAACCTGATCGCCGGCTTCGTGGGCGTGTTTCTCTCGACCATCGGCATCCACCTGACCACCGGTGTCGAGCGCTTCACTTTCGGCGTTAACGAGCTCTATGACGGGCTGCCGTTCGTGCCGGTCCTGATCGGCCTTTTCGCGGTTGCGGAGCTCCTGAAACAGGCCCGGGTCGGCGAAACGGTCTTCGAGCGTGTCCGCGCCAACGTGATGAAGCTGCCGAGCCGGGAGGACTTTCGGCGGATCAGGTACACGGTTCTGCGCTCCAGCGGCCTTGGAACTTTCGTTGGCATCCTTCCCGCCGAGGGCGCTACCGTTGCCGCAATCATGGGCTATAACGAGGCACGGCGCTGGTCGAACCGCAAGGAAGAATTCGGAACCGGTGTGCCGGAGGGAATCGCCGGGCCTGAGGCCGCCAACAACGCGGCAACCGGCGGCGCCATGGTTCCGACCCTGGCTCTGGGCATCCCCGGATCGGTCTCGACGGCGCTGATTCTCGGCGCGATGGTAATGCACGGTCTGAAGCCGGGACCGTATCTTCTGGAGAATCAGCCCCAGTTTCTCTACGCGATCTTCGCGGCCATGCTGATCGCTAACCTGGCGTTCATGGCCATCGGGATCGCCGGCGCCAAGCTGTTCAGCCAGCTTACGCTGATCCCGCGCACGATTCTTTGGCCGTCGGTGCTGGTGTTCGCGATCATCGGATCATATGCGCACTCGTCGTCCTTCTTCGACAGCTGGGTGATGGCGGTCGCTGGCGTCGTCGGCTATTTCATGCTGCGTTTCGGCTTCGGGCCGGCGCCGTTGATCATGGGGTTGGTGCTGGGCCCGATCGTGGAAGAGAACTTCTCCAAGGCGATGATCATCCATGACAATTCGATTCTGTCTATGATGGAGCGGCCGCTGGTGCTTCTGTTCTTCGGCTTGACTGTCCTGTCGCTGGCCGGCCCCGTCAGGAGCGCGATCAAGGCTCGGCGCAACCGAAATCAGCTTTCGGCTACAGAGGAGGGAGAGTAGGTGGGTGCCATGTGCAAACCGCTTGGAGGTTCAGCCGCGATAGTCACCGGCTCGGCCATGAACATTGGCCGCGAGATCTGCCTGAAACTGGCGCAGATGGGTGCGAATGTGGTGACGCATGCAGCCCGAAACCGTGACGGTGCCGAGGAAACCGCCGAACTGGTTCGCTCGGAGGGTGCGGAGGCCGCAACCTGGGTCGGCGACCTGACCGATCCGACGGGAGCGCAGGCACTCGTTCAAACCGCGCTGGACGCTTTCGGAATGCTGAACGTCCTTGTCAACAATGCGGCGATTCGCGGCAACGATGCTCTGGCGGACATGTCGTTGGAGAAGTTTCGGACGATCATGCGCACCAACGTCGAGGCGCCGGTGCTCTGCGCGCAGGCGGCGGCGCCGCACATGGCGGCCTCGGGATGGGGCAGGATCGTCAACATCGGCGGCCTGTCGGCGCATCGCGGATCGAAGGGTCGGGTGCATGTCGCCGCCTCGAAGATGGCGTTGGTCGGCGTGACCAGAGCGCTGGCCACGGAGCTTGCAGACGAAAACATTACGTCGAACATCGTCGTTCCCGGAATGATCGACACGGTGCGCGGAGCTTCGGCAGGGGCCTCTCCGCACGGCGGACATCCAAACCTTCTTGGCCGGCATGGCGCGCCGGCGGAAGTCGCGCACGCCGTGGCGTGTCTATGTCACCCTGACGCCGCCTACACCACGGGCCAGACGATCCACGTCAATGGCGGCAGTTATCTCGACTGATCAGGTTCTATGGCTGCTATCGCCGAAACACTCGCCGGCTGGGGCAATGACCTCACCGCCTCGACGATTCCGGATGGCGTCGCGGCAACTCTGCGCCGCGCGATGCTCGATGCCGGGGGACTGATGGTTGCGGCGCGCGGCATGGACTATGTCGCTGCCGCTCGCGACAGCGTTGAAGTGGCAGGCCGCTGCACCGCCATTGGACATGCTGGCGGCTTCAGCGCCGGGGACGCCGCGCTGGTCTCGGGGATTGCCGTGCACGGCGAAGATTTCGACGACACCTTTGAAGGCACGCCGGTGCATGTCGGCGCGGTGCTGGTTCCGGCGCTTCTCGCGGTGGCCGAGCGCGACGGCCTGTCGGGCGAGGATCTCCTGCGCGGGCTGGCAGCCGGGGGGGAGCTGGCCTGCCGCATGGCTGTCGTGGCGCCGACTGCGATCCATCGTGCGGCGTTTCACCCTACTGCCGTGATCGGCGCTCTTTCGGCAGCTTTCGGTGTTGCCGTTGCCAAAAGCCTGGTCCCGCAACTGATGGTCTCCGCAATGGGCATCGCCGGTTCCATGGCCTCCGGGATCATCGAATATCTGGCCGAGGGCACCTCGACGAAGCGGTTGCACCCGGGATGGGCGGCGCAGTCCGGCATCCGCGCCGCCGCGCTGGCCGAGCGCGGCTTCTCCGGACCACGCACTGTGCTCGAAGGGAGGCACGGCTTTTTCACGGCCTTTGCCCACCACGAAGTTCGGCGCGATTTCGGACGGCTGACGAATGGGCTTGGCGAGACCTGGGAACTGGAAGGCCTCGCGTTCAAGCCTTACGCCTGCGGGACAATGGCTCAGCCGTTCATCGACGCCGCGATCAGGCTTCGGGGGCAGGTGCCCGACCTTGACGCAGTGGAAGAGATCGTGGCGCCGACGGCCGAAGCGATCGTGCACCGGCTTTGGGAGCCGAAGGCGGAAAAGGTTGCGCCATCGACGCCCTATTCCGCCAAGTTCAGCGTGCCCTATTGCATCGCCCTGGGTCTCGCACGGGGCGCAGCCGGGCTTCATGAATTCACGGGCGAGGCGATTCGCGCGCCGGAGCTGCTTAATATTGCCGCCAAGGTGCGCCACAAGGTGGACCCCAACGACCCTTACCCGGACAACTATGTCGGCGCGATCACCGTCCGCTTGCGGGACGGCACGGAACTGAAGGCGGCGCAGCCGTGCCTGCGGGGCGGCCGCAGCGATCCGCTGAGCGACGCCGACATCGAGGCAAAGTTTCGGGCCAATACGGAATTCGGGGCCTGGCCAGATGCGCTGGCCGACCGGTTTCAGGCTTTTTGCGCCGCAGCATTCACAGCCGACCGGTTTGGCGACCTGGCCCGGTTCCGCACATGAGAGGAGTTTGACATGCCGCATCAGCCCGCATCATCCGCGCTCTCGCATATACGCGTGCTTGACCTGACGCGTGTTCGCTCCGGTCCCACGGCCGTGCGCCAGCTTGCCGACTGGGGCGCTGATGTCATCAAGATCGAGCAGCCTGCTTCGCTTGAGGCCGACGGCGCTTTGGGTGCGGGTCGGAACACCGCCGACTGGCAGAACCTGCAGCGCAACCGCCGATCTTTGACGTTGAACCTGAAGGATCCAAAAGGCATGGAACTGTTCCGCAGGCTGGCCACGACTGCGGACGTAGTGGTCGAGAATTTCCGGCCTGACGTAATGGACCGGTTGGGGATCGACTACGAGAGCCTGAAGGCGCTCAATCCGCGGATCATCCTCGCCAGCATTTCGGGTTTCGGCCACACCGGCCCCTATGCCGATCGTCCGGGCTTTGACCAGATCGCTCAGGGAATGGGTGGATTGATGTCGATTACCGGCGATCCCGACGGCGGTCCGATGCGGGTGGGCATCCCGATCGCCGACCTATCGGCCGGTCTCTTCGCCGCGCTTGGAATCCTGATCGCGCTGATCGAGCGCGAGAAGTCGCATCAAGGGCAGTGGCTGTCGACGTCACTTCTGCAGTCGCAGATATTCATGCTGGACTTTCAGGCTGCGCGTTGGCTGATGCAAGGCGAGGTCGCGCCGCAGGCAGGCAACGAACACCCGACGAGCGTGCCGACCAACCGCTATCCGACCAAGGACGGCGCGATCAATATCGCCGTGGCAGGTGACCAGATCTGGCGGCGGCTTTGCGGCGCTCTCGGGCGTCAGGACTGGATTGGGGATGAGAGCCTTGCGACCAACAGCAAACGCAAGGCGCGGCGCGACGAGCTGAATGCGGCGATAAGCGGGATCGTTAAGGAAAGGACCAGTGCAGAATGGGTTGACGTCCTGACCGAAGCAGGCGTGCCCTGCGGTCCGATCTACCGCATCGACGAGATGTTTGACGATCCCCAGGTTCGGCACCTGGGGATCGCCCAACCGCTCAGCACGGAACCTTTCGGCGAAACCCGTGCCTTGGCCCAGCCTTTCCAGCTGAGCCGCACTCCAAGCGAGTTTGCAGCGTCACCGCCGACACGTGGCCAACACACGATTGAGATCCTGGAAGAGATTGGGGTTGACAAAGGCGACATCGCCGCACTTCAGGAACAGTCCGTCGTCTGACGGGAAAACAAGGAGTCGCAGAATGACCGCTGACACCGCGCCGGTGCTGCCGACCGACAAGATCCTCGCCCGTGTCGAGGGTGCGGTCGGACATGTGATCTTCAACAATCCCGAACGCCATAATGCCGTCTCGCTGGAAATGTGGGACGCTGTCGAGCAGGCGCTTTCTGCCTTCGCAGACAGTGAAACGGTGCGGGTGGCGGTCCTGTCCGGTGCCGGGGGCAAGGCTTTTGTCTCGGGCGCCGACATCTCGAAATTCGAGAAGGAGCGCAGTTCGAAGGAGGCGACCGAGCGTTACGACGCCCGGCTCAAGGCGGTCTACGGCATCATCGAGGACTATCCCAAGCCCACCATCGCGATGATCAATGGTTACTGCATCGGCGGCGGGCTAAACTTGGCGGCTTGTGCTGACATACGCATCGCCTCGGCCAAGTCGCGCTTTGCCATGCCGGCGGCGAAGCTGGCGCTGGGCTATCCCTTTGATGCGATTCGGCGACTTGTGAATGCCGTGGGCGTCGCCGCCGCAAAGCATCTGATGTTCACCGCCAGATCGATCGATGCGGAAACGGCTCTTAGGATCGGGTTGGTCCAGGAGGTCGTGGCCGAAGAAGCGCTGGAAGAGCGGGTGACGGCGCTGGCGGAGACCATCGCCGGCAATGCGCCGTTGACCATTCGGGCGATGAAATACATCTCGACCCAGGTGATGAAGGCGGATCACTCGGCGCGCGATCTGGCGCGCTGCGACGAAATGGTCGCTGCCTGTTTCGCTTCGGAAGACTATGTCGAGGGGCGCAAGGCGTTCATGGAAAAACGAAAGCCTGACTTCAAGGGTCGCTGACGGCGTGGAATACGGTATCTTGCTGTTCCTCTATCTGGCGGCGGCGGCCTTCGGAACCGCGGTGCTGCACAGCGTTGGCGGCTTTGCCGGGGCGCTGTTGATGGCGATTGCCGTGGCGCCGGTTCTGGGGGTCAAGGAAACCGTGCCGGTGGTGGCGACCGCCATGATGATCAGCCATGCCTCACGCGCCTGGCTGTTCCGCAAAGCGGTGGACTGGGGCGCATTCCGCATGCTGATGTGTTTCGGGCTGCCGTTCATTGTGCTGGGTGTCCTGTTCTACGTCGAGCTGTCAGAACGGGCGGTCGCGCTGTTTCTGGGCACCTTCCTCCTCGTGACTTTGCCGCTCCGCCGCTACCTGGCGGGCAAGAGCATCACGGTGCCGCGCAGGGCGATCGCGGTGGTTGCAGTGCCGTACGGGTTCATTTCGGGCACCAGTTTCGGTGCTGGCATGATCCTTGCCCCGTTCATGCTGGGAGCCGGAATCGTGGGAGAGTCGCTTCTGGCGACGGTTGCGGTAAATGGGGTTATGCTGAACGTCACAAAGACGATCGCATTCGGCCTGTCGCCGCTCCTGACCGCGAAACTGGCCGTTCTGGGCGTGGTGCTGGGGCTGTGCACTTTCCCAGGCCATGCAGTCGGCCGCTGGATCGTACGGCGAACCTCGATTCGGGTGCATACGCTCGTCCTTGAAGCTTTCGTCGCGATCGGCGCGGTCTACATGCTTTGGAAAGGGCTGTCGGGATGAATCCACTCGCTGACGCACTGGTCGCACCGCTTGAACTGCGCAGGGATCCGGTACTGTTGCGGCCCGATGGCAGTGAGATGTCCGGCGACGCCCTCCATCGCCTGTCCGGACGGATCGCCAACGTGCTGACGGAGGCCGGAGCGCGACCCGGTGACCGGGTGGCGGTGCAGACGGAGAAATCAGCAGAAGCTCTTGCACTCTACCTCGCCTGCCTGCGCACCGGTGCGCTGTTTCTGCCGCTCAACACCGCGTACACGACTACTGAACTCGACTACTTTCTAGGTGACGCGGAGCCGTGCGTTGCGGTCTGCGCTCCTGCCGCAGAAGCGGCGCTGCGACCTCTGGCCGAAGTCAAGGGAATCACGCTTCTGACGCTCGATGGGTCGGCGTCCGGCACACTGGCTGCGCATGCGGACGAAGCGCCCGAGGCTTTCGTGACCGTTACCCGCGGCCCGGATGATCTGGCAGCGATTCTCTACACTTCGGGAACCACCGGGCGTTCGAAGGGTGCGATGCTGAGCCATGGCAACCTCCTGTCGAATGCCGACGCTCTCGTTGAGACCTGGCGGTTTACCGCTGACGACATCTTGCTTCATGCCCTGCCGATTTTTCACGCGCACGGGCTGTTCGTGGCGACGAACGTTCTGTTGCGGGCAGGCGGAAAGATGGTCTTTCTGCCGAAGTTCGACGTTGATACCGTACTGGCGCAGCTGCCGCGGGCCACCGCGATGATGGGGGTGCCGACCTTTTACACCCGACTTTTGGGCGATGCGCGTTTCACCCGTGAGGCGACCGGGCACATGCGGCTCTTTGTTTCAGGTTCCGCGCCCTTGCTGGCCGAAACCCATCGGGCGTTTGAGGCCCGCACCGGCCATCGCATTCTTGAACGCTACGGCATGAGTGAAACGACGATGAGTACGTCGAATCCTTACGACGGTGAGCGTCGGGCTGGCACGGTCGGTTTGCCGTTGCCCGGCGTCGAGTTGCGGATTGTCGATGCGGACTTAGGCGTCGAGGTGCCGCAGGGCGAGATCGGTATTCTGGAGGTTCGCGGTCCCAACGTGTTCAAGGGTTACTGGCGGATGCCGGAGAAGACGGAGGGGGAGTTTCGCGAAGACGGGTTCTTCGTCACGGGTGACATGGCGCGGATTGATTCTGACGGCTACATCACCATTGTCGGGCGTGCCAAGGATCTGGTGATTTCGGGAGGGTACAATGTCTATCCGAAGGAAGTCGAAGGGGAAATCGACGGTTTGGACGGCGTGACGGAGTCCGCTGTCATCGGCGCACCGCATCCGGATTTCGGTGAGGGGGTCGTGGCAATAGTCGTGCGGGAACCTGGCGGCGGGATCGAGGCGGAGGACATTCTGTCCGCGCTGCAGGACCGGTTGGCGAAGTTCAAGCAGCCAAAGGCGATCTTTTTCATGGGCGAACTGCCGCGCAACACGATGGGCAAGGTCCAGAAAAATGCATTGAGGGAAAGGTACGGCGATGTGTTCGCGAAGCCATGCGACGCGTGACATCAGAGGACAATGAAACGGCAACCGCCGCAGCAGGCACCGCGGCAAGCTTCGCGGTGCGAACTGTAGGAAAATCGCCTCTCAGAAAGCAGCTTCCGGCCGTGCCATTGTGCAAAGCGCTTCTGCAAATCCGCGCGCAAGCTACAAGCGGTCGCCGCTGGTAACCGACCCTTGGCTCGGCAGGGACGCACTTCGAAAGGAAGCGTAGCTTCGGGCTGACCCGGACATGGATCTCGTTGCCGGCAGATCCGGCGCAATGAGGAGAATTCAAGCGACATCGCGAGACGATTGGTCATGGACGGGCGCCATCGCGGCGAATGTTCCGCAGTTACCCCGACGTCTGCACTGGAATGACGGCCCACAGCGAGTGCGGGCACAGCAAAAGGAAGGTGCGCCGCACCGACAGGCATTGCGCCCATCCGGGTTGAAGCATCCTGACGTGAGCAGTTCGTCGGTTGCAAACTGCGCGACACCTATAGAGAGGTCGAGGCTAAAGGTACGTCCGGTCTGTTTGAACCGCTCTTTCTTTCAAAAGAATTAGGTCTTTTATGTTTGTTTCGCTTATTTCGCTTATTGCACGTATTTCAGTTGCAGGCAGGGGTCGTGTCGCTATATTTTCAGTACCGGAGGACGAAGGAGAGAACCATGCCGGACCCGGCAAATGTGACAGATCTGACTCGAAGACTGCCGACGCACGACGAAGCTGCGAGCGCGGCTGAGGCATCCCGTGCTTTGGCGCAGGCCCGGGCGGAGGTTGGAAGCCTGCGGTTCAACGGCACGAACGGCGACCAGGTCCATCTTGCCCCGGCGATCGCTGATCTCATCGCCGATTTGCTAGGGCATATCGCTCAGGGAAACATGGTCACTTTGGTGCCCACCGGCGCAATGCTGACAACCCAGCAGGCGGCCGACATTCTGAATGTATCGCGCCCTTTTCTCAGCAAGCTGCTGAAAGAGAACGAGATGCCATACGTCCCCGTCGGCTCACACAGACGGGTTATGTTCGAGGATCTCATGGCATACAAAGCAAAACGGGACAGCGCCCGCAAAGCAGCGCTTGATGAACTGGCCGATCTCGGCCAGGAGTTCGAAGCCAGTTGAGCCAGGTAGCCGACCGCTTCGTGGTCCTGCTTGACGCGAACGTACTCTATCCGTTTCGAGAAAGAGACGTGCTCCTGCGATTCTACGATGCTGGACTGTTCCGGATGCGTTTGTCAGCGGTTTCGAGCACCTTGAAGCCGGTCTGAACCTTCCCGATGCTGGTGACCGGCACATTTTGGCGGCGGCAATCCTATGTAGCGCTCAGCACATTGTTACGGACAATGTTCGTGACTTTCCGCCAGCGGAACTCGATCGGTTCGACAGACATCGAAGCAATCGAGGCAGACGAGTCTCTCTCACGAACCGTCGATCTCTATACGTCCGAGGCGATGGGCGTTCTTCGCGAACTGCGGTCTCACTACAGCAATCCGCCATTTACGCCATCCGGCTTCGTTCTCGACCTGACAGCAAAGGGCATGCCGAAGTTGGCTGCACGTATCCGCGAGAGGCGTAATTTCCTGTAGTGCGGCAAACATGATCGTTGCCAGGGCGGGACGCTTCATTCGCTGGCCACGTGTCGCTGGATCAACACATTGCCGGGAGCGCGGAAGTCCGCCCGTCCGCAGCCCGTAGGAGGGGATGGCGCGTAGAAGCGTGTCCGCATGGCCCGCCGGGCCCTCCGTCTGCGGTATCGTGCTGAATTTTACAACCGCAATCCAGCCGGAGACCCGTCCAGACCCGCTCCTACGTCGTCTGGCGGCTCCGCTGAGGCGCCGCGGCCGCCGGGACGGAAATAACTTTTCAGGAAGCTCTTTAGGAAAGCGCTCCAAAGACGCGACCGGCGTCTTCGATGGACTCGGGTCTGGACAGCAGCTTGGTAAAGTCGTGCCGGTCTCGCCCCCAAAGTAGAAGCAAAAGGGAGTCCGCAGGGGGATCCCGGGTTTCCGATAGACGTTGGGATAGGACGTACAGCGTTCGGAAGACCGCCGTCCAATTGTTGCAATGGACCCGCAGGTAGCCGCAAGTAGCTGCGCTTATTTGACTGGCTTCCTGAAGTCACCAGTTCGCCATCCAGCGATCCGAAAAACGCGGCAGATCTCGAGAAGCCATCCTCTTCAGCCAAGATTTCATCCTGACAGAAGGCGGGACGACCGCACGGCTCCCATCTTCGGGCTGATAGCCGATGATCGCCTTGGTCTCCTGAATGTCCCAGCGCATTCCAGGATTGTTGGACATCAGGTTCAGCACAGCGAAATTCACATTCTCTGCCATGATCGCCGCCTCCATGCCGTTGAGAAAATCGCGGTCGCTCAGCCACATTTCCTGTCCCCAGCGTCCCATCGCCATATGTGGTCCGGGCCTGTTGCCGTGAGTCCATTGATTCCAGCCTATCCGCAGGCAGATGACCGACAGACCGTGGTATTCGCTGAAATAACCGCCGGTCATTTCGCAAAACAGTTTGGACATTCCGTAGGCGTTCACCGGTTCGGGAGGTGTATGTTGGTTCAGCTGGCCAACGCCGAAGCGCCTGTTGCCCTGAACCCAGTTCGAACTGGCAACGACCACTCGGCGGACGCCCTTTTGTACGGCGTGGTGATACAGAGCCAAGGTCGCGTCCATGTTGTTTCGGATGCTTGAGGCCCACGTAGCAGTTGGTTTCCGGTCTCCCGCAAGATGGACAATTACTTCGACTCCCTCAAAATGCCTGGCCCAGTCCGGGGTCGATCCGAAATCCGCGACGTGGATATTGGGATGGTCGTCTGGACGGATGTCGAGACCTGTGACTTTATGGCCAACCTGCGCCTCAAGATGATCGAAGAGCTTTCGGCCAAGATGGCCGCTGGCTCCGGTAACAAGAATCTGCATGATCGTGGGACTCCCTTTCACCAAAGCGTCAGACGACCAGCTCAGCGAGAGACTGTCGCTGAAACGCGGAACCTTTGCGTGAATGACATCTCTTCGCCCGGAGACAGGCGGCGGGCCGGGCCATGCCATTCAGCCTCGCAATACGGGTAGTCACCGGAATTGAAGACTTCGAAACTGTGTCCATGTGCATATTCATCGGAGGTTCCCGTTTTCGAAGTCTGGCAGTCAAGGTGCGCCATTCCATTCGGCAGCCCGCGGCGCAGAACGACTTTTCCCGATGGCACATGGACACCTAACTTGAATTCGCCCCGTACCGCACAGTCGATCACAAGCCGGGAATCGGTCTCCCGCACAAATGGCGCGTGGTCGCCAAAAACCGGCGAGACCGGTCCCGTCTGACTGTCCTCAACAAGAATCTTGGAGGGATGGGTAAGCATCATGACGGACCAGATTCCCGAGATGCGATCGTCGGACCCGCAGTTCGTTACTGTGTGCTCAATTGAGAAAACACCGGCATTCTCAAGGGAAATCATCCGTTTGACATTCAGCCGGGAGATCGGACAGACGTCACTTTGCAATTCGACCTTTTCGTCCGTCTTGAATGCGACGCGATATGGAGCGCTGTCGAGAACAGGGTAAGGCGCACCGTCCCGCCAGTCTCTGTCCGGCGCAATCCAAGTCTTTTCACCGCCCCAAAGCGGGAATTTGAACTGGGGAGACCGTGTCGGCAGATCCTTCAGTGCGCACAGATCCACTGGCTTCCGCACGAGGTCAGGATTCTGGAACAGAAGCGAACTCCCCCCGATCACGACGTCCCAGAGCCGGCCGCCAATTCCAGGCAGCACCTTCAGTTCGAGATCGTCCCTTTCAAGCGACAGGACTTTCCATATATTCGCCATCTGACAGCCTCCAATGAATGAACCAGCGCAGGCAACACTGTACCGGCCCGGTGTTCCAGTGCCTGAACTGTCCCGCGTTGCCAGCCGGGGCTGTCATTATGCCGGTGTAAGAAACTTTGGCCGGAGGTTTGAAGCCAATGATCCTCCGGGCCGGCACGACATTGATATCGCCTGGGTGCTGGCAATGGGGCGTATGCAAAGCTGGAAAAGCACCGCAGTGGAATTTCTGCGCGGCCGTGCCCTGCGTCGACCCTTCCCCGATGCAGGGGGAGTGCGCCTTCGCTGCAGTCCGGGGTGACGGCCCTGGCGTCACTGGCAGGGCCTGTTTCCCGAATGGAATTTGTGCCGCCGTTGGCGCTGTCACTGCCGGACGAATGAAAGTGGGAAGGGCCGTCGGGATTTCCTTCGACGCAGTTTGCGGAATCCGTGCTGGCCTCAGGTCTGGTCAGTTTGCGGAAGAGACCAGGGAAGACAGGCCTGCGGGCGCCATTCCCGCCGCAGAGAGCGGTTTTCCCACGGAATCTCGAATCAGAGCCGGCACCGTCAAGAACGGTGTCGGGGCCAAAGCTCACCGTTGCCTCCGCCAGATCAATCAACGGATTACCTGGCAAATTCCTCTTCACGGCCGCCATCCAGTTTCACGGGAACTTCTTGGTGGCTGCAATATGGCATCTGATATGTCAGCCGTCAATCTGAGTGCCTTCAGCTATGTTTCCGCCGAGGCAGGCCGCTTCGCCGAAATAGGAGTGTTTCAACGTATGGACAGTTTCCAGTGAGCGTTTCGATTTTCGGGTTCAGGCGACGGCTGTTCTCCCCAGAGAATTGGCAGCACTCCGGTAGGTCTGTCGCGAACGATCTATGTGTTCAGACAGAAGGTTCTTTATTTCGCCCATGTCCCGGCGCCGCACCGCGGCGGCAATCTCACGATGCTCTTCGAGCGAGAGTTCGGTATGCCGGGGAAGTTTGGCGAGATGTGTCCTGAGCGCTGCGATCTTGCCGACATAGCGCGTGTAACTTGCCGTCAGGTAGTCGTTCCCGGCATGCTCGAAAATTAGCTGGTGAAAGGCCGTATCAAGTTCTAGGTATCCTTTCTCGTTGCCTTTTTTCCGTGCGGCAACCATCTCGGTTACGACACGCGCCATAGCTTCCGCGAGTCCGTCAGGATCGCGGCTTAAGGCAAGATCGAAAGCCGCAGTCTCAATTGCCTGCCGGAAATCACAGATCTGGGTGACCTCAGCTTCTGAAAGGTTGAATACCCTTGCCCCTTTCTGAGGTTCGATGCTGACAAGGCCTTCGTCCCGGAGCTGTGCGAGAGCCTCGCGGACAGGTGACTTTGAGACTCCGAGCTCTTTGGAAATTTCGCGCTCCGAGAGGGATTGGCCCATCTTCAGGGTGCCGTCGATGATGCTGTTTCGCAGATGCTCAAGCGCCAGCTCGCGCAGGGACTTGGGTCTTTCCAAAGCCATCGAAGGGCCTCTCAAAAAAAGTTGTTGCTTCACCTAGAATATCTGATACACCGGGCAACGCAACCTGATATATCAGATATCAGATTGCACAGGAGGAATGGCCAGGTGCAGGCGGAACTTGTTCTCGATTGCCGGAATCACCACGGGGAAGGAGTTTTCTGGAATCCCGTTGATCAACGCATTTGGTGGACCGACATCGAAGGGCGGGCGCTTCTGTCCTATGATCCGGCGACTGGCGATCATTCCAAGCAGGCAGTGAAGGAGCGCGTCTGCTGTTTCGCGCCAAGATCGGAAGGCGGATTTGTGATGGCCTATGCCGATCGCGTGGCTCTTGTCGACCCGGTAACCGGTAAGGAAACGCCTGTGTGCGACTTCGAACCCGGTAATCCCGAAACCCGGCTGAACGACGGGCGCACGGACCGCTCGGGCCGATTGATCGTAGGCGGCATGAACGAAGTCTCCGGCGCTGCGGACTCATCAGTGATATCGATCGGGACCGACCTTTCGGTTTCCAGGCTGATAGACGGTGTGTCCTGCGCGAATTCGACCTGCTTTTCCGCTGATGGAAGGACGATGTTCTTCGCCGACACTCCCGACCGGGAGATTGTCGCCTACGATTACGACCCTTCCACCGGAACAGTTTCCAACCGGCGTGTGCATGCTTCGTTTCGCGACGAGCCCGGGCTGCCGGATGGGTCGTGTGTCGATGCCGAAGGCGGAGTCTGGAACGCAGAATGGGAAGGGCATCGGGTGGTGCGGGTCGCACCCGATGGCGGAATCGACCAAATCGTCGATGTGCCTGTCTGGAAACCGACGTGCTGCGCATTCGGCGGACGGGATCTCGACACGCTGTACATTACGACGTCGCGTCTGATGAGCAGTGAGCAAGCTGTTCGGAATGAACCAGCTTCCGGCGGCCTCTTCGCCGTCAAACCCGGTGTGCGCGGAGTGCCCGATACTCCGTTCAACGCATAGTTCAACCAATATCAGGAGGAGAACCAAAGATGAAACCAGTACTCAGAACAGCACTCGCGGCGGGCATTGCCGCGTTCGCCTCAACAGCGATGTCCGCCGACTATCCGGCCCCGGTGCCGCTGGCGGAAGGAGCCCAGGCCCCGATCGATGCGATCACGCCAACAAACGAGACCTTCCGGATCGCCTACATGCCGCCGGCAACCGAGTTCAACTACTACATCGCCATTGGCGAGGGCATCAAAGCGGTCGCGGCGGACGAGGGTGTCGAGGTCTTTATGCTGGCGCCGCAGAGCGGTGCGGACATCAACGGCCAGATGGGAATGATTCAGGACGTCCTCACACAGGATGTCGATGCAATCGTTTTCGGTACCCACGACGAATTCGCTGCAGCTCCGCTTCTCAAGCAGGCAGTCGACAAGGGCATGGCTGTGGTCATGATCAACTCCGACATTCCCAATTTCCCGACGCCCATTCACGGCGTTGTCGGATATTCGCAGCGCAACGGCACCCACAAGATCGCCGACTGGGCCATCGACGCCTATGGCGACAAGTCACTCAAGGTCGGCATCATTGAAGGCCAACCGGGCTATCACTCGACTGAACGCGTCGGAGGATTCCTCGACGGGATCGAGGGTAACCAAAACTTCGACGTAGTCGTTTCAATCGACGGGAAATGGAATGTCGAAGGCGGCAACACTGCCGGGATGGACATTCTTCAGGCCCATCCAGACCTCGACATGATCTTCGCCGCCAACGACTATATGATCATCGGCGCCTCATATGCCGCCAAAGCGCTGGGCCGGTCCGATATCGTCCTTCTCGGAAACGACGGCGATACGTCCGGCCTGGAAGAGATCGCTGCGGGCAATGTCACGGCAACGGTCAATACCTCGCCATTCCTCATGGGTCGGGCCGCAATGCACGTTGCGCTGGACGCCCTGGAGGGAACCTATCCCGGTGGCTGGGTCGAAACGCCGACGACCATCGAGGACATGGAAGGAGCGGTCGCGGTTCTTCGGGAACCTGAAAAGCTCTTCCCGCAACCGTCCAAGGAGTACTGAGCTCCGCTCTGTTCACCGGCGGCGCACCCGTGCGCCGCCGGTGAAGGATCTGACATCCCGACCCACTCCCAACCGGTTAGGCCAAGACCATGAACGCGTCCGTCCCTCTTTGGGAGTTTGTCGACATCTCCAAAACCTATCCCGGTGTCCTGGCGAATGACAGAGTGTGCATCAAGCTGCTCGCCGGGTCCATTCACGGTCTTCTTGGCGAGAACGGGTGCGGCAAGTCAACGATGATCAAGACCCTTTCGGGGGTACAGCAGCCCGACAGCGGCCAGATCCTGAAAGATGGCCGGCCAGTTCAGATTCCCAGCCCGCAGGCCGCGCGTGACATGGGCATCGCCACCGTGTTCCAGGAGTTTTCCATAGTCCCGACACTGTCGGTTGGAGAAAACATCTTTCTCGGCAATATGCCTCGGTCCTCGCTGAGCGTCATCGACTGGAGAAAGGTCCATGAGGATGCGACCGCCGTTCTCGCTGAAATGGAGGTCGACATTCCAACAGGGGCGATAACCGGACAGCTCTCGGTTGGCGAACAGCAGCTTGTGGAAATCGCGAAGGCCGTCGCGATGCGCGCGGGCATGATCGTTCTTGACGAGCCTACGGCGGCGCTTGGCGAGGATGAAATCGAGCGTCTGCACCAGCTGCTGCGAACAATGCGAAGCAAGGGCACCGGAATTCTCTATGTATCCCACCGTCTGGATGAGGTGGAGCGGATTGTCGACGAAGTCACCATTCTCCGGAACGGCCGTGTGGTCCGCGCCAGCGGTGAAACCGAGATCAAAGTCCACGAGATTGTGACTGCGATGGTCGGCGAGGACATCGGCGAACACTATCCGAAGGAGCGCAACGCAGCGGATGAGGTGGTTCTAGAGGCGCGGGGGATTGCGACGAATGCCGGGGTCAATGACGTATCTTTCGATATTCGCCGCGGCGAGGTGTTCGGTCTTGGCGGCGTCCTCGGAAGCGGCCGCACCGAGATCGCGCGCGCCCTGTTCGGCACAGACGGTCTGACTGCCGGTGAAATCGTCCTGAACGGAAGATCCGTGGCCTTTCGTGGGGAGATGGACGCCATCAGCGCCGGGCTTGCCCTGGTTCCGGAAAACAGGAAGTTCGATGGCCTGTTTTTCAATTTTCGCGCAGGCGGAAACATTACAGCCGCATCGCTTGGCAAACTGGCCCGCTTCGGCGTTCTTGATCTCAAGAGAGAGGAGCAGGCAACCCGGACCCTTATCGGTGACCTGGGGATTTCCGCGCAGGCGGAGGAGAAGACAGTCAACTTCCTCTCTGGCGGAAACCAGCAAAAGACCGTCATCGCCCGCTGGCTCTTTTCGAACGCCGAAGTTCTGATCCTGGATGAACCTACGCAGGGCATCGATATCGGGGCAAAAATTGCGGTATACCAGCTTATCAACGATCTGACCCGCTCCGGGAAATCCATCATCCTGATCAGCTCGGACCACGACGAGCTTCTTGCCATGAGCGACCGCATTGGGGTTGTACAGCAAGGTACCGTCACGCGCATCGCGGACGCAGCGGATCTGAACCACGGCGACCTTGTGAGAGCCTCCGCTAAAGCCATCCGGAACCGTGAAGAAGTGGAGACGCCCGTATGAAGCGGATATTCGATGCCCAGCTCATTGGCCCGTTTGCGGCTTTGGCAATCGTTTTCCTGATTGTTGCCCTGACAACCGAGCGGTTTCTGAATCCTGGCAATCTTTCCAATCTCTCGCTTCAGGTCAGTATCGTCGCGCTGATCGCGATTGGCTCGACCATCGTCATCTTCGCAGCCGGGATTGACCTCAGTTCGGGGTCCATGGTCGCGCTTCTGACCATGATCTTTGCCCTCATGCTCAAGTTTGGTGGCGTCCCGCTCGTGCTGGCTGTCCCGGCTATACTGGTTGCTGGCGCCTCGCTTGGACTGCTTATCGGTTTGATAACCGCTTATGGACGCATACCGTCATTCATTTCGACTCTGGCCGCTCTCATCGCGTTCCGGGGCCTGGCTCTGACCTTTAACAACGGCTCACCGATCTTTTCTCTCAATCCTGCGCTTGAGCCGCTGTTTTACGGCAAAGTAGCCGGAATCCCTCTGCCCTTCTTCTATCTGGTTTTCTTCTACGGACTGGCGGCATTCACCATGAGCTTCACCAAGCTTGGCCGCGAGATCTATGCGGTCGGCGGCAATCCCGCAGCTGCGGTCCTGACTGGCATCAATGTAAAGAAAGTGCAGACGGTCACCTTTGTCATCGCCGGGTTCATGACGGCGGTCGGGGCGGTTCTGATGTCGGCCCGCCTTAACTCGGGATCTCCCAATTACGGCCAAACGCTGGAACTTCAGGCAATCGCCGCTGCGGTGGTGGGTGGGGCCAGCCTCGCCGGCGGCCGCGGGAACGTCCTCGCGACGCTCATTGGGGCCATGACGATCGTGATCGTCCAAAATGGCCTGAATCTGAACGCAGCGCCGTCATCGGTCCAGAATATCGTCCTTGGCCTGATCATTATTCTGGCCGTCGGAATCGATATGTGGCGCACCGAAATCTCCGCTCTGGTGGCACGTGTTCTCGGACGAAAGCCGGGTGCCGGCGCGGTTCAGGAAAAGAAGGCGGCGTGACATGGATCTTGGCCTTAAGGACAAGCTGGTTCTCGTCACAGGTTCCGGATCCGGAATCGGCAGGGAGACTGCAAGGGTTTACCTTGAAGAAGGCGCCCGGGTCGTAGTCCACAGCCTGGCCGAGGATGAAGTGTCTGCCTGCATCCAGGATCTCGCTCTTCTGGGCGAGGTGACAGGAATTGCCGGCGACCTGACAGTCGGTGACGATGCGGATGCCCTTTGCGCATATGTGCGCAATCACGGCGACCTCGACATTCTGGTCAACAATGTCGGAATTTTCGCAGCCAAACAGTTCGAGGACATCAGTGACGGCGAATGGATGCGTTACTTTGACATTAACGTCATGTCCGCCGTTCGGATGAGCCGTGTTTTTCTTCCTGCCATGCTGAAACGCGGGACCGGATCGATCATCAATCTGGCGAGCGAAGCCGGTGTGAAGCCGCTGCCCCAAATGGTTCATTATTCGGTCACCAAGACGGCCATGCTCGGACTCACGCGCGGGATGGCCGAACTGACCAAGGGAACTGGCGTCAGGGTAAATTCCATCTTGCCAGGACCGACATGGACCGAGGGTGTCGAGGCATATTTTGGCGGCCTTGCAGCCCAAAAGGACGAGTCCATCGACACGGTCGTTGAAGGCTACTTCACGGAAGACGAGCCAACATCCCTGATTCAGCGATTTGTACAACCGGATGAAGTGGCGCGCATGATCGTCACCATTTCCGCAAATTCCGCCTCAAACGGTGCTGCGCACCGTGTTGAAGGAGGAATCGTCCGAAGCATTCTCTGACAACCGCGAACAGGAGTATCCAATGGCTGCGCTTACGTTTTCCCACATCGGCATCACCGTTCCTGACCTGGAAAGGGCCGTCGAGTTCTATTCAAAAGCCTTCGACATGTACGTTATCATGGGGCCAACCGAGATCAGGCATGACGACAGCGCCATCGGGCAGATGTGCGACGATGTCTTCGGTGAAGGCTGGGGATCCTTCCGGATTGCGCATCTGTCGCTTGGCGACGGGGTCGGGCTCGAACTGTTTGAATTCACCAACACCGTCGAAGAAGAGCGGCCTTTCGAATACTGGCGCCGTGGCCTCTTCCACTTCTGCGTTCAGGATGAAGACGTTGAGGCCAGGGTGAGGATCATTGAGGAACTTGGCGGGCGGCAGCGGATGCAGCAGGTCCGCAAGTACTACCCAGGCGAAAAGCCCTATCGGATGGTCTACATGGAGGATCCGTTCGGAAACATCTTCGAACTCTACAGCCATTCCTACGAGCTGACCTATTCTGCAGGCGCCTATGTCTGAGCGCCCGTCTTTCAGGCCTCGCACCGACAGACCGAAAGTCGTGATCACGGATTACGACTATGGCGATGTCAACGTCGAAAGCGAGATCCTTGAAGCCGTGGGAGCAGAGGTCATCGCACTTCAGGCCAAGAGGGAAGAGGATCTCTTCGAAGTGTCGCAGGACTGTGCCGCGATGATGAACCAGTACGCCCGCATTGGCGCAGCCGTAATCTCACGCATGGAGAAATGCGAGGTCATCGCGCGGTATGGAGTAGGAGTTGACATAGTTGACATTGAGACAGCCTCGGAGCGGGGAATCCTGGTCACCAATGTGCAGGACTACTGTACCGAGGAGGTGGCCGACCATGCCATCTCTCTCTGGCTAACGCTGGTGCGCAAACTTCCCGAATACGATCGAGCGACCCACGCGGGTGTTTGGCGCTGGCAGAGCGGCCAGCCGGTTTGCCGGCTTCGCGGGCGGACTATGGGAGTGGTTTCGTTTGGGAAGATTGGTCGGGCCATCGCGGAAAGGGCAAAGGCGTTCGGGGTGAATGTGATCGCTTACGATCCTTACCTGCCTGAGACCGTAGCGGCACGGCACGGTGTCAGACTCGTTTCCAAACCTGAGCTTCTGGCAATGTCGCACTACATCCTGATGCAGGCGCCGATGACGCCGGACACCCGGCATTTTCTGTCTGATGCTGAATTTGCCGCAATGAAAAAAGGCGCGATCCTTGTGAATACCGGGCGCGGACCGACTGTGGACAACAAGGCGCTCTACCGCGCTTTGACCGAGGGGCACCTGGCGGCCGCTGGTTTGGATGACCCGGAGGAAGAACCCGCCAAGTGCGCAGACTGGTCGCCATGCGACAATCCGATCTTCACCCTGCCAAATGTTATCGTGACACCGCACGTCGCCTACTATTCGGAAGAGTCCATTCGGGCGGCGCGGGTCACGGCAGCTACGCAGGTGGCGAAGGTGCTAACGGGACAACAGCCCGACTATCCGGTCAACGCAGATGCGCTGGCCGGCACAACCTATTGACGGAGAGTGGAAATGCTAAAGATTTTCAATGAGTTCGAGCGGAGGCCTGACTTGCTCGAAAAGTTCGACAAAGTGCTGGAATGCTACTCAGCGACTGCGGTGTTCGCCGACGTACAGTACCGGACCGGTGTAATGGACAGCGGCATAAAGCCTGCATTTCGTGCCAAAATCACCGGCCAGGCCATCACCGTTCAGCTGTCGAAGGGTGACCTGGTTGACCCGTTGAAGGCGCTGGAAATGGGTCAGCATGGTGATGTCATCGTTGTCGATGCCGGTGGCGACCCGAACACGTCCGTTTGCGGCGGCCTTATGGGAGGGCTTGCCCAGAACCGAGGCATTCGAGGCATGATCGTTGACGGAGCGGGGCGCGACACCGATGAGCTTGAGGACATCGGCTGGCCGATATGGACCCGGACCATTACGCCTCGGGGCACGCACACGATGTTCTCGGGCCGCAAGGAAGAGCTTTCCATCAACGTGCCCATCCAGTGCGGCGGTGTCGTTGTCAATCCCGGCGACTTCATCGTGGCGGATTTGATGGGCGTTACGGTTGTACCACTCGAAAAAGCGGGGGAAATTGTCCGGCTCGCCCAGGAGCAGGCAGACCGAGAGGAAGAGACCCGCAAGTGGGTTGCGCAAGGCAAGACTGTCGAGGATCTGCTTAATGAATTCGGGCGCATCTGAACCTGCTTTGATCGGCATCGACTGGGGCACCTCGTCGCTGCGCGCATTCCTGATCAGCGGTGATGGCGAGGTTCTCGAGCGGCAGTCTTCTTCGGAAGGCATCATGCATGTCGCGAATCGGGAATTCGAAGCCGTCTTTTGCAGGATTGTCGGGCAATGGCAGTCAGCCCGGACCCTTCCGATAGTGGCGTCCGGGATGATCACCAGCCGGAATGGATGGTTGGAGACGCCCTATGAACAGCTTCCTCTGGGGGCGGGCGATCTTGCGCGGGCATTGGTGAAGCACAGGACCAGCTGCGGTGTTGAACTCCATTTCGTGACCGGGGCCAAGACTGAAGACGGGTCTGCCCCGGATGTGATGCGTGGCGAGGAGACCCAAATCATAGGTGCGTCCGCGCTGGGCATGGCTGATGGCGTATTCGTCATGCCCGGCACACACAGCAAGTGGATCGATGTTGCGGAAGACCGGATCGAAGGCTGTTCGACCTACATGACCGGCGAGGTATTCGTGGCCCTGAAAGAGCATACGATTCTGGGCACGCTGATGGAGGACGGGCCGTTCAATGCGGAAGGATTCGACCTTGGTGTCGATGCAGGCCTCAAGTCGCAGTCGCATCTTCTGCATGATCTCTTTCAGGTGCGTACCCTGCCGCTCATGGGCAGGATTGACGGGAAAATGGTCGCTGATTACCTGTCCGGCCTGCTCATCGGATCCGAGATCGCTGCCGAGGTTGGCAACCGAAGCGAAGTCAGCGCGATTACAGTCATCGGTCGGAATGATCTCGCGGACCGTTACGAATCAGCCCTGTCCACTGCCGGTCTTGCGAGCCTGTGCGCACCCGACGACATCGTCGCAGCCGGTCACTTTCAGATCGCGCGATCGGCCGGACTGCTGTCATGATCACCCGTGTCGAGGCAGCTGACGCCAGTGCGCCGAATCCGCCACAACCAATCGAATCGATTGCCCGGATGGCGGTTCGGAACAGATACCGCGTTGCTGTCGGAGCGAAGACGGTTCCGACGGACGCAGCGTTGTCCTGTCCAACGTCGACACCGGAGTTGGCAGGTCTGATTTGCAACGAGATCCGGCAGGTGTCGGGGCGTGTCGAGACCAGACGATGATCTTGCTGCGCCAGAAGCCGGTGCGGTTGTCGCTGATCTCTTGCCGCCTGAGATGGTCCGACCCAACGATTTTCGGCGCAATGGTGGCTGCTTTGCGGAAAGATACGATTGTGACAGCTTTGGGCAGTATCGCGCGCGACTCGGCGATGGTGTGCCGTACCATTGAAAGAGTAGCCTTTGGCATCGTTTCTGTGCTGTCCAGACCGGACTGCAACTCAGATGAATTCCGCCAGCGCACCCGTTGCTGCAGGGACATTGTGGAGAATGCGAAGGTGTCTGTATGAGGACTGCTGTCGTCACAGGTGGAACTCGAGGAATCGGCGCTGGTGTTTCCCTGGCGCTGGCAGAGTCAGGGTGGTCTGTGATTGCGGCCTCGGCTTCACGCGAGGAGCGTGAAGCCTTTGAGCCGCATGATGCCATACGGGTCTGCCACCTTGATGTGACAGACGATGCCTCGGTTTTCTCGTTCTTTGAGGGGCTGGATCGCCTTGACGGGCTTGTGAACAGCGCTGGCATACTGCGGCGCGGCGAAGAATACGACGTCGTAGTTTTCCAGCAGGTGGTAGACGTTAACCTAACTGGTACTATGAGGTGCTGCGTCGCCGCTCACGACCTGCTCGCCGATTCCAGCGGCGCCATTGTCAACATCGCTTCTATGCTCAGCACATTCGGTGGACCTCTTGTTCCGGCATATTCTGCGTCAAAGGGCGGCGTGGTACAATTGACCAAGGCTCTGGCAGGTCGCTGGGCAGAAGATGGCATTCGCGTCAATGCTGTCGCACCGGGTTGGATCGAGACCGAAATGACCAAGGAACTACGCGACGATTCTGAGCGTACAGAGGCGATTCTGGCGCGAACGCCGATAAAGCGCTGGGGGAAGACCTCTGAAGTCGGCGCACTTGTTCGTTGGATGCTGAGCGACGAGGCCAGCTTTGTCACCGATGCCGTCTATCCGGTTGATGGCGGCTACCTCGCGATGTGAGAAGGGAAGTTCATGACCGGGAAAGATCCAGAACAACGAATGCCATATCAACTGCCGTTTCCCAAGGAGGCTCAGGAGGAGATAGTCATTCCCGACGCCATTCCGGACTCTGACCGGGTCTGGGTTCCGCAGGCGGAAAACGTCTGGTTTCGGCCGCTTTGCCTAAACCGTTCCCAAGGGTACTGGATGAATCTCCTTAAAGTTCGGAAGGCCGGCATTCTTTCGCGTCACCGGCATCCACAACCCGTGCATGGCTTCGTCCTCAAGGGTCGGTGGCGCTATCTTGAGCATGACTGGGTCGCGAACGAGGGCAGCTATGTCTTTGAGCCGCCGGGCGAAACGCACACCTTGGTCGTGCCCGACGACGTCGAGGAGATGATCACTTATTTTCAGGTCAATGGAGTCATGTGCTACGTTGATCCGTGGGGTGAGGTGCTGGGGTATGAGGATGTTTTCACCAAGATCGATCTTTGCAGAAAGCACTACGCCGAGGTCGGTTTGGGCGAGGATTACGTAGAACAGTTCATCAGGTGAAACTGTTCGTATGAAATTCGGAGAACGGGTGCGGTCCCCCTTTCGCCAGCATGGCGTCGAGGCGACAGTCAGTCTGTTCGGATCCCGGCACAGCAAAGATCATGATATCCGCTTCAGCCGCCACTTCTGGCGGAGCCTCAATACGGCGGACTGGGCGAAGCGCGCCATTGCAGGATCGACCTCGATCCATGCCATCAGGCTGTGGCCTGCTTTGCCAATGTTCTTTGTGATTCCGCGACCCATGCTGCCGAGGCCGATTACGCCTACTGTCTTGGTCATTGATCGTTACAGTTCAAGGTGCTGGCACAATCTCGGCGTGGCGGATCTCGTGAGACGAATGTCGGACGGGCATAGCCGACGGACAGCACCCGGCCCTTCCGATGCATGCATTTCAACGCCATTGGCTTATGGTCGCTGACAGGGATTTCCCTTCCATCAGCCACAGCGACATGTCGAGGCTATCTGTGTCCGAGATGACCATCGGCGTCATTGTGGCCTGATCCTGAAAGCTGCGGACAGCGGCAGTCGATGTCAGGCGGCTCAGGGAAGGGGGACATCGTTCACATATCTGGGAACCTGATAACCGCGCTGCACGGCGGGCCGTTCGGCAACGCGAACATACCAGTCGCGGACATTGGGAAATTCGTTCAGATCGATCTGCTGCCACTCGTATCGGGAGATCCATGGCCAGGAGGCCATATCGGCGATCGAATATTCGCCGCGGCCCGCGCCAGCGATGTAGTCGCGCCCATCCAGCCGTCTGTCCAGTACACCGTATAGTCGCTTTGCCTCTTTCGAGTAACGCTCTTCCGCGTAGGCGGATTTTCCGGAATTGAACTTTACGAAGTGGTGAACCTGCCCGAACATCGGGCCGACACCGCCCATCTGCCACATCAGCCATTCGACAGCCGGCCAGCGTGCGTCGCCTTCTGGCAGGAACCGGCCGTATTTCTCGGCGAGGTAGAGCATGATCGCTCCGGACTCCATCATCTGCACGCCGGTGTCGTGATCCACGATAGCCGGAATGCGGTTGTTGGGAGCGATTTTCAGGAATTTTGGGGCGAACTGATCGCCCTTGGAGATGTCAATGGCGCGCACGGTGTAGTCGATGCCAAGCTCTTCGAGCAGGATCGAGGCCTTGCGGCCGTTCGGAGTGGTCCAGGTATAGAGGTCAATCACGTTTCAGTCATCCTTCAGAAGTGTTGCGCGGACAGTTATCAGGTGGTTGCGCATCGGCGCATGAGCGCCCAGCGGTCGTGGCTCTCAAGCGATGCGATGATCTCGTCGTGCTTGGCGAACGAATGGCGGTCATCCGGCGGGCCGTCCCGCGGAATTTCCAGTCCGGACTCAAGTGACAGGCGCGCCATCATGGCTGCAAGGGGGCTGGAGACTTCGGCAAGAGACGCCTGACCAGCGGCTCGCCGCTTCTGTCGGCGGTCCATGGTGTCCGCAGAAGCGTTCCGCGGCCAACATGGCGTTCGGCTATGCCTTTGGCTTCAAGGACCGTAAGCGATTTGCCCAGCTCCCCGCGCGAAACTCTCAGTTGCACGGACGGATGCCGTTCCGACGGCAGCCGGTCGCCAGACACCACGCTGGAACCGGCCAGCCAGCCGTCCAGGACGGTTCGGGATGCTGTGGTCGCACCGAGTGAGTTCATTGGTCAACCAATTTGCGTCAGGCCCGCATCCACCAAGAAATCACTCAGGCCGCGAAGTCAACAAAGTGTCATGGTTAGTGCCAGCTTACACACTTGCACTAACCATGACACAAACAAGCCAAATTGGTCCGCATCGGCCAAAAAAAGTGATTAACCAATGTGAGCGGTAATTTGCTCGACTTAGTGGAGAGTTCCGAGTGAAACAGCTCAGCTCAGAGGGTGTCAGGCACTGCGGTCCGACGCTCGTGCCGGAACGGATGAAGGCATGGGTTCCGGGAGATCCCAATGAACTGAATCTGATTGACAAAGATGTGCCCGTTTCCGGCCGTGCAGAGGCGCCGGTGCGGATCAATGCTGTCGCTATCCATGTGCATTAACGGTCGTCTCCGCAGTTATCTTATGCAGGGAATGGGATATGCCGAAGCCTATGATCAGACTCTGAGAACCACCGGCGCCGGAGTCATCCTGACCGCTCTGACCTAGGCGGCGGGGGTCGTCACCTGGATTGCCGCGCCTCTGAAGTTTCAGGCCGATCTGGGTGCGGTTCTGACTTTCATGTTCCTTGTCAACATGGTTGGGACAGTTCTGCTCATGCCCGCCATTGGCGCATGGCTGGTGCGTCGGCCATCATGAAACCACGGTGCCAGGAGTGCCTGACGCCCGGATTCCGGGAGTCTCATTCGCGAACCGGTCCATGAACATCCACACCGAACGTGCCGGAAGTACGCGATGCCTGCCGGACGGGCCGAACCATTGAATTCATCCAGCAAAGTCCGAACGGCAGCTGCCCCCAATCGGGGCCAAACCGCTTCGTCCCCTCTATGGTTCCTGCGGCCGTCCGAGTGAATCGCCAGTTCGCATGAACTGGAATTGATTTCGGCGCAGATTTCGTTCGGTGACTTGCTGAACTGGATCCAAGCCTCGGTCGCCGGCACCGGCGTTTCCCGCTGGATCGCAGCAGGAAAGGCTTTCGGCCGCGCTGTGACCTTGACGGAGAGCAAGGGTTGGTAATTGTCTGGCATATTCGGAAGACAGGCTTTAACGACAGGACATCCCGGCACCTGCCGGTCGTGGAGGACCGCAAAGCAGTGTTCGTGCCAGTTCCATCTTGGACCATTTGGGCCCGCACACTCCGTAGCGACGGCATTGTCGGATGAACTCTGACGCGGCATTCCTTGTCGTTCCGGCCGATGTGGAAGGGGAGACAGCCGTCTGTTCCGAAGGATTGAGCTTCTGGGGCGGGGTTGATCCGGACACCGGCGTGGTTATCGATGCGCACCACGATCTTCATGGAAAGTCCGTCGCCGGCAAGATTGTCCTTATGCCGACGAGCCGGGGCTCCTGTTCCAGCAGCGGCGTTCTGCTGGAACTCGCGCTGAACGGACACGCTCCGGCGGCGCTGATCTTTCGGGAGGACGAGGAGATACTGACCCTCGGCGCGGCAATAGCGTCCCGTATGTTCGGCAAATCGGTCGGTGTGGTGCGTCTGCCGGCGTTGGATTACACTGCCCTGAGCTCCGTGAGGTCTGCAAGGATACACGGAAACCTCCTGACGGCGGATGGAATTTCCATCGACCTGAACAGGGAGTCTGATGTCGATCTGGAACTGACGGAGTCCGACAGATCCAAGCTGAACGGCGATGGCGGAAATGCGGTTGCGCTTGCCATGAATGTGATCTGCGCCATGGCAGTGTCGCAGGGGGCTAAGCGGTTGATTGACGTATCGCGGGGACACATTGACGGCTGCATCTATGCCCACCGAGCCAATCTCATCTTCGCGGAAAAAATGGCCGGAATGGATGCCAAGGTTGCCATTCCGACCACGATCAACGCGATTTCTGTTGATCGTGAGAACTGGATGGACCATGGTCTGCCGCTGGATTTCGGAAAGGCGGCCTGCCGGTTGGCGGATGCCTATGTTCGGATGGGTGCGCGCCCGACGTTTACGTGTGCGCCCTACCTTTACGACGAATTGCCGCAATTGGGTGAGAGTATCGGTTGGTCGGAATCCAACGCTGTCATTTTCGCCAACAGCGTATTGGGCGCTCGGACGGCCAAACACCCTGACTATTTTGACCTCTTCGTAGCGCTGACCGGGCGGGCGCCGGAAACAGGGGTCTATCTGCCGGAGAACCGGCGCGCGCGAATGGTGATCGAGGTCGAGCTTCCGAAAAACTGCGACGATGCGTTCTGGCCGCTTCTTGGATGGGTTGCCGGGCGTCTAGCCCCTGATCGGGTTCCGCTGTTGACTGGCCTGGAGTCGGCCGCACCAAACCGTGACGATCTTCGGGCCCTGTGCGCTGCGTTCGGGACGACTTCGGCCGCACCGTTGCTGCATGTTGCCGGGGTGACGCCGGAAGGCGATCTGGCGACCACTCCGAATGCAGCGCAGGCTCGCATTGCCGTGGCCGATCTGGCTGCGGCTTGGCGGCAGTTCAATTCCGGCCCGACAAAGATCGATCTCGTAGCTCTTGGAAGTCCGCATTTCTCACTTGAGGAAACAAGGCAGTTTGCTTCCTTGATGTCAGGTCAGGCAAGGCATCCTGATACAGAGGTCATCGTGACGCTGGGCCGCAATGTCCTTTCGCAGGCACGGTTCGAGGGATTGGCTGCTCGGCTGGAGGCGTCAGGAGTGCGACTCATTTCGGATCTATGCTGGTGTTCAATAGTCGAACCTGTTTTTCCAAGGTGTGCAAAGACCCTGATAACGAATTCAGGCAAGTACGCCCATTACGCGCCCGGCCTCAGTGGCAGGAACGTACGTTTTGGAAGCATATCGGAATGCGCTGCCGCCGCCAAAACCGGTCGCGCCGCAAGTGGGATCCCCGAATGGCTGCAATAGAATTGTCCAATTCGTCGAACGGCAATTCGCCTGTAACGGAGCACGTGGTTTACTGCGAGCGATTCCCCCAATTACTGGCTGTCGGCGACCACGAATGATGTTGAGCTCAACATTGTTGACCGCCGTCGCCAATCCGGGGTCTTGGCGTTCAGGTCACTGAAGGTCGTTTCGGAGCCAGCATCAAGGTTGGCCTCACAATTGATGGGTCCGCCTAGATACGGCTAGACGCCGATATGTGAATGCTGTCGGGCGGGACCGGGTTCCATGCTACGGAAGAAACAATACTGACCGATCCGGCCGGTTTCGGAATCAGCATCCGCATTGGGGAATTTCAGATCGTTTCCGTTACTTTCTTCAAGCCCGACGGTGCGTCGGGGTTTTCCCCTAAACTGACGGCCAGATACTCCGCAAATTTGTAGAAGGCTATCACTTGAAGCACCGGATCGAGCATTTTGTGTTTCGTCGTCGGTATGCTCAACGTGTCTTCATCCAGATCGGATTGAACCTTGTAGACAACGGCGCCGAGTTCCTTTAGCCGAAAAAGAGATGCATCTATCGAGCTTTTGGCCCTGTCGCGGGCGCCGAAGACCAACGCTCCTAAAGACTCGTCTGCGATCACCACCGGCCCATGAAACAGTTCGGCTGCGGAATATGCTTCTGCGTGAAGGTGGCAGGTTTCCTTAAGCTTGAGTGCCGCTTCTGCCGCGACTGCCATATTCAGCCCTCGCCCAATGCAATAAAGGGATTTCGTGCGCACCAACGGTGGGCCAGCACGCGACCAGTTCTGACTCAATGCGTCTCGCGCGAGGTCAGGCAATGCGCTTAGTGCAGCGGTCATTTGGCTGTCTTGTAGATAACCCGCTACGATAGCCAACGATGCGACCATCATGCCGATGAATGACTTGGTTGCGGCGACCGCGCGTTCGGGCCCGGCGAGCACAGGGAGGACAAGATCAGCACCATCGCCGACCGGGCTGTCCGGAACGTTAAGGATCGCTATCGCCTGCGCACCACCTTCTCTTGCTGCTTGCTGCAATGCGGCGAGATCTGGACTTCCGCCGGATTGCGAGAACGTTAGGCAGGCAAACCCGTCAAGCCGTAACTTGGTGCCGTAAACAGAAGCAACCGAAGGTCCAACAGAAGCGACAGGCAGACCGGTATTCGTTTCCATTAGGTATTTGAAGAAGGTTGCTGCGTGGTCGGATGTCCCACGACCGCAGGTGACCAACCCAAGGGTTCCGTCCTGGCACAGTCGGCGACCCGTTTCGAGGTATGTATCCAAGGCATTGAGCTGCCGAGCGATAGCCTCCGGAATCTCGGCGATTTCGGCAGCCATAAGGGTGTTTCGGCGCATCAGACGTGAACGCCAGTGATCATTGAAACGATCTCATTCTTGTCGGTTTCTGAGGTGGTGCGCAATCCGATCTGCTCGCCGCGTCGCAAAACGCAAATGCGGTCAGAAAGGCGAAAGACCTGATCCAGGCTGTGGCTGATGATCAGGATGGCGAGGTTGCGTTCCTTGAGCGAAGCGACGATTTCTTCCACCTTGGCGGTTTCTGCCACGCCGAGCGCTGCTGTCGGTTCGTCAAGGAGGATAAGCTTGGTGGCCCAATGAGTGGCGCGGGCGATAGCGACGCCTTGACGCTGGCCACCGCTGAGGTCGCGGATTCTTGAACTGGCCGACGGGATGCGCACGTCGAGCCGATCCAGCATCTTTTGGGTTTCACTGCGCATCCGCGCCTTGTCCAGGAGACCCAAGGGTTTGCGGGTCAGTTCTCGTCCCAGGAACATATTCATGTAGACGGGCTGATCGTCGGCGAGTGCGAGATCCTGGTACACCACCTCGATCCCACGCGAACGGGCCGAACTGGCGTCGGAGAGACTCACCGTCTCTCCATCAAGCAGTATCTCGCCCGAGTTCGGACGGTGTAAGCCCGAAACGATCGCGATGAGCGTTGACTTGCCCGCGCCGTTGTCGCCGACCAAAGCGACAATCTCGCCAGGGAAAAGCTCCAGTGAAAAGTCCTCGATCGCAACGACACCGCCAAAAGCCTTGTGGATGTTGTTCAACGATAGGACGGGTTCTGCGGTCATTGCGAATACGTCCCTGGCCAGTCCACTGAATCGCCAAAGCCGTTTTCGATGCTTGTGACTTCCGGGCTCCCACCCGTCACGCCCCGGATGCCAACCACAAGCGCGCGTGTCACGAACGCTTGGCCGCGGAAACCAAAGACAACAGTGTCGCCGGGCGGCGACTCGGCATCGATCATGGCGTAGTAGTCGATGGCCGAGTAATCGGGGATCTCCACATCGCGCAACGCTCCGCTGTCGGTGGTCGGGGTTCCGCTGACCAGTGCGCGAACCTGATATTCGGGGAAGACCGGGTCGATATAGAACCCGCCTCCGAAACAAAAGGCCTTGCCGCCGTGATTATGCGAAATCTCAGTCAGATAGAGAACAGCAGGTTCTTCAGGAAGGTCTTTTACGGCGTGAAGCGGTGTGGTGCCATGAAGCCCGTTCCCGGGTTCGACTTGCGTGGCGCCAGCCTCCGCCAAGGCCGATAGCACCGCTGAAGAGGTCGTGCCAGGCGCGTTGATCTCGATGCCGGAGCGACCGGCCGCGGCAAGCGCCTCGGCGGCTCGGCTCAAAGTAGCCAGGTTGTGTGTGGGCACTACCTTGCGCGTCTCCGGATCGAAAAGAAGAGCGGGAAAGGTGGTGATCCCCGCGAAGCGTGCACCCTCAAGCGCATCCATACGATCTGAGACGGCCACGATGTCCTTCGCATCGAAGCCGCCTTCATGGCCGCGATAGAATATGTCGCTAGGTGTCTGAATGCGCGCCATCAGCGCCTGTTCGCGCCCTGCCTTCACGGCCGCATCGGCCGCCTCCCGCGCTTTGACGTCCGAGAATGCCGTCCAGTAGTCCGGCATCAGTTTCGCTGCCGCGAAATCGGCTTCGCGCCGCGGCACCTGCACCAGGTGGCCCAGATGCCCGACCTTCATTCCGGCTCGGGCACAGGCCACCGCGCAAGGCATATCAACCGCAACCGCGTGGTCGATCCCGCCGCGCATCACCGCCTGACAGAATCCTGAGTGACGCCCCACCTGCTTTGTCATTGCAAATGCGGTCAATCCGTGCCTGTCGGCTTCCGTCTTGAAAGTGCGGGCATTGCGTTCGACCGCATCCAGATCGAGCACGTAGGCGCTGGCGGGAATTTGGCCCTGCTGATGCAGCGCCATGGCCGCTTCCACAAAGCGCGGATTGCGGCGGATGAGAAGGTCCAGAAACATGTTTCCTCCCGGATCTAACGACGGGTATCACGCAAAGACACGGCAACCGCGACAAGGATGATAACCCCGCGCACGATCATCTGGTCCGAGACCTCGAGCCCCATCAGAATGAGCCCGTTGTTCAGCATCCCCATCATCAGCGATCCAAGAAGCGCGCCAATGATCGAACCTTTGCCGCCGTTCAATGCAGTTCCGCCAACAATGACGGCGGCGATCACCGTCATCAGGTCGCTTTCGCCAAGCGTGTATTTCGCGGCTTGCAGACGTCCAGCATAGAGAAGTCCAGCAAGGCCTGCCGTCGCGCCGCACAATGTCAGCACCATCAGACGGATCCGAGACACCTTGATTCCTGAGACCTGGGCTGCTCGGGAATTGTCTCCGACCGCTAGCACATGTGCCCCAAAACGGGAATGACGGTAAAGAACATGACCAATGGCCACTGCGACCGCTGTCCAGACCACCAGTGAGGGAACACCAAGTAGTTTGCCGGAACCAAAAAAACCTGTGAACGCATCGTTAATGACGGGTATGGAACGCAGATCGGTCATTGAGCGTGCGATTCCGGCGAACAGGCCCAGGGTCGCGAGGGTTACAAGGAAAGAGGGCAGACGCAGATAGGCGACCAGAACACCGTTGAAGGCACCGATCAAAACACCTGCGCCGAGACCTGCGATTACACCCAGTACCATCGGGCCATTCTGCATCGCAACGGCAGCTGCAAGGGCGGAGACCGCCACAATGGAGCCGAAGCTCAGGTCGATCTCGCCAGCCGAGAGCGCAAAGACCAGCCCGATTGCCATGATCGTCGCCGGTGCCGTTTGCAACACGATATTTGTCAGGTTCCTGGTGGTCAGAAACCCGTCGTCGTGGAGCGTTGCGGCGAAGAACAGGAAAATAGCCAAAAAGCCGAAGTAAATCACACTTCTTTGCAAGTCCAGCCGCCTGATTCGGGAAAGGGCCGCTTCCATCTTTGCTTCTTTGCCAGGGAAAAATTCGGCGAGCCGCAGGAAGCGGCTCGCCGAGTGGAACCTCAGTTCGATGCCACGCTTGCAGGCGGATCGATGTTGAGGGATCTCTTCCACCCTTCGACAACATTGTCCGCCTTTACCGTTATGGCCGGGGCAACCACGAAGGGCGGCACCTCTTCACCGATAAGGTCTAGCACTGCACTAGCGGCCATTGCGCGGCCCAGTTCATATGCTTCGTCTGCGATGATCGCCGCCACGTTGCCGCCCCGCACCATGTCAAGCGCAATCGGCTCGGATAGATCGAGCGTGACGATTTTGGTGCTGTCATTCCCATTGGCGCGAAGCGCAGCCAGGACGCCCTCGGCCGGACCGGCCCAAGTGACATAAATCCCTCCAAGATCGGGGTGTTTCAGCAGCATTGCGTTGGCGATGTCTTCGGCGCGCGCAGGATCGGAGATGCCCTGTTCGACAATGATCGACATGTTCGGATGATCGTTCTCGATCGTGGTCTTGAAGGCATTGTCGCGCTGGTTGGTGACGTAATAGGCCGCGTCGTGAAAGATCCATCCGATCGTGCCTGCGCCGCCCATGGCTTCGGCCAATGCGTCGGCTGCCTGCTTTCCCATCTGGAACAGATCGTCAGTTACGATCGCCGCGTAATCGTCGGGATGCTCATAGCCTGCAGGCAGGTTGGAAAGGAATGTAAGAGCAACCCCGGCCTCCTTTGCCTCTTCAAAGGCTGCGGCCGAGGTCACTGGATCGAGCGGCAGCGACAGGATGATGTCTGGATCCTTGGTCAGCGCCGTTTCAATGTCACTGCGCTGCTTGGCGGCGTCAAACCCAGCGCTGGTGACTGCGACAACCTCAATCCCGAGCCGTTCGAACTCGTCGCTGGCTCCCGCCGTTACCGCATTCACGAAGTCCGACTGGTCGTGCCAGAGAAGCGCGGCCGAATAGTTCGCGCCCTGGATCACCGCGACCTTGTCGTCACTTACGACAATGGATGACGCAGGCGTCGCCTTTTCGCCACCGGGCCCGATGGTTTCGGCACTGGCAGATACGACAGGTCCAAGCAGAGCCAGAATGGCAAGCATGTTTTTCATTGGGGACATTTTTTCCTCCTCAGGTTACATCTCAGTTGGTTGGTTTAGCTCCGCAGTATCGCGCGATTAAGAGTGCAAAGACCCTGGCGGCAGCGAGGTATTCTTCCACCTCGATCCGCTCTTCATAGGTGTGGGCGACGGAGATATCTCCGGGGGCGCAATAGACTGCCGGACAACCGATCCCATTCGTCAGAAACGGCATTTCGGACCAATAGGGTGCACCACCGATCCGCCCGGCGTCGGGACGGTAGCGCTGAACGCAGTCCTGCAGTAGCTGAATCGGTGCGCTGTCCGGTTCGGTTTCGACTGGCGAGCCGCCTTTAGCATGGTCGCGTCCGGCAGGATACTCGAACGTAACGTTTATGCCTTCGGGCAGGTGCGAGGCGTCAAGTGCGGTCTCGAACGCCGTAACCGCCATGTCCAGATCTTCGCCAGGCCGCAACTTACGTATGATAGAAAGCCTGCATTCGCCCGGCACTGCAATGAAGCCGCCACCCTCGATTTTTGTCGCAAGTACCGAAGATGCTCCCACAAGTTCGTGGCAGGGTCCCGCATTCAATTCGGCTTCATGTTTCCATATGCGTGACAGCAGCGCATGCGCGGCCTTGAGAGCATCCGTTCCCAGTTCCGGCGTTCCAAAATAGGCCGTTTTTCCGGTGACCGTAATGTCGGCGATGAAGAAACCTATCTGAGCTGTATAGACATCCAGATTGGTTGGCTCGACATAGACTGCGAAGTCCGGTCTTGCGATTTCACCCTTCGCGACCCGTCGCGCCAGATCTTTGGCTCCTGCGCTGACACCGCTGCCTGGCTCGCCGCTTTCCTCGTCGCCGATGAAAGCGAGGGTGAGGCCGCCAGCGGGTGTGATCCCCACGCGCTGCAACAGTCGTATGCCGGCAATCACGGCACAGATCCCGCCCTTCAGGTCACTGGAACCACGTCCCCAGACATGCCCGTCGCGCTCGATGCCGCCGAAGGGGTCGCGGCGGGGGTCGTCCTGCCAGTGATTTTCCCAGCCGCGCACATGAACCGTGTCTGTGTGTCCGAGAATCATGAGATTTGGCCCACCACCCTGAAGTGTGCCCCAGACGTTTTCGCGGCCGTTCAGGAAAACGCCCCGGCCCGTTTCAAATCCCAACCTGGACAGTTGCGTTTCCAGGTGACGTGCAAAGGGAGTCTCGTTCCCGGTCACGCTTTCGATGGCCAATGCCTCTTTCAGCAACGCCAGATCGGCGACGGCGTTCTGAGCCAGTTCAAGGCGCTCAGCCAATCCGTGGCAGGAATTCATGACGCACCTGCCTTGAATTCCTCGATCGCGGGTGGCGGGATCAGGATTTCAGCGCCTTTTTGACCTTCCGCAAATATTGAGACGTGCAGATGTGACAGCGCAATCGATACACCTCCTGCAAGTGCTGCGTGGCTGCCCAGTTTCGATTTTTCGATCGTGATTTTGCCGGGATAGCACTGGGAGGAGAACCGAACGATCCGCTCGAGCAATTCGGATCGAGCGCCGATGGAGCCTCCGATAACGATTACGGAGGGATCGACTATGGCTGCAATCGCAGCGGCCGCCCTGGAAATTTGCTTTGCGACTCGATCAAGCGTTTCCTGCGCTGCGATGTCGCCGGCGCTTGCCGCATCGAATACACCCGGAACGTCCGACTTTTGCCCTGACAGCTCCAGATAATGGCTAATGATTGCGCTGGTCGCTGTCACGCGCTCAAGAGCGCCAATCTTGTGACTCTCGGCCTCAAATGGATCAGCACCAAAAGGCAGGAAGCCAATTTCGCCCGCCGCGCCCGTAGTTCCGCGAAGCAGCTTGCCCCCCACGACCACTCCGGCGCCGATTCCGGTACCGACTGAAATATAGACAAAGTTGTCATCTTCGCGGCGGTTGCCAAGCCAGTGTTCACCCAATGCAGCAAGGTTCACGTCATTCTCGACCAAAATTTCGATACCAAGCCGTTTGTGCATGGCGGCAGCAAGATCGAACTGGTCGATTCCGACAATGTTCGGGGCCATCAGAACCGCACCTGTCTTGGGATCGTACACGCCGGGAACACCAACAACTGAGATCTTTAGGTCGCCACATGGTTCCTTCGCTTCGCGCTTGGTGGACTCGACCAGGCGCCCAACCTGCTCAATCACGTTCATCCCTCCTGAGCGTTCGGTGGGCTCGACCTTTTCAGCCAGGACACGGCCCATCAGATCGCAGAACGCAACCCTGACCTTTGTGGCGCCTAGGTCGACGCTAGCGATTGTTGCGGCACTCGGTGATATCTCGTAGATCACTGCCTTGCGACCGACATGGCCTTCTGTTTCGCCGACTGTGCGAACCCAGCCATCCTGTTCGAGGTTGCCAACGATCTGCGACACCGTCTGTTTGGAGAGACCGGTCAGTTTAGCGACGCTGGCACGTGACACAGGGCCATAGCTCGCGATTGCCTGAACAACTGCGCTCTGAGACATGCGTCGGGAGATACTTGAATGAGCGGGCACAGCATTCCCATTTATTCGTTCACTTACCGAACTAAATGGGCGGCTGTTTGGAGTCAAGGACAATTCCGTTCCGATCCATCGTCGGTGTCCTGAACGCCTGGATTGGACTCCGGGAGTAGCAAATCATGTTGCGACGCCGCTGGATGAATGCGTCCGAGCAGGCGTGACAGTCCCGGCGCGTTCCGCAGATTCGGCGGCGTCCTTCGCGCTGAATGGATGTGGAAGCGACTATACTGGATTCCGGACTCGGAAATATCGGCGAAAACCCTCGCGCGGCTCATTCTCGCCAGCTGGGTCAGCCAGAGGACGGGTGTCAGAAGCTTCCTTTCGCTCGGAAGTGCGGCCAGACCAAGCATAGCGAGGCGAATCTGCCGAAGGTCACCTTCGAATCCGATCCATGCTTTCGTGATTCGCTGTTCCCCTTCCTGCGAAAAACCTCCCCTCGGGAACTCCTGTGACCCCCCTCCGCACAGGTCTTCGACAGGACGGCGCCTTCCGGAGCCAGTCCGGCGATGGCGTAACTCCGCAATGCCAGCGCAGCAGTCTGACAGTCAGCAGTTCAACTAATCCGAAATCCTTTGTTCAAATGGCTTGACAGGACTGGATTCGGTCGCCAAAACTTTAGTCATGCTAAAAAAACAGCCGCAAACCAACCTGCATGACGCGGATATCGACCTTGGAGACCAGCTCAGGCGCTGCCGGAAGGAAGCGAAGCTGACAATGCAGTACGTGGCGGATAACGCGGGTCTTTCCGTGGGGTTCATTTCCCAGGTCGAACGCGGCTTGGCAGCACCATCGCTCTCGTCACTGCGTTCGATCGCCCGCGTGCTTAAGCGTCCGATCTCGGAGTTTCTGGAACAGCCCAGCAGCAGTTCAGGTGCGACGCGCAGGAGCCGACGCATCAGCTATCGCGTCGCGGACGGCGCATTGGCATACGAACGGCTCTCCGCGAACCTGCCGAACGGCACGCTGCGTTCGGTCATCATTCACGAGCCGCCGGGCCACAGAAACGAGCCGATCAGCCACGAAGGCGAAGAGCTGTTCTACCTGCTGAAGGGCGAGGTCACCGTTGAACTGGACGGTGAACGAAAAATCCTGAAGCAGGGCGATTCACTGCATTTCGACTCCCGCAGAAGGCACGCCACCTGGAACCACACAGGGGAAACCGTCTCGATTCTCTGGTGCGGAACGATGGACGTGTTCGGCGAAGATGGCGAAGACTACGGCACACTGGAGAGCAGGAAAGGCGCACAAGGCGCGTGTCCCCAATCTGACAACAATGGAGAAAGAAAGTGACACCTTTCAAACTGACTCTGGCCGTCGGAATGATGGCGGCAACTTCACTGGCGGTCCCTGCTCTTGCAGGCGGCACGCTGCGGCTCGACGAAGTCGCGGTCGGCGAACTTGATCCGGCAAAAGCTTCGGACTACGCCGACAGCATCCTAATGTTCAACGTCTATGACACTTTGGTGCTACCGGTTCAGGGCGGGCCAGGCCATGCGCCGCATCTGGCCGAAAGCTGGGAAAACGACGGCAACTCGTTCACATTCACGTTGCGGAGTGATGTTAATTTCCAGAGCGGCAACCCGCTCACAGCGGATGACGTCGTCTTCTCGGTCGAGCGCATGAAGGCGCTGGGAGCCGGTCTTTCCTACCTGCTCGGCGTGGTTGAGAACGTCGAAGCGGTTGATGCCACGACCGTTCGCTTCGATCTTTCCTCATCCTACGCGCCGTTCGTGGCGTCGCTGGTGCGCCTTCCTGTCGTCGACAGCAAGCTCGTCATGGACAACCTTGGCGAAGGTGAAGGCGAAATGGGCGATTGGGGCCAGGCCTACCTTTCTGCCAATGGCGCTGGCACCGGTGCCTACCGGGTCGTCTCGCACAATCCGCAAGAAGAAACCGTAATGGAGAAAAACGACGGTTATTTCCTTGGTATCGCGGAGGCAGCACCCGACACCGTGCGTCTGCGCTACGGGCTGGAGCCGTCGACCGTCCGCACGCTGATCGCGCAGGGCGAGCATGACATCTCGTCGCAGTGGCTGCCCCCCGAGGTGATGGGCGCACTGGCCAAGGAGGGAGCGCAGCTCTTCACGGAAAGCGGGACTGGAGCATTCTACCTAAAGCTGAACACCACAAAACCGCCGCTTGATGACGTCAACTGCCGTCGGGCACTGAGCGCAGCTTTCGATTACCAGACAGCGATCCGCATGATTGCGATAACCGACGATGTCTCCGCAGGCAGTCCGTCAACCGGTGCGATTCCGGTGGGGATGTTCGGAGCGAACGACCGGTCAATGGTCCAGACACAGGATCTCGACAAGGCGCGCGAACATCTGGCGGCGTGCGGTTACGATGCTGCGGAGATGGACATCGAGATCAGCTGGATAGCGGAAGTTCCGCTGGAAGAACGCTTCGCGCTTCTCTTCCAGTCGAACCTCGCGGCCATCGACGTAAAGTCTCACATCAGGAAACTGCCTTGGGCGCTCTTTGCCGAGCAGGTCAGCAAACCGGAGAACACTCCCCATGTCAGCCAGCTTTTCGTCAACGCGGTGACCGGCGATCCGGACACGCTTCTTTACGGCATGTACCATTCGTCCACCCCGGGAACCTGGCAGTCGCCGGAATACCTTAACGATGCTATGGTTGACGAATACCTGGAGGCCGGGCGCAACGCGCCGACGCCCGACGCGCGCGCGGAGGCATATTCGATGCTGAACGCACGGCTGATGGAGATCACGCCGACGATCTACAGCTATGACCGCCAGTCGGTCTTTGCCGCCAGCAGCCGCGTTAACGCTCCTGCGCTTTCGGATCCGGCCCACGCATTCGGACTCGACGGAATGGGCTTCAGTTTCCGCTTGATGGAAGTTGCCGACGACTGAGTCTCCAACTCAGCCGCCGGATCCCGGTTCAACCGGGATCCGGCGGCCACGCCTCGGATATGCGGGAATGTTGGCTGTTTTTCGCCTTCTTGCGCGGCGGCTCGGAATCTCCTTGATCGTGCTCGTCGGAGTTTCGATGCTGATCTTCGGCATCGCGCGGGTCATTCCCGGGGATCCAGCGCGGATCGCGCTGGGACCGAACGCAACCGTAGAGCAGGTTGAAAAGCTGCGCGGGGCGCTCCATCTGAACGAACCGGTCGCGGTGCAATACGGGCACTTCGTTGCCGATCTTCTGCATGGCGATCTTGGCGTTTCGCTCTACACCAACCGCCCGGTAACCGTGGACATCGCGCAGTTCCTTCCAGCTACGCTGGAACTCGTGCTTGTTGCGGGCATCCTGATGATTGGCATCGGGCTGCCGCTCGGAATGTGGTCGGCGCGCTACCGCGGGCGTTGGCCGGACCACGCGATCCGCGTGCTTTCGCTTCTCGGCGTATCAGCACCGAGTTTCGTCTGGGCGGTGATTCTGATGCTTCTTTTCGCGTTCTTCCTGCCGATCTTCCCCATCGCTGGAAGGATCGCCGACAGCTTCGAGATCGAGCGTGTCACCGGCTTTCTGCTGGTCGACACGCTGGTCGCCCGGAACGGCGCCGCATTTGCCGATGCGCTCTGGCATATTTTCCTCCCGGCCTTCGCGCTGGCCGTGTCCGGAATCGGGCAGGCGGCACGGCTGACGCGCGCGAACATGGTCGAAACCTACGACAGGCCCTATATCGAGATGGCCCAGGCCTACGGATTCGCGCCATGGCGCATCGCCGCGAAATACGCGTTCAAGCCGTCGCTGATTCCCTCGCTGACCATCATCGGGCTGGACTTCGCGGCAATGCTGGGCAACGCTTTCCTGGTCGAAGCCGTCTTCGCCTGGCCGGGCCTGAGCCGCTACGGTGTTGCAGTGATCCTCAGGAAGGACCTGAACGCGATAATCGGAACCGTGCTGGTCATCTCCGCGACATTCCTGATCGTTAACCTGATCGTCGACCTGCTGATCGCATTCCTCAATCCGCGCATCCGGCATTCGGAGCGGGGATCGTCATGAAACGGACGGCCGTCATCCTGCTCCGCAATCCAATGTCGCTGCTCGGCGCCGTGCTCGTGGCAGCTGTGGTTCTTTCGGCAGTCTTCGCCGACTACATCGCGCCGTTCCCGGAACACCGCGGGGCCGTGGTCGACTTTGTTCACTTCAACCAAGGCCCAAGCGCAAGGAACGTGATGGGAACCGATCTTGTGGGCCGTGACCTCTTCAGCCGGATACTTTATGCTTTCCGCCTATCGCTGGTCCTCGGAGTGGTGGTGCTTGCAATCGCCACGCCGATCGGCACGCTGGTTGGACTGTTCGCCGGCTATCTCGGTGGCCGTGCCGAATTCGTGCTGATGCGCCTGACCGACGTCTTCCTTTCGATCCCTCCGCTGGTGCTGGCGATCGCGATGATGGGCGTACTGGAGCCGACACTCATGAACGCCATGCTGGCGGTCACCGCAATGTGGTGGCCCTGGTACGCGAGGCTGGTTTACAACATCGCCCGATCGGAGCGGGAGGAAGGCTATGTGCTCGCCGCCGAGATCATCGGCGCGTCAACACTGCACGTCACGGTCAGGGAAATCCTGCCGAACTGCCTTCCCGCGATCATCACCAAGATGACGCTTGACATGGGTTTCGTCATCATAATCGCCTCGTCGCTGTCTTTCCTCGGCCTCGGCGTGCAGCCGCCCACACCGGATCTTGGAAGCATGGTGGCGGAAGGCGCGCGCTACCTGCCTGACAGCTGGTGGCTGACGGTATTCCCGGGACTTGCGATCCTGGTGGCGGTATTCGGTTTCAACCTTGTGGGCGACGCCCTGCGCGAAATCCTTGGTGCGGGCCAATGAGCGACGTACTGGAGATCCGCGACCTCCGCCTGCGTTTTCGCGGATATTCCGGTGTATCGGAGGTATTGCACGGCATTTCGCTGAACATTCGTCCCGGCGAACGGCTGGCGCTTGTCGGTGAGAGCGGTTCGGGCAAATCGGTGACCGCCCGGATCGTGCTGGGCCTCCTGCAGGAACTCCATTCGGCCGAGGTTGAGGGAGGGCTCTTCTTCGAGGGCCGGGATCTTAACCGGCTGGGACGGCGCCAATGGCAGGCCCTGCGCGGCACATCGATTTCGATGATATTCCAGGATCCGACTTCGTCCCTGAACCCCGTGTTCACGATTGGCGCCCAGTTCGCCGAAGTGCTGCGCAGGCGCCATCCCGGACTCCCGAGGGAGACAGCGGACGAGAGGGCGGGCGAATTGCTGCGTTCGGTCTCCATCAACGACCGAGACCGCGTTCTTGCTTCCTATCCGTTCCAGCTTTCGGGCGGCATGAACCAGCGCGTAACCATCGCCATGGCCTTGGCCAACCGTCCATCGCTTCTGATCGCCGACGAGCCGGGCACGGCCCTCGACGTAACCGTGCAGGCGCAGACGCTGAAGCTGATGCATGACCTGGTCAAGGAGAGCGGCACCGCCGTGCTGTTCATCTCGCACAATCTCGGCGTTGTGAGGGAGTTCGCCGACCGGGTCTGCGTGATTTTCCGCGGGCGCATCGTCGAGCAGGGACCGACCCGCGCGGTTTTCGAGAATCCCGGCCACCCATACACCCGGGCGCTGATGGCAGCGGTGCCCCGCATAACCGGCGCCAGCCTTCCCCCGACAGCCGACAGCGAGGAGGCGTTCCTTGAACCGATGGTCGTGCATGACGGAGGGTTGGAATGACTCCGCTTCTGTCGCTCAGGCGCGCCAGCAAGACGTTCGGCAAGGGGCGACGTGCCGTGCAAGCGGTGCGTGATGTGAGCTTCGATGTCTTGCCGGGCGAGTGCCTTGCCGTCGTGGGCGAAAGCGGATCTGGCAAGACCACGCTCGCGAACATGATTCTTGGCGTTTTCGGCCCGTCCTCGGGCGAACTCGCGTTCGAGGGCAGCAGACTGCCCGAAAAGCGTACGCTCGCGCACCGCAGCGCAATCCAGCTTGTCCAGCAGAACCCGCTGTCGTCGTTGAATCCGAAACGGTCTGTCGGCGCCTCGATCAGGCTCGGCCTCGATGTCTTTGGGATCGGCGACCGCTCCGACCGCTGGCGCCTGGTCGAGGATGCGCTGGAAGAAGTCGGCCTGCCGCGTGAATTCCGCCGACGTCTGCCCGCGGCGCTTTCGGGTGGCCAGTGCCAGCGCGTGGCGATCGCCCGCGCTCTCGCCTGCCAGTCACGGTTGGTGATTCTTGATGAGCCGACATCGGCGCTTGACGTGCTTGTACAGTCGCGGGTGCTTCGTCTTCTTGACGACCTGCGGCGCATGAAAGGCCTAAGTTACGTGTTTATAACCCATGACCTCTCGGTCGTGCGCAACATCGCCGACCGCACAGCCGTTTTCCGCGCAGGAAAGCTGCTGGAATGCGCACCGACCCGCACGATCTTCGAAGCTCCTCAGCAGGACTATACCCGTCGGCTGATCGCCGCTGTCCCCGTGATCGGTGACGACGAACTCGAACTAAGAGAGAGACTGGCCGGAGGGCTGCCCGCATGATGCAGATCTTGGATGCAATAGCCGAACCGCATGGGCAGCCGGAAGCGACCTACCGTGCGCTCGACCGCCTGGTCGACAGAACGATCGGCGCCAGACTCTTCACACTGATGGAAGTCGATCATGCGCGGGACGTCGCCTGGCGAAGCTACTCAAGCATGCCGGACGCCTATCCCCCGTTTGGGGAAAAGCCGCGCCTGCGGAACCGGTGGTCTGAAACCGTGGAAGTCAGGCACGAAACCTTCGTCGCAAACAGCATCGAAGAAATCGCCGAGGTATTTGGAGACCATGCGCGGATCAAGGCGCTCGGCTGCGCGAGCTGCCTTAACCTGCCAGTCGTAATCCGCGGCAGACTGCGTGGAACGCTCAACTGCCTGCATGTGGCCGGGCATTACACTCCCGAACGCGTCAAGGCATCCAAGTCGCTGGCGCCCGCCGGAGCGCTGGCCTTCCTGATGGCGGAAAGCATACGGAATCAAGGAGGACTCCATGGGTAGGATCACGCGGCGCATTGCCACCGATGTCGGTGGCACCTTCACCGATCTTGTCTGTTTCGAAACTGACCGGGACACCGGCGCCAGCCGGATCGTAACGGCCAAATCCGACACCACGCCTCCGGACTTCGAAATTGGCGTGCTTGACGTGCTGGAAAAGGGAGGAATCGATCCGTCAAGCATCGATTTCCTGGCGCACGGAACCACGGTCGTCATCAACGCGCTCACCGAACGCAAAGGCGTCAAGGTGGGGCTTGTCACTACGGAGGGATTCCGGGACACGCTCGAAATCGCGCGCGGCAACCGGCCCGATTTCTTCAACCTGCATTACGTGAAACCTCCGCCATTCGTGCCGCGGCGGCTGCGGGCCGAACTTCCGGGACGGATGACCTATACAGGGAAGGAACGCACGCCGCTGGATCTCTCCGGCCTGCCCGCGGTCCTTGAAGGGTTCAAGGCGGAAGGGGTGGAAGCCGTCGCAATCAGCTTTCTTCACTCCTATGCCAACACAGCCCACGAAGAGGCCGCTCTTGCTGAAGTGCAGCGCCTCTGGCCCGGCGTTTCGGTTGTCTCCTCGCACCAGATCACGCGGGAATGGAGAGAATACGAGCGGACGAACACCGCTGTGCTGTCGGCCTACGTGCAGCCGGTGGCCGCACGCTACCTTGGCCGGCTGGGCGAAAGCCTGCTGTCACGCGGTTTTGGCGGACAGCCCTATATCATGCAGTCGAACTGCGGCATCGACACGCTCGAAGCCACGGCGCGCATTCCGATCACAATGGTTGAAAGCGGTCCGGCTTCCGGTTTCTGGGGCGCGGCCGAGCTTGGCGGGCTGATCGGCGAACCGGATGTGCTGGCGCTCGACATCGGCGGTACGACCGCGAAATGCTCCTTGATCGAGAATGGCGAAGTCCGAATCATGACGGATTACTGGATCGAGCGCAGCCGCAAGTCCTCCGGCTACCCGATCATGGTGCCCGTGGTTGATCTGGTTGAGATTGGCAACGGTGGCGGCTCCATCGCCTGGGTTGACGATTTCGGAAAGCTTCATGTCGGGCCGCGGTCGGCCGGGGCGGTTCCCGGCCCGGCGGCTTACGGAAAAGGGGGAACGGAAGCGACCACGACTGACGCCAATCTCTGGCTTGGCCGGATCAACCGCGACTATTTCTGCGGCGGAACCGTCGAGGCGGACATGGTCGCGGCGGAACGAGCGATCAGCGCTCTCGGCAGAAAGCTTGGCGTCGGAACAGACGAAGCGGCCGAGGGCATCATCCGCATCGCCAACAACAACATGGTCAATGCGCTGAAGCTCGTTTCGCTGAACCGGGGCTTTGACACGCGTGACTTCACGCTGCTCGCGTTCGGCGGCGGGGGCGGGATGCATGCGGCGGCACTGGGAAAGGAGCTTCAGGTCAGGAAAGTGGTGGTGCCCGCCGCCGCCAGCGTCTTTTCGGCCTGGGGCATGATGATGTCGGACCTGCGCCGGGACTGTTTCGTCACCCGTCTGGTGGATCTGGCCGAGGGTGCGGGCGGCAAAATAGACGGCGTTGTCGCCGAGGCGGAGGCCACGGTGCTTGCCGCATTTGCCGATGAAGGGATCGGCGCGGAGCGGATCACATTCCTGCGTTACGGCAAGTTTCGTTACCAGAACCAGGAACATACCACCGAAGTGCCGCTCCCGGGCGGGCCGGTTACCGACGCGGATCTCGGACGCATCGCCGAGGACTTTCACAGGTTCTACGAACGGGAATACACTTACCGTCTCGACGCTCCCGTTGAAATGGTGGGCATCCATATCGTCGCCAAGGCCGGAGTCGACCGGCTCGAAATGCATCCGGAACCGCTTGGCGACGCCGACGCGGCCAGCGCTCTCAAGGGGCGGCGAACTGTCGATTACGCGTTCGAAGGCAGACACGAGGCCGCGGTCTATGACGGTGAAGCGCTTCGGCCGGGAATGGCGTTCGACGGTCCCGCCATCGTCGAGGAAAGCGGAAGCACTGCCGTTATCCATCCCGGAAATGCGGTCGAAGTGGACGCCTACCGCAACCTTTATATCACGCTGAACGGCTGAGGGCTCTCCGATGAGAAAGGCAAACGACCCGATCACGCTCGAAATCATCCAGAACTCGCTTCAGGCCACCGCCGACGAAATGTTCGCGGCGATGCGAAAGACCGCGATGTCGAGCATCATTTACGAGGTTCTCGACATGGGAACCGGCATCACTGACGCCAAAGGGCGCATCGCGTCGTCGGGCGCCGGCATTCCAGCGTTCGTTGGGGTGCTGGACAAGACGGTGCAGGCACTGCTGCTGAAGTTCAGCCAGCCCGGAGACGTCGCGCCGGGCGATGTTTTCATCACCAACGATCCGTACCGCGGAGGCGTCACGCATCTGAACGATCTGGTGCTGGCCATGCCGGTCTTCGCCGGGGGCGAGCTGATCGCGTGGACGGCGAACATCGCGCATAACTCGGACGTCGGCGGAATGGCTCCCGGCTCGCTGAGCGGCGAGGCGACAGAGATTTTTCAGGAGGGCCTGCGCCTTCCCGGCGTCAAGCTGGTCCGCGGCGGCGAAACCGATGAGGCGGTAATGGACATCATCACCGTCAATTCGCGCATGCCTGATTTTCTCCTCGGCGATGTCTGGGCGGCCGTCGCTTCGGTTCGCATCGGCGCGAGACGTCTGGAGGAACTGGCCGAAAAATATGGCGCGGATACGTTCAGGGCCGCGATGGACAGTTTCTCGGATTTCGGTGAAGCGGCGGCGAGGGCGGAACTTGCGAAGCTACCCAAAGGCACGTTCGTGCTAAGTGAGGAGCAGGACGACGGTCGGATCTTCAATGTCCGGATCACGATCACAGACGACGAATTCACCGTCGACCTCCGCGACAATCCCGACCAGGATTCCGGCCCGACCAATACCAGCCGCGACGGCACGATGGTCTGCGCCCAGATGGTCTTCAAGTCGCTGACGGATCCGGATTCGCCAGCCAATGACGGCTCGTTCCGACCTCTGAACGTCCTGACGCGGGAGGGTTCGGTATTCCATGCGAGAGAGCCGGCCGCAATCGGTTTCTATTTCGAGACGGAGGTGAGGGTTTACGACCTGATCTGGCGCTGCATGGCGCCGCACGTGCCCGAACGGCTTCCAGCCGGACATTTCTCTTCCATTTGCGGTACCTTTGTCGGTGGCATTCATCCCGACACGGGGCGGCAGTACACGATTATCGAGCCGCAGCTCGGTGGCTGGGGCGCCTGGGAGGGGCGCGACGGCAATTCGTGCATCTTTTCGGGATTTCATGGCGAGACCTACAACACGCCGGCCGAGATCTCCGAGAGCCGCAACGGACTCTTCGTCGACCGCATGGAACTGAACACCGAGCCGGGTGGCGACGGCGAGTTCACCGGGGGTAGGGGGCTCCGGCTCGAGTACCGCATCCGCACCAACAACGGCTTTCTGACAGCGGGCTACACACGGTCTCGCATCAAGCCTTGGGCGCTCGAAGGCGGCGCCGAGGGATCCGGAAACTATGTCGAGGTGCTCAAGACGGACGGCAGTCAGGAAAAGTACTCCTTCGTGTCCGGCCTACCGGTCAACACCGATGACGTGATCCGTATCGTGACCGCCAGCGGCGGCGGATACGGCGACCCGAAGGAGCGCGATCCCGATCGGGTTAAAGAGGATGTCGCGAATGGCCTGCTGTCTTCCGAACGGGCGGCGGCAGTCTACGGAGTTTCAATCTGAAGGAGGGAATAATGGTCAAGATCATGTATCTCAGCCCGGTTGCGCACCGCGCAGGGCATGACGAGCTGTTCGCCGAAATGGCGAAGGCATGCAAGCTGTCAGGAACCGAGGTGCACGTAACCTCTCTGCCCGACGATGTGGGCCTGTTCAGCCATATCGAATTCCGAAGTTACGAGGGTATGGTTACGGCGGGCATCATCCGGGCCGCGCGGCAGGCTGCCCGCGAAGGCTTCGACGCGCTCGCCATTGGCTGCTTCTACGACACCGGGCTTGCCGAAGCCCGCGAAATCTCGGGCGAGACGGTGGTGACCGCTCCCTGCGCCGCCTCCTGCGAAATCGCGGCCAGCCTGTCCAATCGGTTCGGCGTGATCGTCGGGCGGCGAAAATGGGTTGACCAGATGCAGGCGACCGTCCATGCGCACGGCCACCGCGACCGTCTGGCCGGATTCTATCACGTCGAGCTGGGCGTGACCGAGTTTCAGGAAGATCATGACCGCACCGGTCGAATGCTGGTGGAGGCTGGGCGGAAGGCCGTCGAAGAGGACTACGCCGAAGCGCTGATCCTCGGATGCACTATGGAAGTCGGTTTTCACAAGGAACTTGAGCGAAGGCTTGGCGTTCCGGTCATCGACCCGTCGATCGCTGCCCTGAAACGGGCCGAGTATGCTGCAATGCTGAAGCGTGACTGCGGCTGGCGCCCGTCGCGGCGCTGGTCCTGTGAGGCGCCTCCCGAAGCGGAAATCGCTGCCATCGGCAGTTTCGACCGCGGCGAGGCGTTCGGTGGCCGCATTGTGGTGCCGGCATAGATTGGAGGCTGCCATGTCACGAACGGACGAACGGCTGTCTGCGCTTCGTGCGCGGATGAAAACTGAAGGCATCGACCTGGTCGCGCTGGGGCCGGGTGCGCACATGCAATGGCTCCTGGGGTTCGTTCCCCATGCCGACGAGCGGCCTTGCCTGCTTTGCGTCAGTGCGGCTGGCGCCGCCATTCTCATGCCAGCGCTCAATGCCGAAGGTTCACGCGCGAACACGAATCTACCGTTCCACGAATGGCGAGATGACGAAGGGCCGCAGGAAGCGTTCGACCGACTGGCCGGCTCCCTTGACGTTCGGGATGCAGGACGGATCGTGCTGGACGAGACCATGCGGGCCGATTTCGCGGCGCTGGTGCAGGATGCCCTTCCGGATGCGGGGCGCTCGTTCACGGCCTCGTCTCTTGGCAGACTGCGCATGGTGAAGGACGATGGTGAATGCGCCGCGCTGCAGCGGAACGCCCGCATTGCCGACCAGGCCATGCAGACGGGCTGGGCCGCGATGGAACCGGGCATGACGGAAACGGAGGTCGCCAGCGTCATTCGCGCCCGCTTTTCCGAGCTTGGCGCGAAGCCGCTTTTCACAATAGTCGGCGCTGGCGGCAACGGTGCGTTTCCGCACCACCAGACCGGCGAGTCCCCGCTACGTCCGGGAGACGCTGTGGTCATGGACATAGGGGCAGGATCGGACGGCTATTCAAGCGACATCACCCGCATGGCTGTGCTGGGCAACCCGCCCGAGGGATATGACGAAGTGCACGCCGTTGTTGAGTCGGCGGTGCAGGCGGCCTTGGCCGCCGCCCGTCCCGGTGCCCGAGCGATGGACGTTGACGCCGCGGCGCGCGGAGTGATTTCCGACGCCGGATACGGCAGGTTTTTCGTTCACCGCACCGGTCACGGTCTGGGAATCGAGGTGCACGAACCGCCCTACCTGACTTCGGTCTCAGACACGGTGCTGGAGCCAGGCATGGTCTTTTCCATCGAACCTGGAGTCTACCTGCCAGGGCGTTTCGGCATCCGCTTGGAAGAGATTGTGATCCTGCGTGAGGACGGGCCGGAAATCCTGTCGGAACTGCCGCGTGATCCGAAGATCGTTTAATGCCTGACCCTTTCACGCTTTCGGTCATTCAGGCGGGCCTGGAAAACGCTGCGGAAGAGGCGTTTGCCGTGCTTCGCAAGACCGCAATGAGCCCGATCATCTACGAGGTGTTGGATGTCGGCACGGGCGTGACGGATGCGGACGGCAATCTTGTCAGTTCGGGTGCGGGGATTCCAACCTTTGTCGGTGTGCTGGACAAGGCTGTGAAGGCTCTTGTCGCCAAACACGGCGATGCCATTGAGGAAGGCGATGTCTTCGTCACCAACGATCCGACCTACGGCGGTGTCACGCACCTGAATGACGTGGTGATCGCTAAGCCGGTGTTTTTCGAAGGCGCGCGTGTTGCCTGGTCGGCATCGATCGCCCATTGGGGTGACATCGGCGGCAAGGTGCCCGGCTCGATGGCGACTGACGTGTCCGAGATTTTCGCGGAAGGGCTGCGCCTTCCTGCGGTCCGGCTCTTCAGGCGTGGACAGCCGGTCCAGGCCGTATTCGATATCATCAAGATCAATTCGCGGCTGCCGGAATTCGTGCATGGCGACCTCTGGGCACAGGTTGCCGCCAGCAACATGGCGGCGATTCAGATCGTCGCGCTGTTCGCGAAGTTTGGACGTGAGGCCGTCGAACAGGCGGTCGCCGAGTCATTTGCGGCAGGGCGCGCCCGTGCCCTTGCCGGTCTGCGCACGCTTCCCAAAGGGCGTTTTTGTATTGAGGAGGAACAGGATGACGGTGCCTGCTGGCGGGCGGCCATTCTGATCACGGGCGAGCGCTTCACTGTCGACCTTCGCGGTAATCCTTCAGAGCGTGCAGCGCCCTACAATACCAGTCGGGATGGCGCGTTCATCTCGTCCCAGATGATATTCAAGGCGCTCTGCGATCCGGACCGATTTGCCAATGCGGGATCCTTTGCCCCGCTCGATGTCATTACCGAAGAAGGCACGATTTTTCATGCCGGTCCGACGGTGCCGCAGGGCTACTATTTCGAAACCCGGATCCGGCTATTTGACCTGCTCTGTCAGTGCATGGCGAAGGCGATGCCCGGCAGGCTGCCTTCCGGATCTTTTTCCTCGATCTTTGGCACGGTCATTGCCGGACTGCATCCTGATACCGGGCGCCGCTACACGATGGTCGAGCCGCAGATGGGGGGCTGGGGGGCAACTGGCGCGCGCGAGGGCATGGACGCGATGTTTTCGATCAGCCATGGCGATACGTTCAACTGCCCGGTCGAGGTTGCCGAGGCGCGGTACGGCCTGACGGTCGTGCAAAAGGCGCTCGGCGAGCGGCCGAGCGTGGATGGCGTTCATGCTGGGGGACGGGGCGTAACGCTCGAATATGAAGTCAGGGGACGGGCAAACCTTTCGGTTGGTTACACCCGGGCCAGAATCCCGGTTTGGTCGATGCCGGGCACATCACCGGGAGGACGAAACTCCATGCACATTCTACGGACTTCAGGCGAACGCGAATACCATCGCTTCGTCAGCGGGGCGGTGCTTGATGCGGGTGACCGGATCCTTATCGAGACCGCCTCGGGCGGAAATGCGCCAGCATGAAATCCGGAGGACGGAATCGCCGGGCAACGCTGTATCTTTCCTGCTGCGGAGTACATGCAGCCAGCCGAGAGTCTGTTCCATCTACAGCTGTACTCTGTTGACGGCGCCCGAGTGCCGAAACGACGTTATGAAACTCTGATACCGATCCGGCATGTTCCGGCCGGCCTTCTGCCGTCGCTCGGTTTTTTCTTTTCGATGTGATCGATTGCCGGATCTCGGCTCGTTTGGTGGCGGAATCGTGCCGCTGGACATAGCCGCCAAGGCTGGCTGTGTAGCCGATTGCATGGACTGGCGATGAATGCTGTGGCTGAAATGGCGGTGAAAGTACGTATTGACTTCGTCATTCGTACTCACCCTGTATAGATCCGCATCCCTGGCTGCACCGCCCGAACTTCCGGCGGGGCGCAGGCGTGAGCGTGATTCGCATCGACTTCCGCGCTCAATGGTAACTGGATGGATACGGTCGTAGCCGTGTGCTCGTGTCTCTGGTACTGGCTTTCAAATGGAAGCGATCTTGTAACTGCTCACCCCCCCCGTCCGGGCGCGTGCGCTTCCTTGGCCTGAATGCCGGGCTTCCGGCCCGCTGGACGTCTCCTTCCCGGTTCGGAATCCGCATTTGACAGCATAGCGTTCAGGCGCTATCCACGGGTCATGG
>JAJEAY010000217.1 GCA_022824145.1 Rhodobacter sp. | reverse complement strand
ATCTAGCAGTTTGGACGAAGAAACGAATCGAGATCGAGTCCGATGAACCTCCCGTCTTTTGCGCACTGGAGGCCGATTGTGACAACGAGGTGCGGAGAGCGAAAGGTCGAACAAATGAGCTTGCTGCCATCGACCTCTGGGGTCGCGTGACCATGAATTGGCTCAAACACTCCCAAAAGGCATTTGAACTGAAGACCGCCTCAGATGGAGCATAACCCTACGCGATGACGCATTGGGTGCGCCTGATTCGGGAGAGCCGTGAAAAACAACGTCTGAATGCGCACGTCATTGTCAGAGGGGTTCTTTATCATTCTTTGTGTTGATCAACATGCCTTCCTCACCCGAAAAACCGCACGGGTTCGGTGATGACGATGTTCCAGAAAATGGTGAGGAAACCTGAGCAGCAGTCCAGTGTCCGCATTGAATGGTGATTCTGATCAAAGCAGACATTCGACGAGTGCCACTATCTGTGATAGAAAGAGAATGCGGATCAAGGTCTGGAAGGCGGGTCGATACAAGGATCTTTACATAAAGAGGGTCCAGTTCTGGACGTTGCACACAGCTTGTGTGTCCGGGCGGTCGGGAACCATGCGGAAATTCATTCCGTGCCTGTCGGCACTGCACGCATAGCTGGTCTTTGACGGCAGCCTTCGGGTGACAAGGAAATGGGGAGACGGACAGGATTGGATTCAGACCGCTTGGAAAACAGAACCCTTGACTTGGAGCCACCCGCCCGCCAATCGCCCGCCGCCAGCCGGCTGCCGCGCCTGTCCGGTGTGCCCCCGGCTTCCAGGCGCAAAGGGAAAAGTTCAGGCGCAGTGTTCGCCGGGCAGGGCGCTGCGACTCCACAGGAACTGCACGAACGGACGGCGAAGTTTCTTGACGCCAACCGCGTGTTCAGCCGCTCGGAGTTCGCGGAGGCTCTGGGCCTGCATCGGGATCCGGAAGCAGTGGGTAGCCTACTCAGGCGGCACGTTGAGGCTGGCCGGGTCAAGCGGGCTGCAAAGGAGGTTTTCATTGTTGCTAGCGATGCGTCGCCGGCTCGCTTCGTGGTGCAGGACTGCATCATAGCAAGCAAGCTTCGTCCGGACGGAGTGCTGGGATACCACACGGCACTGGAACTCTTCGGAATCTCATACACCGCGCTCTACAACACGGTGCATCTCATTAGCAGGGGGCAACCGGATACCGTTGATCTGCCCTTCCGGACCTGCCGCATCGTCAGACCTCACCGATCCCTGATCCGGGCTGGCCAGACAGACTTCCTGACGATCGAAGTCGAAAGGGAGGGCGTGCCCATGAAGGTCACGGCCTTCGAGCGGACGTTGGTCGACGTGCTTCACCGCGCCGACCGTGCCGGCGGCAGGGACGAGGTCATCGAATGCCTGAACGTCGCCCCCTACCTCGTGGATGACTTCGATTGCCGCAAGGTGGCGGACTACGTGGAACTCCTCGGGATCCGCTCGATTGCCGGCGTCGTCGGATGGTGGCTGGAGCGATGGCATTCGGAGCTGAACGTTTCGCATCTGACGCTCGAGCGGCTGCAGGACATGCTTCCCGGCTGGAAGCCCTATGGGCTGCTCTCCAGGCCCGGATACGCGGTGTTTGACCGCTACTGGCGCGTGTACCTTCCTCCCGACGCGCTCGACACCTCGTTCGAAGGCACGGATCCGGATCTAGAGTTTTGAATGGACATTACTAGGCACAGTATCGCCGAACTGGCAAATGAGCGGCAGTATGATCCTGCATTGGTGGAGACCACGGTTCGACTGCTTGACGTTCTCGACGCGTTCGCATCCGACGAAGTGGTCGCGCCGCGCATGGTGCTGAAGGGTGGAACGGCGCTCAACGCCTTTCACTTGCCGCTGCCACGGCTCTCGTTCGATATTGACATCAACTATATCGGCTTTGCGGACTGGTCGGCGATGATGGACGACAAGCCCGAATTCGAGTCCCGCGTCATCGCCATCATGGAGGCAAAGGGATACCGGGTTCAGAACGCTCCAGCCAAAGGCAGGGGCAAATGGACATTCCGGTGTGCTTCCGCGTTTGGCGGTGAAACTTCTCTCCACATCGACTTCAACTACCAGGCGCGGATACCGCTCTTTGAAGTCCGGCGGCTCCCTTCCGTTCAGTTCGGCGAATACAGAGCTAAGAACGTGCCTGTGCTTGACGTCCACGAGGTCATTGGGGGAAAGCTGAACGCACTCGTCACACGCACAAAGGGACGGGATCTATTCGATGCGGGTACCGTCGTCGGGATGCACGGGCTCGACTGGCGGAGGATCAAGCTTGCCGCAATGGTGCATGGCATGGTCAACACCAACGACGACTGGCGGAAGGTGTCCTCTGACAGGATCAACGGATCCGAAAAGGACATCCGGGACAGCCTGCTGCCGTGCCTTCCCGATGGCTATTTCGATGCGTTCGGTGGCATCGGGCCATGGCTGGACAGGTCAGTCAAGCGATGCCGCCGCGGACTGGCGCCAATTTTTGAATTCGATGCGAAGGAAACGGCGTTCCTGAACGCATTTCTGGACGAGTGTCGGCTTGAACCGGGCTTGCTTGAGGCCAACGCGGAAACCCGGTCGGCAATTCAGGCCAATCCCGTGCTCCACCGGATCGGGAAGGCGCTGCAGGAGGGCCGGTTCATGATCACGAGTGCCGCTGAAAAGGAACGGCAGCGTGCCGACTGGGAACTCCGGCTGGCCTGCGCCCTCACAGAGCGCATACCCCCTTCCGGGGATGATGGCGCGTTCCATCGCAGAATTCGCCTGGAGGTTCGCGACGGTCTTGCGGCGGCGAAAAAGACAGCTGGCATTTCCAAGGATGCCGTTGACCAGCTCGCCTCAACGATCGCCCGCGCCCGCGCCGAGGCAGATCTTCGTGTGCAGGTGACCCGGGAGATCAGCGATATTCCGGACTTCGAATTCCGGGCCCGGTTCGAGGGACATCCGGGCTTTTCACGCCGCGAATTGTCCGAGCGCTATGACAGGGTCATCCAGGAAAGGATGGAGCTTCTGTCACGTAACGGCGTGGTTCCCAACGATCTGGAAACGGTCGTTGCAAGAGCGGTGATTGCGTCGGCCGGAACCCGGAACGAGGAAATGGCACGGAAGATGGAGAAGGCGCTGAGATTTGGGACGGTTCATGAGGTTTCGGAGATCGAAGCCGGACAGCAAGCCTTGCTGAAGGAGCTTTCGAAGCCCATGGAACCTGGCATGAGTGACGCGAAGATCAAGCTGGTACAGCGCATGTACAGCTGCTTCACTTTTGTCGAAACGCGTCAGATCTGTGATGGCAGGGGGGCCGTTCCTGAATGCGTTTGAGAGCCGGAAGGACAGGTCAGTTCTGGCAGCGAACTTCAGGGCACTGCATCTGATTTCCATGTCAGTGCCAGCGCCTTGGCCAGGCTGCACAAGGAAGTCGCACAGACTCTGCACGTCGTGCGCGGTCAGTCGGCGCGGTCCAGAAGTGCGTCTCACGAAATCTGGTGAATTCACGGGTCGCGGAAATGACGCCACGGCGGTTTGGGCGTGGCTGGCCAAGCGGCCCTGGATCTACATTCAGAACCCCAAAACGTGCTGTGACGAGTTCCCATGGAAAGCGGAGCTCGCCCGCTCCCTGACCGTGTCACTATCTCCGTTGGAGAAGGTTCAACACTTAAAGGAATCTGACGCAGCTTTGTGTGGACATGGATCCGCTGCCCACTCGCGCTCTCACCAAGTGCGTCCATTCCTCTGACCGGTTTCACTGAGACACAGGTACGGCAGCGGTGAGCCTTCTTCACGCAGTTGATCCTTACGAAAATCCAGCGGGTGCCGATGATGCGTCAGACATTCTCACTGATTTCCGGTGTTTCGGTTTCGGGAGAGTCCTCTGGATTTTCATCCCTTTCGGCAATCCGGGCGACTGACACAACCTCCTCGTCTTCCGCTGTATTGAACACCCTCACCCCGCCACCAATACGGGACTGGAAAGAAATCCCGTCAACCGGACAGCGAATCGACTGGCCGGTGGACGTGACAAGCATGATCTGGTCGTCAATGTTCACACGGAATGATGCCACAAGAACGCCTCCGCGCATGTCCTTGTCAATTGCCCTGACGCCTTGGCCGCCTCGGCTGCGTACCGGATAGTCATGCGATGAACTGACCTTGCCCAATCCCTTCGAGGTAATCGTCAGGATCAGATCCTCTGCCCATATCATTTCCTCGTAACGCTCCATGGAGATGTCTACGTCGCTGGTCGCCTGGTCCTCGCTGTCCCCCGAATCTTCCCCTGTGCCTTCAATGACGCGCCGTTTCCTCAGAAATGCCGTACGTTCTTCAGGAGTGGCCCGGAAATGCCGGATCACTGCCATGGAGACCACTGAGTCTCCGTCGGTCAACCGAACCCCCCGGACGCCGGTTGACGTTCTCCCCTTGAACACACGCACATCCGTAGCGGGAAAGCGAACCGCGCGGCCACTTGCGGTGACCAGCATCACATCATCATCTTTCGAGCAGATACGCGCGTTTACCAGAGACACATCGTCGGGGAGCCTCATCGCGATCTTGCCGTTCGCAAATACATTGGCGAAGTCACTCAGTGCGTTGCGACGCACATCACCGGCACTGGTGGCGAACACGATCTGGAGGTCGTCCCACTCGGATTCCGGCATGTCGACCGGCATGATCGCCGCCACCGATACACCCAATGGTATCGGCAGGATGTTGACCACAGCCTTTCCTTTTGCAGTGCGGCCGCCCTGTGGAAGCCGCCAGGTCTTGAGCTTGTAGACCATTCCGTCCGTCGTGAAGAACAGAAGCTGCGCATGGGTGTCGGTTACAAAGAGCGTGGTGACGGTGTCCTCTTCTTTGGTTGCCATGCCGCTGAGGCCTTTTCCGCCGCGGCGCTGGCTGCGGTATTCCGCCAGGGAAGTGCGTTTGATGTAGCCGCTCGTTGTCACGGTGACGACCATATCTTCGCGCTCGATCAGATCCTCATCTTCCATGTCTCCGGCCCATTCGACGATTTCAGTTCGTCGGGGCACGGCGAATCGGTCCTTCACCTCCCGGAGTTCGTCCGAAATGATGGACATTATCCGGGCCCTGGACCGCAGGATATCAAGATAGTCCTTGATCCGGCCGGCAAGTTCCTCGAGTTCACTCGTGACCTCGCGGACTCCGAGCTGGGTAAGGCGCTGCAGCCGAAGATCCAGGATGGCGCGGGCCTGGGCAACGGAGAGATTGTAGGTCCCGTCTTCATTGATCGTGTGGCCCGGATCGTCGATCAGTCTGATGAAGTCCGCGATTTCCGCAGCTGGCCAGCGCCGTTCCATCAGTCTGGACCGGGCTTCGGCCGCATCAGCGCTCGCGCGGATCGTGGCGACAACCTCGTCGACGTTGCTTACCGCGACGGCAAGCCCGCAGAGCACATGTGACCGTTCGCGGGCTTTGCGCAGATCAAAAGCCGTGCGCCGCGCAACAACTTCCTCTCGGAACTGTATGAAATTTGAAAGGAAATCTCGTAAGGTAAGCTGTTCGGGACGTCCGCCGTTCAGCGCCAGCATGTTGCAGCCGAAGCTTGTCTGCATTTTGGTGAATCGATAGAGTTGGTTCAGCACCACTTCCGGAGTGGCGTCGCGTTTCAGTTCTATAACCACGCGGACACCGACCCTGTCGGATTCGTCCTGCACGTGGGAGATTCCGTCCAGCTTTTTCTCTTTGGCAAGCTCGGCGATCTGCTCGACGAGCCTGGCCTTGTTGACCTGGTATGGAACCTCATCAATGATGATCGCGGAGCGATCCTTGCGGATGTTCTCAATCCGGGTTCTTGCGCGGATGATCACGCTGCCCCGGCCTTCGCTGTATGCCCGCCGCGAACCCGACCGTCCGAGTATGGTGGCGCCGGTTGGAAAATCCGGACCCGGAACGTATTCCATCAACTGAATCGAATCCAGATCCGGATTCGCGATCAGCGCCAGCGTCGCATCGATGACCTCTCCAAGATTGTGAGGTGGAATGTTGGTCGCCATTCCGACGGCAATGCCACCCGCTCCGTTGACCAGCATATTCGGGAATCGCGCCGGAAGGACTGTCGGCTCACGGTCCTTTCCATCGTAATTGTCCTGAAAATCAACGGTTTCCTTGTCGATGTCGGCCAGAAGGAACTCCGCCGGGCTGGCCATCCGCACTTCGGTGTAACGCATTGCCGCCGAGTTGTCGCCGTCCATCGATCCGAAGTTGCCCTGTCCGTCCAGCAGCGGCAGGGACATTGAGAAATCCTGCGCCATCCGCACAAGCGCGTCGTAGATCGCCTGGTCGCCATGCGGGTGGTATTTGCCCATGACGTCTCCGACAGGGCGCGCTGACTTTCTGTAGGGTTTGTCGTGGGTGTTGCCGGTTTCGTGCATTGCGAAGAGAATCCGGCGATGCACGGGCTTAAGGCCATCCCGCAGATCGGGGATCGCGCGGCTGACGATCACGCTCATTGCGTAGTCGAGGTAGCTCGACCTCATCTCGTCAGCGATGGAGATCACCGGCCCAGCATATACTGGCGATTCCGGTACTGGTTCTTCCGTACTTTCGGTGGTTTCCGTTGAGTTGTTCACAGGCCCGCCCGCTCAGTAACCTAGTCCCATATATGGTTGCCGTCGAGAATACAGCACATGGATATAGGGCGCAATGCGCATATCTTCATATGAGCAGCCAGTCGGATCGAGTGATAACACATTGTTTTTGTTGAAATCCATCAGAAATCAGGTGAGAATTGGGCAAACTCTGGAAATTAGGGAGATGAGCAGTGTCGAGATCAGAGACGGAACTGATGCTCAAGGGTTACGGGTTGACCACTGCTGAGCTCTTCTATCGGATGCCGGATTATCGAAATGTACTGAACTCCTTTATCTGGCAGGATTACGACCTGGCGCCAGAACATCCGAAGTTGTTCAAGTTCATTGAGTTCTGGAAGGAAGAGATCGAAGGGCCTCTGCATTCGGTACGATTCAGCCACAGGAAGATGATAAGCCCCGGAAATTGGCGGCATGTGACCGGGGAATTCACCCTCCACTGAGCCAAAGGGACGTCAAGCGGTCCCTTTTGGACTTCTTATTTGACGGGACCATAACCGCAGTTCGTCGCCCGCCGATCCCGCGGGCGATGCAGGCGGCGAACCTGAGCCGCTCCTCTCCAGACTGAAGCCAGGAACAGCGAAGCTGAAGAGACCGCGGAAGGACGGCATCCTCGGGAGATTACCGCCGAAACGGCTGGACTCAGAGATGTCACGGACTGATCCGTGTGTATTTCGTTCCCTTGACGGTCGCGCCCGCAGTCAGGCCTGCCTGTCCGAAAATCACGGCGATGACCGGGCTTAGCGCACTGGTTGTCTCATTGGAGATGTTTTCGGCATCTCTGCTCAGCACGAACTCTATGTCCGACCCGGCGGCCAGTCCAGGCGAAGAGCGGAACTTCAGAAGAGCGTCTTTGGTCATGAAAAACAGCGCATGAGAATACTGCTGCGCACCGAACTGAAAACCGATGCTTGCCGAGGCCGCTGAATAATAGTCGACGGTCACGCCTTTGATGCGAAGCGCGCCTCTCCCGTATGCGCCGCCAACGCCCAGTCCGGCCTTGGTGACAACCGGCATGACCAGAATTCCCTGAGCCTTGTCACGAAGCTCAGTTGTTTCTGGATGACTGGAATAGAGGAATTCCAGCGCCGAATCGACGCGGGTGTCGATCTCTTCGGCTGCGGTGTATCCGGTTTGTTTGGCGCAGGCGGCAAGAAAGGCCGCGCTGCCAACAGCCCCAATGAAGGAACGGCGGGGTATACTGCTCATGACGATGATCTCCTGTATCGTGTATGTGCCTGCGATGCATCCTTTTGACCGGATGCTTGAGCGGCAACCTAAGGAATCAGTATCACGCTGTCACCACATTTTTTTGGTTTGCTGTTTCAGGGCGACGGCCGACCGGTTGTGCGCTGTTCGGGCACTGTAAAACCGGCTTTCGGGAATGGCCCAAAGGGCGCTACCGCGCGGCGGCGCGAAGCACTCTTGCGGCATCCAGGGCGAAGTAGGTCAGAATTCCATCGCAGCCAGCGCGCCGGAAGGCCAATAGGCTTTCCATCATGGCTGCCTGCCCGTCAATCCAGCCGTTCAGACCTGCCTGCTTCAGCATCGCGTACTCGCCACTGACCTGATAGGCGAATGTCGGCACTCCAAAGGTCTCTTTGACCCTTCGCACGATATCCAGATAGGGAAGGCCTGGCTTGACCATTACCATGTCGGCACCTTCGCCGAGGTCGCGCGCAACGAGACGAAGGGCTTCATCCGAGTTGCCCGGATCCATCTGATATGTGCTTTTGTCCCCTTTAAGGGCGCCGCTTGCGCCAACCGCATCCCGGAACGGACCGTAGAACGCGCTCGAATACTTCGCGGCGTAGCTCAGGATCGCAACGTTTTCGTGCCCAGTCGCCTCTAACGCCGACCTGATCGCTCCGACCCGTCCGTCCATCATGTCCGATGGGCCGAGAACGTCCGCACCGGCCTCCGCCTGAGAGAGTGCCATCCGGACGAGCGCTTCGACGGTCTCGTCATTCAGGATCAACCCGTCGCGAACGATGCCGTCATGGCCGTTCACGTTGTAGGGATCAAGGGCGACATCCGTCATGACAGCGATCCCGGGAACCGCTTCCTTGATCGCCCGGACAGTGCGGTTGGACAGGTTTTCCGGATTCCATGCCTCCTCACAAAGATCGGTCTTCAACGCGGGATCTGTGTAAGGGAAAATACAGATTGCCGGAATTCCGAGCTCCCTGGCTGTTTCCGCCACTGATACGATACGGTCGACCGTCATCCTGCTTACGCCAGGCATTGATGGAACCGGAACTACCGAATCGGTGCCGTCCATCACGAACACAGGCCAAATCAGGTCATTGACTGTCAGCACGGATTCCCGCGCCAGCGAACGAAGCGGCGGTGAGGAGCGCATTCGGCGAAATCGTGCGGAGGGAAACGGGGCAGGTGGCAGGGGATGCACGGTATTGACCTCGTTCGATTAGCTTAGGTGGGGAGAAATTACCATAGGGCGAAAAATTGAGCCAGATCGGCCAGCGTTGACGATTATCTTTATGAAATAAGCGGTTACGGGAGACAACCTTAAAAGACCCACCTAGATCGCCGAAACTGAATTCTGAACTCTTTCGAACTGCGGCGTGCCTAGAGGCAGTTCGGCGGCGGGAATATAGCGCCGGACTGCGGATCACTCCCGTTTCTTGATGCTGGTCCCGACATGCGTGATACCAAGAGGATGGTCGCCTGGTTGTCCTCATGCCAGCGGTCTGCAATGTTTTCCTTGGGATTGACCGGATTGCCGATGTACCACTTACCGTCCCGCGTGTGCTGAGTGAGGCCCAAAGAAGCAAGCGTTTGTTCGGTCATGCGGTTTTCGACAAGCCCTGTATTTCCACGCAGCTTCGAGATGATCGCGGTCAGAGCCTCATAGACGTCGGGCTCCCCACCATAGAGATACGCCGCCAGCGTGGTCACGATCATCGAGATCGCGCGTAATCGGCGTCCGCCCCGTCGTTTAAAATCAAGTCCCGGTGACGCTTCATGACTTGGATTGACCGCTGCAGCAGCGTACGGACCAGCTGATCCGGGACATCATCCAATGACGCATAATTCGTCGCTGCCCCAGTCATGATGGAGCGCTTCTGCTCCACCAGAACCGGCATGAAGGTCGCACAGATTTTTCGTCGAACCAGTCGCCGTAACCCCTCGGGTTGATGGAAGTCTGTCGAAAGATCACTGCGATGCCCTTGTGTTTCGCGCGGCGTTGACACCCCAAGACATACCGGCCGGCGCCACGCATTCTCTGGTATGAAAATCGAACTGTCAATTGAGCATTTTGACATTGTATGTTCGATAATGGATTATGCGCCCAACGCCGCTGCAACAGAACTTCAAGAGGGAGGAACGCAAGCCATGGACGCGAAGGACCTAGGCCGACGATTGCGCGCGGCACGCGAGGCACGCGGCCTCAGCCAGCAGGCCGTAGCCCATGCTTTGAGCCTTCCCCGAACCGCTGTTACGCAATTCGAAGCGGCTGGCCGCTCGGTATCCACCCTCGAACTGACTCGGCTTTCCGAACTTTACCGGCACCCCATCGCCGACCTCCTGAATGACGAGCTCAGGGACAAGGACCGGGATGTTCTGGCTGCCCTGCACCGCTTGGCGCCGGGACTCGATGACGATCCAACCACGCGCGAGCAAGTCGGCAGGTGCGTGCATCTTTGCCGGGAAGGAGTTGCCCTCGAGCGTCTGCTGAACACCGGACCCCGGTCCGAACCGCCCAGCTACTCGATGCGACTCCCCCGTTCGTCCGGAGAGGCCGTGGTCCAGGGAGAAGAGACGGCCGAGCAGGAGCGGCGCAGACTCGGAATCGCCAGCGCACCCATTGCCGATGTGTCCGAGCTCATTGCTTCCCAGGGAATCTGGGCGTCTGGCGTCACTCTCCCCGACCGAATGTCGGGTCTGTTCCTACGACATCCCAGCATCGGGCTGGCCATTCTCGTGAATTCGCTCCATCCGAAAGGACGGAAGCGCTTTTCCTACGCGCACGAATACGCACACGCCCTGCTGGACCGAAACGGCAGGGTTACCATCTCTAGCACCGACAACTCGTCCGAAATGGTCGAGAAACGCGCCAACGCGTTCGCCGCTGCCTTTCTCATGCCGAGAGGTGGAATCCGCGCATCCCTACGGAACCTCGACAAAGGACTTCCGAGCCGCCGGGACCACGCCATCTTCGATGCCGCTACGGGCGGTCACATCGAAGCCGAACAGCGTGTGCCGGCCCGCTCGCAGCGTATTACCTACAAGGACAATGCCCTGCTCGCGCACCAATTCGGTGTTAGCTACCAAGCCGCTGTCTATCGACTTAGGAGCCTTAGATACATTTCGGAACGCGAGTGTGGTGATCTCCTTCACCGGGAGCGGTTCGGCCGCAAGTACCTCAAGGCGCTCAGTATGTTCGACGACGTCGGCGGACGTGAAAAGCAACGCTACTGGGACCGGGAACTCCGTAGCAAGATCGCGCATCTCGCCATCGAGGCCTACCGCCGCGACGAAATTTCCCGTCGCCGGGTGCTGGAGTTGAGCAAGGCCCTCCGGATTGCCGGCGACACCCTGCTCAAACTTGCCGAAGCGGCTCGCGGCGAGTGACACTGGATGTGGGGGAACACCAACAGGCGATCATCGTCACCGATGCGTCCGTTCTCATCAATTTTCTGCGCATCGACCGGATCGTCCTGCTCGCCCACCACTCCCACGCTTTCCTTGCAACCGACCACGTCGCCGCGGAAATTACGGACCTATATACCGATCAGCAAAAACGCTTCGCCGCCGCACTCGCAGCCGGAACCATCGCGGAAACCCGCGTCACCATGATGGAGGAGCTTCGGCTCTTCGGATCCATGTTCGCCACCGGGCGCCTTGGCGCCGGCGAATGCTCCGCCATCGCCCTCGCCGTCCACCGTCGCTTCATTCTCGCCATAGACGACCGCATTGCCACCAAACACGCCCGCCGTGTCGACGCGACACTTCGCATCCTCACGACACAGGATCTGGTCGCCTCAATGATTGGCCAAGGCCTGCTCAGCATCGCGGAGGCCGACCGCACCAAGCAGGAATGGGCGACACGTCACCGATTTCGACTCAAACTGACCAGCTTCAAGGATGTGGTGGAGTAACTCTAAATTCTGGCGGTCATCCAAGCGCGGACCTCAATCATGCTTCGTCTCTCCGGCCGTCGGAAATCGAAGCGTCCGTGGGCCGTGACGGCACACTCCAAGGTTCGAAACTGACCGCTTTTTTGACTGCATAGTTCCAGAAAAAGTTGGCCTGTATGTGATGCTGCAATCCAATCTCAGCGAACCCGCCTTCAAGCAATGCGCTTTATCCAGCCTTGGGAAGCTGACCAATCCTTAACATTATGCCGATATTGGCAAAACGGAGTGGACCGGAGGAATGGAAAAGCGCGCTGGCTGTCGAATGCGGGAATCCGTCATCGGGATTGAGAGAATGAACAATCCGCCAATGGCATTATCCGCGGTTGACTCGTCAGCGGAGCACGTTAGGTGAAGCGGTCCATGCCTGAGCCTGACCATATCACCGTGGGCGGCGCGCCCGAAGGTTTCGACGCAAAGCTGCTGGTTGACGAACTTGCGAAATCAGGATCCGCCGTGATCCATATCGCACGCGACGACCAGCGTCTCGAAGCGATGCGGGCCGCATTGTGGTTTTTCGCACCCGAAATCCCCGCCATTGCGTTTCCGGGCTGGGACTGCCTTCCGTATGATCGAATCTCGCCGAATGCCAGCGTTTCGGCCACCCGCATGGCGACGCTCGCAGCGCTTGCGCAGGGAATGCCAGGTCCGTTCATCCTACTGACAACCCTCAATGCCGCATCCCAACGCGTTCCGGAGCCCCGCCTGCTGCGCGAATCGACCTTTTCCGCGGCAGTGGGCCACCGCGTCGACGAGCGGGCGCTGCGGGACTTTCTTCACCGCATGGGGTTTGCAAGAGCCCCGACGGTGACCGAGCCGGGCGACTATGCGATCCGGGGAGGAATCGTTGACATCTTTCCGCCAGGCGAAGAGGGGCCAATCAGACTCGACCTTTTTGGCGACAGGTTGGATGGCGCCCGTAGGTTCGACCCCGTCAGCCAACGCACGACGGAACAGCTGTCCACTGTAGATCTGGCTCCTGTATCGGAAGTGATCCTCGACGGCAAAGCCGTCACCCTGTTCCGACAGAACTACCGAATCGAGTTCGGGTCTTCCAGTGTGGACGATCCTCTGTATGAAGCGGTCAGCGAAGGGCGCAAACATGCGGGAATCGAACACTGGCTGCCGTTTTTCCACGAGCGGCTGGTGGCATTGTTCGACTATCTTCCCGATGCGACCGTATGCCTCGACAATCAGGTTACGCCCGCGCGTCATTCACGCTGGGACGGAATTCTCGACCAATATGACACCCGTCTGCAGGCATTGAAGATCAGGAGCCGGTTCGACTCGGTCTACAAGCCCTGTCCGCCCGACCGACTCTATATTGACGACAGCTGCTGGAAAGCGGCCCTGAAGGACCGCCGCGTGCTGCAGTTCCATCCACTGCCGGTGCAGACCGGCCCCGGAGTGATTGACGCTGGCGGCCGGGTCGGACGCGAGTTCTCCGCCGAACGGGTCTCGGAGAACCATGACCTGTTTCAGGCTGTCGCGAATCACGTCTCTGCCGGTCTCGCTAACGGCGATGTGGTGCTGGCTGCGTATTCAGATGGTGCGGCGGAGAGGCTTGGACACCTTCTTGAAGACCAGGACCTAGTCGGAGCTGTTCAGATCCGTCGGTATTCGGATCTGGCCGGCAAAGGCACCTGCGCCACCGCGGTCTGGCCGCTTGAGTCGGGCTTTGAAATCCCCGGACTTACGGTCATCGCGGAACAGGACATTCTCGGTGACCGGCTGACCCGCGCGCCAGCGAAGAGACGCAAAGCGGAGAATTTCCTCACCGAAGCGAGGTCGCTCACTCCCGGCGAACTCGTCGTTCATGTCGACCACGGAATTGGCCGCTTCACGGGGCTGGAAATCGTCGATGTGCTGGGAGCCGCCCATGAATGTCTGACGCTCGAATACGCGGGCGATACCCGGCTTTACCTTCCGGTCGAGAACATAGAGCTGCTGAGCCGCTATGGCCGGGAAGAGGGGGGCACTCTTGACCGTCTCGGTGCAGTTGCATGGCAGACCAAGAAAGCACGGCTCAAGAACCGAATAAACGACCTTGCTGAACGGCTGATCCGAATTGCCGCCGAACGGAATCTGCGCGGTGCGCCGGTTCTGGAGCCTCCTGAAAGCATATGGGACGCATTCAATGCGAGATTCCCCTATCTGGAAACGGAAGACCAGCTGCGCGCGATCGACGACGTCCTAAAAGACCTGGCAGCTGGACGGCCGATGGACCGGCTCGTCTGCGGGGACGTCGGATTCGGAAAGACCGAGGTCGCGCTGCGCGCCGCCTTTGTCGCCGCAATGTCGGGAAGACAGGTTGCCGTGATCGTGCCGACCACGTTGCTGGCACGGCAGCATTTCCAAACGTTCTCCGAGCGCTTTCGTGGATTCCCCGTCAAGGTTCGGCATCTTTCGCGCTTCGTATCAACCCAGGAAGCGGATGAGGTGCGGGCAGGCATCCGGGACGGCACCGTCGATATCGTGATCGGAACCCATGCTCTTCTATCCAAATCCGTGCGCTTCAAATCTCTGGGACTGCTGGTCATAGATGAAGAGCAGCGGTTTGGAGTCACGCACAAGGAAAGACTGAAGGAACTGGGCACGGATGTCCATGTGCTCACCCTTACGGCAACGCCGATTCCGCGAACGCTTCAGCTTTCCTTAACCGGCGTCCGCGATCTGTCGCTGATCGGCACGCCGCCGGTCGACCGCCTTGCTACCCGCACCTATGTAAGTGAATTCGATGCTGTGACCGTTCGCGAGGCACTGCTTCGGGAGCGGTACAGAGGCGGACAGTCCTTCTACATAGTTCCGAGAATCAGCGATATCCGCAGAGCCGAGGAGTTTCTCGCCGAACGGGTTCCGGAAGTCAGCTTTGTCGCGGCGCACGGCCAGATGTCGGCGCGGCAGCTCGATGATACCATGAACGCATTCTATGACGGAAAGTACGATGTGCTTCTTTCGACGACCATCGTTGAATCCGGTCTCGACATTCCTACAGCCAATACAATGATCGTCGACAGGGTAGACCGCTTCGGACTTGCCCAGATTTACCAGATCCGCGGCCGGGTCGGGAGATCGAAGACACGGGCTTACGCCTATCTGACGACCCGGCCTGGCAAAAGGCTGACGCCCGACGCCGAACGCCGGCTTCGGGTTCTCAGTTCGCTCGATTCCCTTGGAGCCGGGTTTTCCCTTGCAAGCAGGGATCTTGATATCCGCGGGGCAGGGAACCTCATTGGCGGAGAACAGTCCGGTCATATCCACGAGGTTGGCTATGAACTGTATCAGTCAATGCTTGAGGAAGCGATCGCACGAATCAAGTCAGGAGACATCGACGGGCTTCCAGACAGCGACGATCAATGGTCACCGGAGATCAATCTTGGAGTTCCGGTATTGATTCCGGAACACTACGTTCCGGACCTTGGCGTAAGGCTTGGCCTCTACCGGCGGCTATCGCGGCTGCAGTCCAAGGTTGAGGTCGAAGGATTCGCGGCGGAGCTGATCGACCGCTTCGGCAAACTTCCCAAAGAGGTCAACATGCTTCTTTGGATCGTTCGAATAAAATACATGTGCAGACGCGCGGGAATTGCAAGAATGGACGCTGGTCCGATGGGCGCGACAATCCAGTTCCACAATGATCAGTTCGCAAATCCTGAAGGGCTTGTGGATTTCATCAATTCCCAAAGCGGAAAAGCCCGACTGCGTGAAACGAAGGTCGTGGTGCGGCGTGACTGGAAAAAACCCGCTGACCGGATAAAGGGAGCGTTCGCGGCCGCACAGGATCTGGCAAGGTTCGCCAAGGCTGGCTGATCAGTCCGGAACATCTTCGATGATGCGTGTCAGCGCCAGGGCGCAGACGGAGCAAAGGCAGACGGCAATTGCGAGCGGCAGCGGAGTGCCATTGAACGCGAAGCCCACCGGAATTGCGATGAGCACGGCTGCAACCGTGGCAAGCGAGCCCATTACAGAAGCGCCGAGTCCGGCCAGTTTGCCAAGTGGTTCCATACCCAAAGCATTCAGGTTTCCGATGGTAAGCCCGGCGACAAAAAAGACCGAGGTCATCCAAAAGATGAAGGCTGGAAAATAAGCCGCGCCGAGGCCTCCGGTCAGGATACCAATCGAAAGAGCGCCAGCGATCACCAATTCGGACAGAAGCGTGAATTCAACCACCCGGCGCATGCCGATGCGCATGACGATACGGGCATTCAGGAAGCTGGCGGACGCGCTGACCAAGGCGATGGCCGCGAACCAGTAGGGGAATTCCGCCGCCCGGCCAAAGCCGAGATCGAAGATCGGCTGAATATTGGCGATCACCGAGAACAGCATCCCAAATGTGAACCCAAGCGCGGCGATTGACAGCCTTACGCGGCGGATCAGGAGTATTTCCGCGATGCCTGCCGCCATGGAGCGGACAGAGAAAGGCCGCTTATGTTCCGGCGCAAGGGTCTCAGGCTGGCGCACAGCGAGCCAGCCACAGCTGATGACTGAAAATACGACAAATGCGATGAATATTCCGCGCCAGCTGCTCAACCATATGATTCCCGAACCAAGCAAGGGCGCTATCGCAGGAACGAAGGTGAACACAATCATGGCGAATGACACGACCTGGGCCATCTGGCGTCCGCTGTAGAGGTCACGCATCATTGCCAGTGCCGCTACCCGCGGTCCCGCGGCAGCGAGGCCTTGCAGCAGCCGCGCAGCAAGCACCAGCTCGAGTGAGCCTGCTGCCCAGGCAAGCATTGAGCTTGCGACGTAGATTACCGCACTGCCCAGAATCACTGCCTTTCGCCCCAAGGCGTCGCAGAGCGGTCCGGTGAAAAGCGTTCCGACCCCCATTCCCAGGACAAACACCGTGATGATGAGCTGTGCCTGCTGTGGCGCCTGCGGCGACAGTTCCGCCGCGATTACGCCCATCGCAGGCAGCATTGCGTCAATGGAAAACGCTACAGTAGCGAACATCATGCCCATCAGCGCGACGAATTCAGGCAGTCTCAGTCGAGGTCTTGAAAAGGAATCCATTCCGGTTCGCTATCAGTCACTCATTCTAAATGCGAGTGCTTGGATTCAGTAAGCCAATCATTGATGAATTCTTAAGGATCAACCGGCGAAACGAAGATGGTGCGATCACGGCAATCATAGGAATCGATCAGGGTCGCAGATGCTTGCTACGCCGGAGCATCAAGTCCGGGAAACCGCATATGAGCCAGCTCAAGCGGTTTCGCTGCCGCAACAGACTGCTGTAATCCAGCCGCGGCTTCATTTGGGAATTCATACGAAGTTGCCAGCTATGCCAAGCGTGGCCCGTCGGTATGGCGGAGGCCCATCGACCGACAGGGAGCTTTAAAAAAATTTCCTAAACGTTTGTCAGAAATTGTTTTTTCCTTGCGGAGATTTCTGCTGAGTTCGACCCTCATTGACAGGTAATCATTTCAGTGTGGAAGCGATGAAGAATAATTCGCTCGCGCCAGTCAGTTAATTTAACCAATTTTTGCGTCAAGAGACACCGCAAAAGAAGGCGGAATCTGAATCGTGCGCCCAAAGAAAGTCCCTGCCGCGTCACTTGCTACCTCTCCTGCAGGCGTCCCAGCTACTGTTGCCGAACCGACTGAATTAGACGGAGATGGAAAGGCTTGAACCGAGTGGTCTGAACACCGTTGAGCCGCCTTCGTGGAACGATCATACCCTGCAACGCCCGCGCAGGCCGCGGGTGGAAGGTATGCTCCAGCGTTACGGGTTTCCCTAGCCGCCGACTCCCGATAGCATCCACCCGACCGCCGCGATGACGGCGGCGGCTGCGGCCGCATTGACCGTCAGGACAATTCCAATTGTCCATTTGATCATCCGTGCCTCAAGCGCGGCTATGTTGGCCTCAAGCGCGGCGATATCCCCCTTGGTCGCCAGATCGCCGCGGCCTGTGTCTGCGGCCGCACGGATCGCGTCGGCGATGGCGTCGGCATGTCCCGAATCAATCCCGGCCTTATGCAGGTTCCGGGCCGTCCGTAGTGTGTCGAATACCGCGGTATCAGTCATACCGCGAACATGCACTGGTGTGCCGGGCAGGTCAAGCGCAGGCTGACCGAAAAGTGGCCCGAGTTCGGGATGTCCATTGCTTTAGAACCATTGCGCAAAGCTGCCGAAAATGTCGCAGAATCAGCCAGGGCTTCTATACCCCTTTCCAACGTGTGATGCCGATATTGATATTATGGATCGGAAATAGGGAACCCATGCCGCTACGCCCCGGCTCTTTTTGACAGCCGCGCCGCATGTGCGCCGCGTTCGCGGTAAGGAGTTGTGTCATAGTGCGCACGATAGCATTTCGAGAAATGGCTCGGAGACGCAAAGCCGCAGGCAAGCGCCACGTTGATGACACTCATATCGGTCTGCATAAGGAGGTTTCGCGCCCTCTGCAGCCGGAGTTCCATGTAATATCTTTTCGGCGACCTGTTCAGGTATCTCCGGAACAGACGTTCGAGCTGCCGTGTCGACATGCCGACATCGCTGGCAAGAATCGATGGACTCACCGGCTCCTCGATGTTCTGCTCCATCATCTGGATCACAAGCGAGAGTTTTGGGTGCCTGACGCCGATACGGGTCGGAACCGACAGGCGCTGCGTATCCTGATCCGTTCGGATCGACGAGTATATGAGCTGGTCGGCGACCGCGTTTGCCAGTTCTTCGCCATGTTCGTCCGCAATCAGCTTCAGCATCATGTCGATCGACGCGGTGCCACCGGCGGTGGTGATTCGGTTGCCGTCAATAATGAAGACAGACTTGGTCAGTTCGACTTCATCGAATTCCTCGCGAAAACTGTCCTGGTTCTCCCAATGGATCGTTGCCTTTCTGCCGTCAAGCAGGCCAGCCTTGGCCAGCGTGTAACCTGCGGTGCAAAGACCCCCGATCGTCGCGCCGCGTCTCGCTTCCCGGCGGAGCCAGTTCAGCATCTTTTTCGTGGTCACCTCCCGAACGTCTATTCCACCACAGACGAGGACAGTGTCGTCGCGCGTGAGTTCGCCAAGATCAGTGTCCAACCGAAACTCGGTGCCCGCCGAGCAGCGCACCTCCTCCCCGCCTTCACCGGCCAAGATCCATCCGTAAAGAGTCCTGCCCGCCATGCGATTGGCTATGCGCAGGGATTCCAGCGCACTGGCGAAACAAAGCATCGTGAAATTTTCCAGCAGCACGAATACGAAGCGCTTCGGTCTGCGGCCCGTATTCTCCACCTTGACCATCTGGTTTCCAAATTGCATCGGAGCCCGCTCCCATCTCCTGAATCCGAGCGTTACAGCAATATTCCGCACGCTCAAGATGCGCTGCCATGAAAAATTCATGAATCGACCGATTTGGGACGCTCTTAACGCCGGAATTCAAGGTTTGCACCCGCCGGCAGGGCGCGTATAGAGCGAACCGGTATGGAACGGTTCAGCGGAGCGGAACATTGAGCGATTGGAAAAAGTCGGGTTGGCGGGCCAAGCCAAGGATCCAGATGCCGGACTATCCGGACGAAGCACGGTTGCAAGAGGTAGTGGCGCAGCTTGCCAAGTATCCTCCGCTCGTGTTTGCCGGGGAGGCCCGGACTTTGCGGGAGAAGCTCGGTTCTGTCTGCCGCGGCGAGGCCTTCCTCCTGCAGGGCGGTGACTGCGCAGAAAGTTTCGCTGAGTTTTCAGCGGACAACCTCCGCGACAGCTTCAAGGTCTTCCTGCAGATGGCGATGGTTCTGACGTTTGGCGCCAAGATGCCTGTCGTGAAGGTAGGACGGGTTGCCGGCCAGATGGCGAAACCGCGTTCGGCGCCGACCGAATCGAAGGACGGGATGGAACTTCCCAGCTTTCGCGGAGACATAATCAACGGGTTCGATTTCACGCCGGAGGCCAGGACTCCTGATCCGGAACGCATGCTTCAGGCATATACTCAGGCGGCCGCATCCCTGAATCTCCTGCGCGCGTTTTCAACCGGCGGCTTCGCGGACATGCACCGGGTGCATGCCTGGACGCTCGGATTCACCGACCGCCAGGACGCGGAGCGGTATCGTGGAATGGCGAACCGCATTCAGGACACATTGGACTTCATGAACGCCGCTGGCATCACCGCAGCCACGACCCATGAGTTCGAAAGCGTGGATTTCTACACCAGCCACGAGGCATTGCTTCTTGAATACGAAGAGGCGCTGACGCGGATAGACTCCATCAGCGGCCAATGGCTTGCGGGATCCGGCCATATGATCTGGATAGGGGACAGGACGCGGCAGCCTGACGGCGCGCATGTCGAGTTCTGCCGGGGTGTACAGAATCCGATCGGCCTGAAGTGCGGACCCTCCCTGACAACCGGGCACCTGAAGTCTCTGATGGCAATACTGAACCCGCAAAACGAACCCGGACGCTTGACGCTGATTGCGCGCTTTGGCGCGGGATCGGTTGCCGAACATCTTCCCAGGCTGGTCAAAGCTGTTCGGGAAGAGGGGGCCAATGTTGTCTGGTCCTGCGATCCCATGCATGGCAACACGATCCGGTCGGCAACCGGTTACAAAACCCGGCCTTTCGAATCCGTGCTGCGCGAGGTCCGTGAGTTCTTTGCGATCCATAACGCGGAGGGCACTATACCTGGCGGCGTTCACTTTGAAATGACGGGTCGGGATGTGACCGAGTGCACAGGCGGTGTCCGTGCTGTGACCGACGAGGATCTGTCAGACCGTTACCATACAGCCTGTGATCCCCGTCTGAACGCGTCGCAGGCACTTGAGCTGGCATTCCTGGTTGCGGAGGAACTGATTCCTCACCGCAGTGTGCAGCAGGCGGTTGCGGTCTGAAGGAAACCGTTAGCCGTCAGGCGTTCGTGAGGCAGATGAATACCGCTGCATAAATGTCCGTATCGGCGGCAAACAGACCGTTGTCTCGCCCGTTACCGACTCGGTGGCTGAACTGTGGCGCCGATTTCGGCGCCACGTCATTTGCCGCTGCTCAGTGCGGTTGCCAGCAGCAATCCGTCTTGTTCACTCGTGATGTCCTCAACGGTTTGGCAGGAGCGCAAGCGCAAGCTCCGGTGTGACCGCAACCAGCAGCCAGACTCCGATCAGGGCAGCCAGATAGGGCACCGTGTATCTGAGCAGCCTGAAGTAAGGTACGCCCGTCACCCCGGATGCAACGTAGAGGTTCAGTCCGTACGGCGGCGTGATGAAGCCGATAGACGCCCCAACCAGGAAGATTACCGAGAAGTGGATCGGATCCACTCCGACGCTCGCAGCGATTGGTGCCAGGATCGGCGCAAGGATGATCGTCACCGGCAGGGATTCCAGAACCATTCCGGAAACAAACACGATGGCCATCGAGGCAAGGAGTACCGGATAGTATCCGCCCATCGACGTCAGGAAATCGGTAATGACGGCCTGTGCGCCGAGAAGCGACAGGATCTGCTGCATAACCACGGAAATCGCGATCAGAGGAGCCAATACACCGGTGATCTGTGCAGAGCGCATCGTGATGCCGGGGATTTCCCTCAGGGTGAATCCCTCAACTACCAGCATCTCGGCATATGACTTTTCTGACAGATCCCGCGCCATGTCCATATGGAGTACGTGGTTCGCGAACCAGCTCAGCAAACCAGCGATAATGCAGAAGCCCACGGTGACGCCAGCCGCTTCGGTCGGAGAGAACTTGCCTGTGTAAATGCCCCAAAGCACAAGGCCGATCGCGAAAAAACCCAGCCATGCGCCGAACGCGGTCTTGAGCACTCGGTTTAACTTCAGCTGGATCAGGTAACCCCATCCGTTTGCCCAGCAGATCAGCCAGCATGCAAGCTGCATGCCGATCACCATCAACGCGCCAGGCAGAATGCCGGCAACGAAGAGATCGGAGATGGGAAGGTTCAGAAGGAAGCCGTAGACGATGAAAATGATCGACGGCGGGATGATGATTCCGACCGTACCGCCCGCTGCAGCCGTCGCCGCGGAGAAGCGCTCGTCATAGCCGCCTTTGACCATTTCCGGGTGGAGCATCGAGCCGATAGTAGCGGTCGTGGCGGAGTTGGATCCGGAGATGGCCGCGAAGAGGCCGCAGGCGCCGAGGGACGCCATAGCAAGACCGCCGCGGATCCATCCGAGACACGCATAGGCGAAGTCCGAAAGCCTGCGCGCGATCCCTGACTTGTTTATGAGATCCCCCGTCAGGATGAAAAGCGGCATAGCCAGAAGCGCGAATCCCTTGTTGAACACGTTCAGCAGCTCGGCGCCCATGTTGTCGAGCGTCAGTCCCAGGACAAATGAACAGCCAACGACCCACGATGCGATCACCAGAAAGACCGGCACGCCGAGCATGAACAGCAGCGTGACGCCAATGGATATGAGTGTGATTACGGTTCCGTCGGTCATCATTCACCGCCTCCGATGACAGTCTTCTGGATCAGTTCGTTGCCATTCCGGTAGTTTTCGAGGTCCTCGTAGACATTTTCGACCACGCGGGCGGCCATCAGCAGGAACGCGAACGGCGCTGTCAGCAGGAACCACCACTGCATCACGTTATCAGTACCCAGAACGATCTGGAAGTTGGAGGCGGACAGTGCCGCCGCACGGGCGGTTGTCACAATGACGATCACCGCGAACGCCATCCACAGCACGTTGTCCAGGCAAAGACAGGCCATTTGTCCCTTGCGGCTCAGCCGGCTGCGGAATTCCATAAAGCTGAGGTGGGACCGCAGGCGCACATTATAGGTCGCGCCGAACCATGCCATGATCATGAAGAGCAGGGGCGGGATTGTCGTGGACCACGGCTGTTGGTTCGAGAAGACAAAGCGGTCCACCACGCCCCAAAAGATGATTAGGGCGATGGCCAGATAGCTCATGACCATGAACGTGCGCTCCAGGTGGCGGTCCAGAAGAGGAACGCGTTTGTAGATCATCGCAATTGCCCATCCGCCGGCAATGGCGACAATGAAGCCCAGTATCCAGGTTGCGTCGCTTTTCATCGCGTTGCGCAATGCCCAGGCGTCCTGCGCGAAAGCCGCCGACAGAATCGCCCAAATGTCCCCAAAATTCGACACTTGCTCCCCTTCCTGTTGCTACGTTGTTTCTACGGCAGGCAGCACAAAAAAAGCCAGCCCCGCGAACGGGACTGGCCAAACTCTACACCGGGCGGCTTAACCTTTCCACCACCGGCGGGGTTCGACGTTTTCGGCGAGCGTGTGCGGATTGGTGCGCACCTCGTCGTAGATTTCCTGGTAAGTGTCGATGCCGCCGGCCCAGCCGTTGATCCGGTCGCGCCACTGCTCCCACAGCTGCGGCTGGAATTCGGGTGAGCACATCTCTTCGGCCTTCTTGATCTCCGCGTCCGACAGAGCGGCAACCCGCACGTTGTTCTTGGCAAAGATCGTTTCAGGACCCTGATGCGGATGGGAGAAGCCCACCGTGTTGACCAGCGCGGCTTCGTTGGCGGCCTGCACATGAACCTGTGTCAGATAGGCCGACTCCATGACTGCGTCCTGCAAGGCGCCGTCGAGGCTGTCAAAGGAGGGCGCCGACATTGCGGTGTGCTCGGTTCCGCAGAAGAAGCGCAGGTCAACGCACTGGCTGACGACGGGTGACATGTTGGCGTAGGCCACAGCCGAAGCCCAGGTCTCTGCGCCGTCGATCAAACCCTGCTTCAGCCCGTCAAGGGTTTCCTCCCAAGCCACAGGAACCGGGTTGAGGTCCAGCGCCTGCATGGCGATGCGGCCAAGCTGGGTTCCCGTCACGCGGTTCTTGGTGCCGGCGAGCTGCTCGACCGACGTCACTGTCTCTCTGTCTTCCCAGGCCAGACCAAGCTGGATGCCGCGCAGTTCCGCATGCGTGAAGAGGAATTTAAGGCCATGCATCTTCTCGAACGGTTCACGAAGTATGCGCTGCGACGCAGGCGAATACATGAAGTGATACTGATCCGCGCGGGAACGGAACATATACGCATAGTCCAGCACGTTGAGATAGGGCGCACCGCCAGCGGAGTTCTGGGTTGATGCCGCGTAGATGTCCACGATGCCCTGCTGGGCTTTCTCGACGCAGGAGAGCTGGCCGCAGATCTGGTTGTTGCCAATGAACTCAACGCGGATCTGGCCGTCGGTCCGCTCTTCGAGGTCGCGAACGAACTCAAGGCAGCCCGCGCGTTCGATCAGCAGGTTGTCTTGGTTGAAGCCTGCCGCACCGAACTTCAGGTTGTGTTTCGCATCCATGGCATATCGGCGGTTATACTGCGACTCTGCGGCCTTGGCCAGATTCGCAGCTGTCATCGCGCCGCCAAAGGAACCAGCGGCCAAGAGCGTCGAGCTCATGCCGTAAGTTCCTGCTATCTTGAAGAAATCGCGGCGAGAAACGCCTTTCACGCGATCAAATATTCCCATTGCATCCTCCTGTTTGCTGCAACTTAGGTAGCTTCCATTTCCAAAAGCTCGCGGCGAACCATGATTGAGGCAACAACAAGTGTCAATCCATTTGATCCCTGATGAACTGCCGGTCGGCGTTGGCTTTCGTGCAGCTTACAAGTAAGCTATGCTTTTGAATAGCTGTTTCACCTTACAATCCATGAAAGCGCTGCTTTCGCTGGAGGTTTTACGGACCATGACAATTCGACTGCTGCGTACACTGGTCGCAATCGCGGATTCCGAAACCTTCAGCGCGGCCGCCGATACTGTGCATGTCACCCACGCGGCGGTAAGCCAGCAGATGCAGACGCTGGAGGCCGACCTCGGGATCGCGTTGTTCAACCGGAGCACCAGGACGCCAAAGCTCACGCCCGCCGCCCGTCTGATCGTCGCTAAAGCCCGCAGGCTGATCGCTGACTACGACAATCTGGTACCGTCTGTTCTGGCCGACGGCGGACTGAGCGGTTTAGTCACCCTGGGCGCGCTTCGAACCACACTCACCGGATTGACCCCTCAGGCCATGGCGGTCCTCAAGACCAGGTTTCCCGAGATCGGACTGCATATCCGGCCCGGACTGACCGCCACGCTGCTGGCGGATGTCGAACGCCGTACGATCGATGCGGCCCTCATTGCGAGGCCGCACCTATTGCCGGCCGGAGTTCGGTTCCGTGAACTGGCCCACGAGCGGATGCAGTTGATCGCTGCCCCGGAAGAGGAAGAAGACGATCCTATTTCCTTACTGAAAACAAGGCCATATATCCGCTTTGACCGAACTGCCGTTCTCGGTACGCTGATAGACAACTGGCTTGTATCGAAACACATCCGCGTGTCAGAGACGATGGAGCTGGACAGCCCGGAAGCGATTGCGAGCATGGTGCGCGCCAATCTTGGCATCTCGATCGTACCGAGCCTGGCAGTCAAACCGGATGAAAATGTGGCAGTCAGGCGTTTCGACCTCGGTCCCGATGCGCCAATCCGGATTTTAGGTCTCGCTTACCATGAGGATCAGATCAAGATGCAGGCAGTTGATGAATTCTACCGTGCGCTGCTCGATGTTATCGCGAACGCAGGTGACGCCTCAAGGAGAATACGCCTTCGTCGGCCCTAAATTACCTCATCCGCCCGGTCATCGGTTTCACCGTAACGTTTGAGCACAGCGGGCTTCGTCCCTTCGTAAACCCGAGCGACATTCTCGGCGATCCTGGCGTTTTCCCTCTCAAACAGGCAGTCACCGCTCAGATCGGAGGCAACGATGAACGGTCCCATTCGGTTGCATTTGATGACCCACATCGCCTGAGCGAGGCCCAGTTCCTCGTGCCAGTGAACGGCTTCGACATTTTCCACTCCGCGCCCCAGAAGCGCACCTGTGCCGTAGCCGACGGTCGACAGATATACGGCGCCGTTTGGTACGAAATATTCCCTGTAGTCCTTGGACGTCATGCCGCCTTTGCCGACGATCAGTTTCGCGCCCGTCCTCGCCATCCACTCGGGCAGCCATTCGGCGAAACGGAACGAGGCGGTGGCCGTTACCGCTCCCATGTCAAACGTGCCATCCGCATTGATTCGCGCGGCAGGCGAGCAGTGAAAGTTCGCGGCTGATTCCGACGGAAGCTCCATGGGAATGTTCGCCTGATCGACCAGCGCGCGTTTGTAGACGCCTTCCCGCGCCGTGTACATCAATCCGTCGAGATAGACGACATCGCCCAGCCGCAGATTTGCGACCGCTGCGGGGGCAGGGGTCGTCGACAGCCGGACCTCGCGCGGGCCGCTCATTCCGCAGCCTCCCTAAAGGGCTCCCAGTCAATCGTTTCGCGACGCTGGTAATCCGTGAACCAGTCAGGATCCGTTCGATGGTACACGCGGCCATCAGGGTGAATCCGGGCAACGGCGCGGCGGGAGGACAGGCAGAAGGCATGGACGGACATGGGCATTCCACCTGTGTGGCAGTAGCCGACTTCGATATTGCAGTCGATTACCATGTTCTTGCCGACAAAACCCATCGCTCCCATGCCGATCGAATTACCAAGCTCCCTGAACTCATCTTCCAGCTCCGCAATGCGCGGGTCTGAATTCCTGCTGCCGACAATGCGCAGGGTCGAGGCCCGCTTGCCCAGCGTCATGCAGATGTCCTTGGATCCGCCGAGGCCGATACCGATGATCGCAGGCTGGCAGGCGAGGCCGCGCTTGCCGAATGCCATAAGGCTGTCAAGGTAGAACCGCTTGATTCCCTGAATTCCGTCCGACGGAAAGAGCATTCGGTAATCGGTTCCAAAGAGTCCGCCTTTGTGAACGGTGATCAGGTCGATCCACTCGCCCTCGGGCTCAAACCCATACTCGATCTCGGGTGCGCCAATGCCCACGTTGTTGTTGTGGTCCGTGCGCCAAAGCGGATGCACACGGTTAGGACGCAGAGGCACGCCGTTGGTGGAACTGGCCGTAGCCCGGCGCAGGGCGGCCTCAAGAGCAACCATGCCGCCCTCGATCTGCGCCTCGTTGCCAAGCTTCACGAACCACCTCGGTACGCCCGTATCGCCGCACATGGCGCGGCGGTCCTCTTTCGCGGCTTCGTAGTTTTCAAGCATCGCCTTCAGTACAAAGTACGACAGATCGCCGCTCTCCGTCTCGGCGGCCGCCTTAAGCCCGTCAAGATAGTCCTGGGGGATTTCAATGGCTGCCTTTTCCATCAAGGCCTCGGCAGTCCTCTGGATCAGATGGATCGGAATCATTGCGCAGCCACCAATGTTTCGGGTGCGCCCTCGGGCAGGACAGTCTCGCCCGGGCGCACAATGGTGAATTGGACAGGTTCGCGGGTTACCTCTATCATGCCGTCCTTAAGTCGCGCCACGGTGAATTCGCTGCTCTCCATCGCGCCCGGATCCGGGAAGTCTTCCCGGAAGTGGGCGCCGCGTGAATTCTCGCGGGCGAGGCCAGCCTTGGCGATCACCTCGGAAATATCGCAGAGCGAGCGGAGGTTCAGCCAGTCGTGCCAGGTCAGGTTGAAGGCAAGGCTGCTCCCGGTGACGCCTGTATCCATAACTGCATCCGATATTCCGGCGATGCCCGCGAGGCCGCGTCTCATCCCCGCTTCGGTTCGCATCACGCCGACGTCTTCCCACATCAGATCCTGCAGCTCCTTGCGGAGGGGCTGGACAGGACCGGGTTTGCGGCCCAACGGATGAACCGCACGGTCAACTTCAGCCGCCAGAACATCCTCGTCCGGATCGCGAAGGGTCATCGCGCGAATGTCCGCGCCCATAGTGTCGCCCGCAATTCCACCATAGACCGTCGAGTTCGCCACCCCGTTGCCACCCAGCCGGTTCGAACCATGTGCCCCGCCAGCATCTTCTCCCGCGACATAGAGTCCCTCCATCGCAGTACGCGTATCAACGTCCACGACAACACCGCCCATAAAGTAATGCGCGGTCGGTACAACCTCGACCTTGCCCGCGGCCAGATCGAATCCACTGTCGGCGCAGCGCTTGACCATGCCTTTGAATTTCCTGCGCACGTTTTCCGGCCCCAGATGGGACATGGAGATGAAGACGCCCTCCTGGTCCGGATTGCTGTTACTTCGCATCTCGGCGTAGATCGCTCGGCTGACAACGTCGCGGGTAGCGCGCTCTCCCTTGGCGTCGTAGTCGAACATAAAACGCTGGCCCGCGTGGTTGATCAACTGGCCTCCCGCGCCCCTCAGCCCTTCCTCGAGAACCGTACCGGTCATCCGGGTATGATCGCCCGCGAGAAGCCCCGTTGGATGGAACTGCACCATTTCCATATCGCGAAGTGCCAGGCCCGCCCTCAGAGCCATCGCCAGGCCATCCATGGTCTTGTCGCCTGAAGGCGTGTGGTATCTGTACATTGTCGGGCCGCCGCCGGTGGCCATTAGCACCGTCCTGGCGCGAACCAGCCGCAACTTGCCGCTGCGCATGTCGATCATCAGAACACCGGCAAGGGATGCGCCGTCCTTGGTTGGAACCAGACCCACCGCACGATTCTCCTGCAGCTTTTCACAGCCGCTGGCGAGCACCTTTTCCATCAGCCGGTTGATTATCTCGATGCCGGTAAGGTCACCTTTATGCACGGTTCGGTCGGCGGTCTGTCCGGCGAAGGCTTTTTGGTGCAGCGAGCCGTCCGGGTTCCGGTCAAAGAAACAGCCGACCTCGTTTTCCAGTTCGCGGATGCGCACCACGGCGTGCTCGCACAGACGCCAGGCCATATCCTGATCGGGAAGCCATTTGCCGCCGTGGATTGTGTCCATGAAGTGCCGTTCGACCGTGTCGCCACCGCCAAGCGCGACGTTGTAGCCTCCCTGAACCATGCGCGTGCAGCCGCACTTGCCGATAAGACCCTTGACCGCGATTGTGATCCTTGTTCCCTCCGGTGCGCTTTGCCGGGCGTGGAGCGCCGCGAACAGTCCGGCGCCGCCTGTGCCGAGGATCAGGATATCTGTGTCATGCCGTTCGACGTCAGAGATGCGCATCTCACACCGCCTCCAGAAGAAACAGACAGGCGATCAGGAACGATGCCGCAGCGGCTCCCGCTGCCAGGGACTTTTGCGAAGGTCGCCAGCGGAGCCATTCCAGCGCTATCAGGCGCAACCCGCCGAACATATGCACTGCAAGCAGGAAGACCAGGCCGAACTCAGCCAGCTTGACCGCGTCTGACTCCGTTACTGCGAAGAAGGCGTCCAGGCGCGAGGGGTCGGTCACCGCCATGGCCAGTACCCAGAAGTGAAAGGGCAGGAACACAGCCAAGCCGATTCCCGAAAGGCGGTGCAGGATATAGGCGAGCCACAGCGGATGGGCGCGAGAAGAAATGCCTTTCGCCGCCTTCATGCGAAGGTCACGGCCCAGACGGCGCGCGCTCCCAGTGCGAACAGTCCCAGGCCGGCGCCCCACACGACCGTCTCAAGAGCACCGCCCTTCAGGCCGGTCCATTCATGGGCGACCGCACGTATGCCGAGGGCTCCGTGGACCGATACGGCGACAACGAAGGTGCCGTAGAACAGGAACCAAAAGACAGACCCCTGCGTGCGGCCGAGGATTTCCGCCGCGCTCAGACCGCCCTGGACCGCGTAGATCATCATCGCCAGGTGCCCGAGCACCAAGGGCGCCATCAGGAGCGCTGTGATTCGCTGCAGGAGATAGAGTCGCAGACCCAGCATCAGGGCACGCGTTTGAAGAACGATTTGGCGGTCTCGCGTTTCAGGCCCGCAATCGCCGACATCGGGTCGAGTTCGTTCGGGCAATAGGCCGTGCACGATCCCATAGAGTGGCAGCTGTGGCAACCGCCGTTAGCGGAAACCGCATTCAGAATGGTGTCGCGCCCTTCGTCCTTAACGTCATTCAGCAGGGTCCACGCCCGCAACAGCGCCGCCGGACCTAGATACTCCGGATTGCCTGCCACCGTATCGCAGGCCGCATAGCAGACTGCGCAGTTGATGCATTCGATCCCTGCATTGGCCGCGACCCGCGCTGCGTTTTCCTCATCCACCGGCACAATGGAATCTTCGCGGGTCAGCCCGCTGTGATGCATGCCCTCTGCCGCGATCCATTTGTCAAAAAACGGATCCATATCCACGACCAGATCCTTGATTACGGGTAAATTGCGCAGCGGTCCGATCGTTACCGAATTGCCTTCAAGCACTTTCGATATATGCGTTCGGCACGTCCATCGCGGCACGCCGTTCACCATCATCGCGCAGGAACCGCACATGCCAACCCGACAGGCAAACCTGTAGCTCAGGGTGGGGTCGGCGTTCTGCTGAACCCAGGACACGACATCGAGTACGGTCTGGTTTTCGTAAGCCGGCACCTCGAACGCCTGCTGCACACTCTCGGCGTCAGAGCCGCGTTCGATGGTCACATTGAGGTACTTCGAGGTCATTCCGCCAAAGCCGTCCATATTCAGAATGCCTTTATGTGAAGAACATAATCGATAGACTCGCCTAATAAACGCGAAAAATTCTTTAGTTTTCCGTAAGCAAAAATTACAGGCCGTAGCTCGCTGACGTCGCATTTCCGGTCCCGCTCAACTTGCCCGCGGCCGGTTGCCCGCAGGCGATGGGAGCCCAGAACGCCCCGAGCTCAACGGGCGAACGGGAAGATCTTACATCGTCAAATCAGTTATCACTGCCGTCCCGGGTGGGGTTGGACCACTCATCGCCCGGAGTTCCGCGCTGGCCCCGGACAACGAAATTTCCCTTGCAAGCATCGGGCTGATGTCAACGTCACCTCGCTCAATCATCCCAAGCAGGGACGGATATTTCCACGCTGGCATTCCGCGGGTGCCGTAAAACGACAGTTGCTTGGTGTAAATCGCCCGCATGTTGACCTGCATCAGACCGCTGCCTGACGGCATGCCGACATGCACATGCCGGCCAAGCGTTGCCAGGCACTCGACTGAGGCATTGGTGGTCGCCTCGATCCCCAGAGCTTCGATCGAGACCTGCGCTCCTCCTCCGGTGATTTCGCGAATCGCCTCGGCAACGTCGGTCTCGGCGGCATTTACGGCAGCGTCCGCCCCGTGCCTTTTCGCATGCTTCAGCTTGTCTTCAACCACATCGACGACGACAACCTGCGCACCCAGCATCTTGGCCAGGAGCAGAGTGGCCAGGCCGATGCCGCCGGTTCCGTGCACTGCAACCCATTCACCGGCCCTGACATTGGCGCGATCCGTCAAGGCGTGCCAGGCCGTCGTAACCCGGCATCCCAGACCCGCCGCGAGAGCAGGAGCCATCGTTTCAGGCAGATGAACAAGGTTGTGGTCAAACGGGACCGCAACGTATTCCGCATAGGCGCCAGGCCAGCCGAATCCTGGGACGATCTGGTGTTCGCAGGTATTGGACACGCCGGTCTGACAGGCCTGGCAACTGCCGCATGCCAGAATGAAAGGCGCAATCAGACGGTCACCGATTCCGTATTTTGCCTGCGGTCCCGCTTCGACAACAGTGCCGCAGTACTCATGGCCTAGGATGGATCCGTTTTCGATCCGGGGATGCTGTCCCACCCATCCGTGATAGTCAGAACGGCAGACACCGCATGCCGCCACCTTCAGAACGACGCCGTTGTCCGGGCAGTCCGGATCCGAAACCGTCTCGATCGACAGATCCTCGTTGAAATTCCTGACCACAGCAGCGCGCATCGCAACACCCTAAGTTGATTGCCGCCCCTGAGGTGCGGTCTGCCGCCCCCTATTGTCAATACGTTCAGCTATATCGATCCCAGCTGAGTTTGCCGGATCTCTCCCTAACACCCAGCGCACGGTGGGTATTGGACTCATGGACCATGGACCAGCCATGCGGTAACATCATGTCGGGTATTTGACTGAAGGCAAAGGAAGACGATGGAATTCGACTATATCATTGTCGGCGCCGGATCGGCGGGCTGCGTCCTGGCGAACCGGCTGTCCGCCGACGCGTCGAAGCATGTGCTTCTGCTGGAAGCGGGCGGAAAAGACAGAAACCCGTGGATTCACATTCCGACGGGCTATTTCAAAACGATGCATAATCCCAAGACCGACTGGTGCTACAAAACAGAGCCGGAAGCGGGTCTGAACGGGCGTTCTCTCGACTGGCCACGCGGCAGGACATTAGGGGGATCCAGCTCGATAAACGGGCTTTTGTATGTGCGCGGGCAGAGCCACGATTACGACCATTGGGCCCAGTTCGGCAACCGCGGCTGGAGTTGGGAGGACGTACTGCCGCTCTTCAAACGGTCCGAAAGCCACCAGGACGGCGAAAGTCAGTTCCACGGGGGCGACGGCGGACTGGCGGTGTCGCATATGCGAACCGCAACTCCACTCAGCGAAGCTTTCATCGAGGCCGCCGTGGAAATGGGTGTGCCAAGAACCAATGATTTCAATACCGGAGACAACGAGGGCGCAGGTTATTTCCAGCAGACGGCTAAGTCCGGCCTTCGCTGTTCTTCGGCCAAAGCGTTCCTTACCCCGATTCGTGGCAAGCGGAAAAACCTGACGGTCGAAACACATGCGGTGACGACGGGCCTCATCTTTGCGGAGGATGACCCCCGAGCGGTGACAGGCGTCAGTTTTCAGTCGAAAGGCGCACCGCGCACAGCAACCTTGCGCCCGGGCGGTGAAGTGATTCTGTCTGCGGGGGCGATCGGGTCGCCGCAGATCCTTGAGGTTTCCGGGATTGGCCGGGGAGAAGTCCTGAGAAGAGCGGGCGTCGAGGTTCGGCATGAACTGCAGGGAGTCGGAGAGGATCTGCAGGACCATCTGCAGATTCGGCTAATATACGAAGTCAACGTCCCGACGTTGAACGACGCCATCAACAACATATTCCGACGAGGACTGATCGGCGCGGAATACGTGCTTCGGCGCACTGGCCCGATGAGTCTCGGGGCAAGCCAGGTCTGCATTTTCGCCCGTTCGATGGAAGGTCTGGAGACGCCGGACATCCAGTTTCACTTTCAGCCGCTTTCGGCAGACAAGCCGGGCATCCAAATGCATCCTTTTTCCGGCTTCACATCCTCAGTCTGCCAGCTGCGTCCTGAGAGCCGCGGAACCGTCCATATCAACTCTCCAGATGCCGTCGACTATCCCAAAATCGTACCCAACTACCTCTCCGCCAAAGCTGATCAGCTCTGCGCGATCCGTGCGGTGAAATTCGCACGCGCCATGACCCGTTCCGACGCACTTTCACCTTTCGTCGTGCGGGAGCATCTTCCCGCTGAACCGCCGGAGACCGATGAAGCCTGTCTCGAAGCCGCCCGCAATCTTGCCCAGACGATCTATCACCCGACCAGCACCTGCCGCATGGGACAGGACGACAGCGCCGTGGTTGACGAGCGCCTTCGCGTCCGGGGAATCGGGAATCTGCGTGTAGCGGACGCTTCGATTATGCCGACAATTACTAGCGGCAATACCAACGCGCCTTCGATAATGATCGGTGAAAAGGCGGCGGAAATGATCCGGAAAGATCGATCGGCCAGCGTCTCTTGAAGGTTCAGGGAACTGGGGTGTTCTGAAAGACATTAATTCGATCGGCCGGGCTTTTTTGGGCGGGCAGGCAGCGCTTCTGTCCGGTTGCTGGCCAGAAGGTGCGGTTTGGCAGCGATCGGGGAGAGACTTCCTGACAGCTTCGCGGATGGCGGGTTTTCTGGAAATGGAGCAGGCTTACAGATTGTTCGGAGCCAAATTAGGGCAGGGCGGCAAGTTCGCGCTGTTCGGAACCGCTGGCGCATGTCTGCCGATTGCAGGCAGCCCGAAATTCCTTCCCTACGCCCGTGAAGCCGACTTTCTTGAAGGGAGGGGCCTTCTATCTGCAGAAGGCTGACCGTGCAGGGGTGTTGCCACGCAATCGACAAGGTAACTTCACAGCGCTTTCAGTAACCTGATGTTTTATCGTAGTTTTTCTATATGTATTTCAGAGGATCCGTCCATACAGATACCGTACTCGGCATTGGACAGAAGGCCAATTCAGTCGAATCACTTGGCTCGCGATCCAATGTCTAAGTGTTACACTTACGTTCTCACCTTCCTCGGAAAGCGGAATTCAACGGGTCGCGCGTCAACCGTATTCACTCGGGACGCGGCGGCGATTGACTGCCTGCTGCCTAAATTGTTCGAGTTCATCTTTAAAACGATGCTCATCCGGCAACATCTTCTGTGCCTGCTTAAAGGCGGCAGTCACCTCACTGTCAGGCGCGCGCAGCCACCTAAGGGTTCTTGCAAGATCGCGCCATGCCCATGCATGGCGTACTGTAGGCGCCTCCAGTTGAATTACGCGCTCCAGCATCTGGCGTGCTTCTACAAGCAGACGTTTGTTCACATTTTTCCATGACTTCTGCCTCCTTCTATGGACATTCTGGGCCAGATTCATTTTGGTCTGCGCAAACTCGTGGAGCGCACGCGGGTCTTCCTTCAGTGCACTTCCTACCTGCTCAAAGTAACCGTGAGCCAATTCAGGTCTTTTGAGTCTCCGGGCGAGTATGGCGGCATCGACTGCATCCTGTTCTGAGGAATTGGCGGCGAAATCCTGCAGGATTTGACGAGCGTCCTGAACCTGGCCGTGGTCAAGCAAGGTCTCGACCAGAACATTCGCAAGATGAGGGAGCGCGCTCTTCGGTCCGGTCTGTTTGAATTTCCGAAAAACTTCCTTGCCTTGGTCAATTTCCTCACGTTCCGAATAAAGCCTTATCATCTCTGCCGCGAGAAGCGCGGACGCATCGTTAGAAATCCATGCATCCCTGACACGCCGGAATGCATCCTCCACGCTGCCGACTGTCTTCAGGTATGCCGCGTCCTGAAATGCGGAAATCGCGGCATACTCCGGATGCGCCGGCAGTGTTGCACGAAACCACGACCGGCTCCTGTCAAAATCAAAGCGCGGTGAGGGAGAGCCGTTTTCTTCCATTGCCCTGAATATGAGTGGAAGGCCGGTACCCCATGTTTCCGCAAGCCGAAGCTGCTTCAGGAATTCTCCAATGCGCCTGTTTCGGGCGGGGACAGGAGGCACCGCGGCATCACCTTTCAGATGCTCACTTTCAATTCCGGCGACCGGTCCCGGATAGCTGATTATTTCCATCCGGTCGGGATACAGGCACACCTTGGTTGGCTCCACCACATCCGGACGGTAGCTGCGATGATAAACCGCATTGACAAGAACTTCACGAAGCGCCGGTAATGGATAGCTAACCCAGCCCCTCACATGGCTGCGGTCCATTTCTTTCTGGAGATGCGTTTGGGAAAGGCCCTCGAGATACTGCAGGCAATCCTTGACCTGCGCCGCAAGGGCACCTCGAAACACGCGTTCGCTCTGCACCTCTCCCGCGCGGTCTGCAGCGAACCTTACTACATCTATTCTAGCGCCTGGAAACCATCGCTCCGGATCTTCGGAAAAAAACAGTAGACCTACATTGCGAGGAGCCTCGTGGCTGTTCACAGGTGCTGTTAGTCTCATTTTGCGGTAGACGGCTGATACATCGCTTTCGTCGCGAAGCGTGCTATGAACATCATGGAGATGCTCGCGGACCTTTGCCTCGCGCAGATCCTCTACACGGGCTCGGGGTTCCAGCCGGTCATCCCACGGCACTCTCGCAGATTGTTCAAGCAAAGCATCGAGCCGTCCGCTTGCCTCAGCGTTTACGGTATGCGAACCGAGGCGAATCCAGTATCTCTGGACTGCCGGTTTGCCAGGTCCGTCAGGGGCTCGGTGCGGCCTGTCTTCACTGGGAGATGCCCAGACCACCAAAACCGAGCGACCGTCTAGGAATTCCGGAGCAAGAACAGGATTGTAGGGCGGATGCATCGCCCTGCAGCGACCCTGTATCCATGACTGTGCCGCACTAAGTTCAGTGTGGTCCAAGCCTTTAGGCGGAAGTTCCGCCTTCCCGTCGGACTCAGCCACACCGATCACTACGTAACCGCCATTGAGATTCTGAAAGTCGTTGGCAAAGGCACAAATCGTTTTCAGGACTTGATATCCGGTTGGCTCGCTCCAGCTGGCCTTGAACTCGACTCTGGCTGATTCGACGGGATTGCCTTGGATGAGGTCGCGAATGCCAATTTGAAGAAATGCGCTCATTTGCATTCCAAACTGGCCTGTGGCAATGAGTTCAGTACGGCAGTGCCGTCCGATCGACAATTAACGTTTACTTTCATATTTCTGACCGTCGCAGGATTATGAACGATTTGCAAGAGATCCCTTAGCCGATGACTTGTATGCCATGTTTGCTCATTGGTATCTTTGGCCTCTGTAAATTATTGATAATTAAAGAGAATCGTCCTCTATGGGTATCTGCTCCGAACCAACTGAGGAGTCAATGCCGTCGCTTCGTTCCTCCACCATCTACGATGCGCCATAGCGGTGATTCCCCGTGTTCACGTCTGCAGCCGATTGGGAAAACGTTGATTCGAGTTCCCCGACAACCCCTTGGCCAATTCGAATCCACACCAATCCACTACCTGAAGCCGATCATTCAGGCATAGACCACCAAACAACGTGAACAGGTATATGGCAGCCTTTGCGATCTTCCTATGCCGCTCTAAAGATTGGTTGGCCTTGGATAATCGAGAGATGAGTTCCACAAATTTCAGTTCGAGACTGTTAATGGGCCAGGCGTCGAACTCACACCGTTCATCATCCAATTGACAAGCAACGGTGTCGGCCAGAATCGTCGGGAACCACCAGGGCGTGAAGGCTCGGACGGACAGCGGAGGAAATTCCGCAAACAAGCGGTTCATTATTACGGTGCAGTTCTGTCAGTGGATACGGTGTAAACCACCTCGGTTTTTCGGACAGACGATGCACTCCACCCCTTCAGGTTTTACGTTCGCTCCGGAACAGGCGGTCAGCCGCCTATACCTTCACTATGCCTGACCGTCCGAACAAGCGGACGAGGTAGCGTACCGGTGTGTGGAAATTAACTGCATCTTTCGCATTCCTTCTGGAACTGACATAAGCGCCAACGGGTCAGCCTTCATCGACTAAACGCCATGATCAAATCCATGACCGGCTTCGCGTCTCTTCAGGGAACGTTTGGCCAATACGACTGGACCTGGGAGGTCCGCACGGTCAACGCCCGTGGCTTCGAGGCACGGCTGCGGCTGCCCGACTGGATGGAACGCAGCGACCAGCTGATCCGCCGCGAGTTGGCGAAGACAGTAAAAAGAGGAAACGTCACAGTTACGGCCAAGGCACAGAGCTATACCGGCAGCATGGAGGAACAGCTGGACGTCGATGTATTGAAACAGAGGATTTCTCATATTGCCGAAATCGAAACCGAAGCGGAAAAACAAGGAGTTGCATTGGCAAGTTCCAGCGCAGCTGACATTCTCATGCTTCGCGGGGTCCTGACCGGCGAAGGTGATGACGAACTGAAAGACCTCCGGGAATCTATGCTTCAGGGCCTGCCGGAACTGATGGCGCAGCTCGACAATGCGCGGAAGGACGAGGGAACGGCACTGGAAAAGATTCTGAACGGACAGATTGACTGGATCGAATCATTGCTGGCCGACGCGGGCGAACTGGCCGAGGCGCGCAGCGACCGCATGGCGGACAGGCTGCGTGAGCGGCTTGCGAGGGTGCTAGGGCCCAGCGATATGGTGGACGATGGGCGTCTTGAGCAGGAGATAGCCTTCATTGCCGTCAAGGCCGATGTCACCGAAGAGATCGATCGCCTGAAGGCGCACGTATCCTCCGCGCGCGACCTGCTTGCGTCTCACGCCGCGGCCGGCCGCAGACTCGACTTCCTCGCCCAGGAATTCAACCGAGAGGCCAACACGCTTTGCGCAAAGGCGCAGTCGCCTGACCTTTCCCGGCTCGGTCTTGACCTCAAAGCCACCATAGATCAGATGCGCGAGCAGCTGCAGAACGTGGAGTAAGAACATGGTCCCGCGCCGCGGCATATTGCTTGTGCTGTCTTCACCTTCAGGGGCAGGGAAGACGACCCTGACGGGGGATCTCCTGACCTGGGATCCGTCGATCGCCTTTTCGGTATCGGTCACAACACGACCGGCCCGGCCGGGAGAACGTGAGGGGCAGCAGTATTACTTCCGGACCAGACAGGAATTCCAGCGCATGGTCGCCAAAGGCGAAATGCTGGAACATGCCGAAGTTTTCGGCGATCTCTACGGAACGCCAAGAGCGCCCGTAGAAGAAGAGATATCAAAGGGGCGGGATCTGCTGTTCGACATCGACTGGCAGGGTGCGAGGCAGCTCCGCCAGTCTGAACTCGGCAGGGACGTTGTCTCGGTTTTCCTGCTGCCGCCTTCAATCGCGGACCTTGAAAACCGTCTCCGGACACGTGGCCAGGACAGCGAGGATGTGATCACCGTGCGGATGGAGCGGGCTGAGGACGAGATAGGTCATTGGACCGACTCCGAATACGTTCTGGTGAACCGTGACCTTGGAGATGCGGCGGCGCAGCTTCGCCAGATTGTTATGGCCGAACGCCTGAAACGTGTCCGGCAGCCCGGACTGGTCGATTTCGTTCAGGAACTCAGCGACGAATTCAGGACAAAGCAATGACACTGTATGCACTCGGAGAACGGGCCCCCAAGCTTCCGGAAGACGGGGACTTCTGGGTGGCGCCCGGAGCGCATCTGATCGGAGACGTCACGGTCAGTGCGGGCGCGTCGGTTTGGTTCGGCGCAACGCTTCGGGGAGACAATGAACCCATTGTTCTCGGGATTGGCAGCAACATCCAGGAACACTGCGTCCTGCACACCGATCCCGGCTTTCCGCTGACGGTCGCTGCGGAATGCACTGTCGGCCATAGGGCGATTCTGCACGGCTGCTCCGTAAATGACGGTGCCTTGATCGGAATGGGCGCCATAGTCCTGAACGGCGCAAGCATAGGTGCGGGAGCACTGTTAGGGGCGGGGGCTCTTGTCACCGAAGGGAAGGAAATTCCCCCCGGAGCATTGGCGGTAGGATCGCCCGCCCGAGTGATTCGCATTCTTGGCGAGGAAGAAAGAAGAAAGCTGGCCGAATCTGCCCGACACTATCGGATGCGAATGGAAAAGTACCGTGATGGCCTGAGAATTGTTGAATAAATGACTGGGAAAGAGAAACATTCTTCGTCAGTCCGCATGAAATGGCCAGAAAGCGTGAGCCAGCCGGTGGCCACTCCCCTGTTTCCCTCCGTTGTCTATTCCGCCGAGAGCCCTGACGCGCTGGATGCACTCTATGAAGGGTCGGCCCGCGGATATGCATATGCCCGCGAGGGACATCCGAACGCAGACGTTCTGGCCCGCAGGATCGATGCGCTCGAAGGCGCCGAAAACGGACTGGTTACGGGAAGCGGAATGGCGGCGGTCACGGCGGCAGTGCTGGGAATTCTGCGCTCCGGCGACCATGTGTTAGGTGGAAGCCAGCTGTACGGCCGGTCAATGCGGCTTATGGCTGAGGAATTGCCGCGGCTTGGAATCGAGACCACGCTTTCCGATCCCACCGACTCGTCACGGTTCACGGAGGACCTCCGTTCGAACACACGGCTCATCCTGCTGGAGACGGTCTCGAATCCAACGCTTCGGGTCTCCGACATCTACGGAATCGGCGAGATCGCGCGGCTGAATGGCATTCCGCTGGCAATTGACAATACATTTGCCACACCGCGCGGGTTTCGGCCGTTCGACCACGGCGCCGATCTTGTGATTCACTCGGTCACCAAGCTGCTCGCAGGACATTCGGACGCCACCCTCGGCTATGTTGCCTGCCGAAACGCGGATCATCGCAATGCAGTTTATGATACGTCGGTGACTTTGGGACTTACACCGAGCCCCTTTGACTGCTGGCTTGCGGAACGCGGTCTCCTCAGCTTCGAACTGCGATACGACCGGGCCGAAGCGAATGCACGGGTGCTGGCGGATGCGCTGGCGGAAACGAACGGAGTCCGGCGTGTGCTTTATCCATTGCGCACCGACCATCCGGATCACGAACGGGCCTGCTCCCTTCTTGGTGAAAGGGGCGGAAACATGGTCAGCTTCGAGATTGACGGTGGCCGTGAGGCCGCGAACCGTCTCGTCCAGGCAGCGTCCGCCGTCGCGTTCGCTCCGACGCTCGGCGATATCTGCACTACGCTCTCGCATCCCGCGAGTTCCTCGCACCGGGCGCTTGACCCTTCAGCGCTGGGGAGACTCGGAATCTCGGAAGGCTTCTTCCGAATCTCAGTCGGCGTAGAGGATGCGGAAATGCTCGTCGGCGAGTTCCGCAAAGCGATCAAGGCAGCTTTAGGCTAACGGGCATGGATGCTGCCGCGCTTCTGGACGCCACGCATGCGCCTATGGTACTGATCGGTTCGGACGAACGCATCGCCGCCGCGAACAGTGCAGCGGAGGCGGTGTTCGGTCCAGGGATTCAGGGACAGCACTACATCACTGCGTTGCGCCATCCAGTTCTCCTTGACTGCATCGAAGGAGCGATTGGCACTCAGCAACCTCGGTCCACCCGGTTTCCTGCCCGTGATTCCGTTCGGGACACCACCTACATTGCCACGGCCGCTCCCATTGCCGGTCAGGCGGGCGTTCTTCTCTTCCTCGAGGACGTAAGCCACATTGAGGAAGCCAGCCAGATGAGGCGGGACTTTGTGGCAAATGTGAGCCACGAATTGCGCTCGCCCCTGACGGCGCTGTTGGGATTCATCGAAACACTCCGCGGTCCCGCCCGCGACGACCGAGAGGCACAGGACAGATTCCTTGAGATAATGGGGCGGGAGGCGGAACGGATGAACCGGCTGATCCAGGATCTGCTGTCCCTAAGCCAGGTCGAGGCCGAAGAGCGCCGCCCGCCCACCGGTCAGGTCGACGTAACATCGTTGGTGACGTCGGCGTCTGAGGCGCTTGAGCCGCAGGCACAGGAGAGGGGAGTCGAGCTTGGAATATCGGGCGCCGATAGCCCGCTGCATGTGCGCGGCAGTCCGGACCAGCTGGCCCAGATATTCACCAATCTGATCGAGAATGCGGTGAAATACGGCGGCGACAGCGCGACAGTTGAAATCTCGGCCCTGGATCATGATCCAGAGCTTCAGGGACCGGCGGTTCGGGTCACCGTTGAGGACAATGGTGACGGAATCGATCAGCTGCATATTCCCAGGCTGACCGAACGGTTTTACCGGGTCGATACCCACCGTTCGCGGGAAATGGGCGGAACAGGGCTTGGCCTCGCTATCGTCAAACACATCCTGAACCGGCATCGAGGCCGGCTGAGAATCAGCAGCGAACCGGGAAAAGGCAGCCGTTTCACCGTAATTCTTCCGCATCAGGGAAGCTGAATGCTGGCGTCAGCTGGGTGTCACCGAACATGAGGTGATATGATGTCGCAGGCGTGATCTGGAAAATTGCGTTTCCGAACAGAAACATGCCAGCATAGCATTTCAGGACTTGCCGCACTTGGCCATCTGAATCCGGCATTGTCATAAAACTGATACAAAAACGTCACAAATCCATTCAAATCCGAGACCATTCAGGGCCGCACATCCCGCGCGGATCCCTTCGTTCCGCGCTTCCGAGACTTAATCTGAGGAGCTGTCAATGTCTCTAAAAAGAATTGCCGTATCTGCCGCTGTGATCACCGCAGTGGCCGCCACGGCTGCCAGTGCGCGCGACCAGATCCGAATTGTGGGCTCATCCACGGTCTTTCCATTCTCAACCGCAGTTGCCGAGCAGTTCGGCAGGACAAGCGGTTTCAAGACGCCTGTTGTCGAGTCCACCGGTTCGGGCGGAGGCCTGAAACTGTTCTGTGCCGGCGTCGGAACGGAACATCCCGACATCACCAACGCTTCGCGGCGCATGAAGAAAAAGGAATTCACGCTCTGTTCGGACAACGGCGTTACCGAAATCACCGAAGCTGTTGTCGGCTATGACGGCATTGTCGTCGCAAACGCCAAATCCGGCCCGGACTTTTCGGTTACCCGCGAGCAGCTGGTCATCGCACTTGCCGAGAACGGCCCGAAACCCATGAGTTGGGACGAAGTTGACCCGTCGCTGCCTGCCATCGACATCGAGGTTCTTGGACCTCCGCCGTCGTCGGGCACACGCGATGCCTTTGAGGAGCTCGTAATGGAAGAAGGCTGCGAAGGCGCGGACTCGGTTGACTGCGACGGCGTGTCCGTTCGTTCAGACGGCGTTTGGGTCGACGCAGGCGAAAACGACAATCTGATCGTCTCGAAGCTCGAGGCCAATCCCAACGCTCTCGGCGTCTTCGGGTTCTCCTTCCTCGACCAAAACTCCGACGCGATCAAGGGAGCCAATGTCGACGACGTCGAGCCTACCTTCGAAAACATCGCTTCTGGTGACTATCCGGTATCGCGCTCTCTCTTCTTCTACATCAAGAAGGCGCATGTCGGAGTGATTCCGGGAATTGCCGAATATGCAGCCGAATTCATGTCCGAGGACGCTGCCGGCGAAGAAGGCTACCTGGTTGACAAGGGTCTCATCCCGCTTCCGGCTGATATGTTTTCGGCTGTGTCAGCCAACGTGAACAGCCTCACCCCGATGACCGGGAACGAGTGGGACTGATTCGTCAGTCAAGCACAGATCGGGCAGGGGGTGCAGATCCCCTGCCTTCTTTCGTTAATCCATCTGGAATACGCCGATGACTTCCGTCCTGCTTGCATTTGTCGCAGTTGTCGCGCTGGCGGCGTTCGTGATTTCGCGGCAGCGCGCGCTTGTACTGGTCGACGGAAACGGCGCATTGCTTCACTCCCGTCCAGCCTACCATGGACTGCACAGCCTGATCTGGGTTCTGATTGTCGGCATGGCATCGGTGATCGTTCTCACGGTTGTGCCTGGGTTGATCATCGACTCCACTTTGATGGCCCGGATCGCGGTGTCGCTTCCGGACGAGCCGACCATCGCGCACGAACTGGTGCTGTCGGACGCCAAAGCGATCGCAGCCAGCCGCCTTGCGTCCAAAACGGATGAACTGCGATACGCGATTTCGGCCGATTACAGCCGCATGGCCTCTTTCTGGGGCTGGGTCCGGGCGGCGCTTGTGATCGGCGGAACCGCTGCGGCCGCTTTGCTTACCCTACGCGTCGTGCGCGCCAGCGCACGGGCAAGGAACCGGTTCGAGACAATCGTCCGGGTTCTTCTGGCCTGCATGGCCACCATTGCCATTCTGACCACGGTTGGAATCGTTCTATCCCTGATATTCGAGACGCTGTCATTTTTTGAGAAGATCGGCTGGCGCATTGACAAGTTCCTGTTCGGAACAACCTGGTCCCCGCTCTCGGGGATCCACACGGGCCACCTGGACGCAGACAAGGTGGGGGCCATTCCACTGTTTGCCGGAACGCTGATGATCACTCTCATCGCGATGCTGGTCGCCGTGCCGATAGGCCTGTTCGCAGCAATATACCTATCTGATTTCGCGGATAGGCGCGTGCGCGGTTTCGTCAAGCCAATGCTCGAGATTCTTGCGGGCATTCCGACTGTGGTCTACGGCTTTTTCGCCGCAATCACGGTGGCGCCGTTCCTGCGCGGCGCGGGCGAGTCCATCGGGCTGTCGGTTGCGAGCGAATCGGCGCTGGTCGCAGGCGTCGTGATGGGAATCATGATCATTCCCTTCATCTCATCGCTTTCGGATGATGTGATCAACGCGGTGCCGCAGAGCCTGCGCGACGGATCCTACGGACTTGGCGCGACGAAAGCCGAGACCATCCGCCTGGTGGTCCTGCCGGCAGCCTTGCCGGGAATCGTGTCGGCGGCGCTTCTGGGATTCAGCCGGGCTGTAGGGGAAACGATGATCGTGGTTATGGCGGCGGGACAGGGAGCGAACCTGACCGCAAATCCGCTGGAGGCTGTGACCACGGTGACGGTTCAGATCGTAATGCTGATTACAGGCGACACGGAGGCGGAGACCGCCGCCGGACCTGCCTTCACATTGGGATTCACGCTGTTCTGCGTGACTCTTCTTATGAATGTCGCGGCGCAGCGTCTCGTGCGCCGCTATCGCGAACTCTATGAGTAGGGGAACCGACCATGGCTGGTAGAACCGCAGGCACGGTTCCAGCGGGCCTCGCAGGAGGGGCATCCGTACGCAGGCGCCGCAATGCCGAGCTGCGGTTGAAGGTTTACGGCGTGACCGCGATTCTGGTGGCGGGACTAGCGCTGTTCAGCCTCCTTGGCTCAGTACTTTATCAAGCGTCCGGCGCCGTTACTGAGAGCTACATTACGATTCCGGTGACACTGGAATCCGACCGAATCGATCCTGACGGAACCGGTGATCCAAACGTGATTCTGCGGGGCAGTTTCGGGACGCTGACAAAGAATGCGCTAAAGAGTCTTTTTCCCGATGTGACCGCACGCAGTGCCCGGCGGGAACTCTATGACATCATTTCCGTCGGAGCTCCCTTTGAGCTTGCCGAATTGGTGGCGTCAGATCCCGGGCTGGTAGGACAGACTATCGACTTCCGGTTTCTCGCCTCAGACGTAGCGGACCTTTATCTAAAGGGCAGCTTTGGGGAAATGACGGAGATCGAAACCCGCGGGCTGGTCTCGGTGTTCACCCATGACGGCAATGCTGTGATTTCCTCATCGGTGAATGATTTCGCGGGCCTGGTGACAGAGGTCAAGAACCTGTTGCTGGAAGACGCGAAACGCCTTCGGGTTCAGGCGGCGCGCCAGAACAATGCGGTAAGGGTATTCGAGCGGCGAATGGCGAGCGCGGTAGGAAATGAGGAACTCGCGGAAGCCGAACGGAAGAAGAATGCAGCTGTCGCCAAGCGGGACGGACTGGTCCGGGACGCGGAAGAACTGGAAGCACGTGCCAATGCGGTGCTCGGAGCCGAACAACTGGACCGCGACAACCGCTCGGTTTTCCTGCGTGCCGGCGATGGCTGGCTGAAGATAACAGAAATCGACGCCACGCATGCCGAAGGGAAGATCATTGTCGCCCCATCCATCGATCTGGAGAACAGCCCTGACTGGTCGCTGTACATAACCGATCTTCCCGAAGCCGCGCGCAAGGTCTCCGACACGCAGATCGTTGCGATCGAGGAACTGAAGGCGTCGGGCGCGGTGGAGAGCGTGTTCAACTGGCGCTTTTTCTCATCGGGCGATTCCAGAGAGCCGGAGCTTGCGGGCATCTGGGGCGCGGTCGTGGGATCCTTCTGGACGATGCTTGTGACGTTCCTGCTGGCGTTTCCGGTCGGCGTTGCCGCAGCGATCTACCTTGAGGAATTCGCGCCGAGGAACCATTTCACCGACCTGATCGAGGTTAACATCAACAATCTCGCGGCGGTTCCGTCGATAATCTTTGGCCTGCTGGGACTGTCCGTTTTCCTTGGCGTGTTTGGAGTTCCCCGTTCCGCTCCCCTTGCGGGCGGCATAGTGCTCGCTCTGATGACCCTGCCGACAATCATCATCGCAGGCCGTGCGGCGATCAAGGCGGTGCCGCCGTCGATCCGTGATGCGGCACTTGGGGTAGGGGCATCGAAAATGCAGGCTACGTTCCATCATGTGCTGCCGCTTGCGATGCCGGGAATCCTTACCGGCACCATTATCGGAATGGCCCAGGCACTCGGTGAGACGGCGCCGCTGATCATGGTTGGCATGGTCGCGTTCATCGTCGACGTGCCGGGCGGCATCACCGACAGCGCTTCGGTGCTGCCGGTCCAGGTGTTCCGCTGGTCGGACTTTCCGGAGCGCGCCTTCGAGGCCAAAACCGGAGCGACAATAGTCGTGCTGATGATTTTCCTTATGGCAATGAACATTCTTGCCATCATTCTAAGGCGCAGATTCGAACGCCGCTGGTAAAGGACGGACACAGTCATGTACGATGACAGAACCGAAGATGGAGCCGTAAACATGAAAGACGTGAAGCTGCGGGCTGCGGCAGTCGATGTCTATTACGGCGTGCCAGCGGGCGTTAAGACCCATGACATCGCGAATACCAAAGGGGTGGTTCACGCGATCAAGGGTGTAAACGTTGAAATCGCGCCCCAGACCGTTACCGCTTTCATCGGCCCTTCGGGATGCGGGAAATCAACGTTTCTGCGGTGCCTCAACCGGATGAACGATACAGTCGACGGCGCGCGGGTTATCGGCGAAATCACGCTGGACGGCGAGGACGTCTACCATCCCAAGGTCGATCCTGTGCAGCTGCGCGCACGGGTCGGCATGGTGTTCCAGAAACCGAATCCGTTTCCGAAGTCGGTCTTTGACAACGTCGCTTACGGCCCGAGAATACATGGGCTGGCGCGCGACAGGGCAGAGCTGACAGACATTGTCGAGCATTCGTTGCGCCAGGCAGCGCTGTGGGATGAGGTCAAAGACTACTTGGACAGGCCTGGGACCGGACTGTCCGGAGGCCAGCAGCAGCGTTTGTGCATTGCCCGTGCGATTGCCACGATGCCTGAAGTGCTGCTGATGGACGAGCCCTGCTCGGCGCTGGATCCGATCGCCACCAGCCAGATCGAGGATCTGATCGAAGGCCTGAGCCAGGACTATACGGTGATCATCGTCACTCACTCGATGCAGCAGGCCGCCCGCGTAAGCCAGCGCACGGCATTTTTCCATTTAGGTGACCTGGTCGAGTTCGGCGACACGTCCCAGATATTCGAGAATCCACAGGATCCCAAAACGGAAAGCTACATTTCCGGCCGCATAGGATGAGTTCGATGATGCAGGAGAGGCACATAGCGGCGGCGTTTGACCGCGACTTGGAGCAGCTTCAGATTCTTCTGATGAAGATGGGAGGATTGGTCGAGAGTTCGATCCGCGACGCGACCGATGCTTTGATGAACTCCGACGAGGAGCTTGCAAAGAAAGTGCGCGAGGCCGACGAGGCGATTGACCAGCTGGAGGAAGAGATCAACCAGCAGGCCGGGCGCATCATCGCACTGCGTTCTCCCGTTGCAAGTGACCTGAGGACTGTTCTGACGGTCATGAAGATTTCCTCGAACCTTGAACGCTGCGGAGACTACATGAAGAATCTGGCGAAGCGCACGACGGCGCTGGCGCATATGCCGCCGGTTCACGAAGCCGGCCCCGGACTCCGCAGGATGGCACGCGAAGTCGGAATCATGCTCAAAGGAGCGCTCGATGCCTTCATCCAGCGTGATGCCAAACTGGCGGAGGAGATCAGGCTCAGGGACGACGATGTCGATCAGATGTACAATTCGGTGTTCCGCGAGCTCCTCACGCACATGATGGAAGACCCGCGCAACATCACCGCCTGCATGCACCTTCATTTCATCGCGAAGAACATGGAGAGGACGGGCGATCATGTGACTTCGGTTGCCGAACAGGTAATCTATCTCGTCACTGGCGAGCGGTCTGGGGACGTGCGCCCGAAGAGCGACCGGACCGCCTTTGACGTATCTGGATGAGATGATCCATGTCAGCAGTCAAGCCCAGGGTTCTTGTCGTTGAGGACGAGCCCGCTCAGCGCGAGGTTCTGATCTACAATCTTGAGTCCGGGGGATTTGAGGTTGTCCGTTCCGGTTCGGGCGACCAAGCGCTTCTTCTGGTCGATGAGGAACAGCCTGACATCATTCTTCTTGACTGGATGCTTCCCGGCGTGTCCGGCATCGAGATATGCCGAAGGCTGCGCGCGAGAGCTTCCACTCGAAACGTGCCGATCATCATGATGTCGGCGAAGTCGGAAGAGGCGGATCGGGTGAGGGGACTCGAGACCGGTGCGGACGACTACGTGGTGAAGCCGTTCTCCGTTGCCGAGCTGATTGCCCGTGTTCGCACCCAGCTTCGGCGCACGCGGCCATCCACGGTTGGCCAGCGCCTGGAGTTCGAGGACATCGTACTTGATCCCGAAAGCCATCGGGTGACCCGTGCAGGTGCGCTTCTGAAGCTTGGCCCCACAGAGTTCCGGCTGCTGTCGACGCTCATGGAACGGCCTGGCCGCGTCTGGAGTCGCGAGCAGCTGCTTGATCTTGTCTGGGGCCGGGATGTCTATGTGGATTCCAGGACAGTTGACGTTCACATCGGGCGGCTGCGCAAGGCGCTCTGCAGGAAAGGGGGCGCTGATCCGGTGCGTACCGTCCGCGGCGCTGGGTACGCCCTGGGATGAATCGCGCCAATTCGGAGTTCGGATCGAAGTCACATTGGCAGGCTGAAAAGGCGCATAATCAGTGTTATGTTAATTATAATTCTCCCAAACTGATTGAAGAAAACCCATTAACTAATTGTTTTAGAGTGCTTTAACAAATTTTATCTACCAAAGTTCGACAGTATCGACTCAGGCTTAGTCGGTCAGTTCAATCGCGCTATGGCCGGACTGGCCCCGGAGTATTCAAAAGATGTCGGCGTCTGCCCAGATCTCAGTGGCAATTGGTATGTCCGCTCAGGTTCGCCGTGTACGTAGTGAACCACTCAACCTGGTTCAGCCCTGACTTTCAGGAGATTTCGAGCCTC
>JAJEAY010000174.1 GCA_022824145.1 Rhodobacter sp. | reverse complement strand
GGATGTGGAGAGAACCCTGGAAAGCTCCCTGGCCTGGGTCCAGCTGGCCGCCTGCCGGTTCCTGATGCGACGTGTGGCGCGGGAGATAACGCCATGAATTATTATAATATAATTGAATCAATGAGTTATGATTCAGCCTCTAAGGGATCAGGTCGAGAAGCTGCTTCTGCTCGGCACTTCGATGGGCGGTGCCCGTCCCAAGGCAGTTGTGGAAGACCGGGACGGACTTTGGGTCGCCAAGTTCGGTCGTAATGACGACCGCTGGAATTACGTGCGCGTTGAGTATGGAATGCTCCGTCTCGCCCCGGCATGTGGCCTGAACGTCGCTGAAAGCCGTGTCGAGACCGCAGGCGGGCGGGGTGTGTTGCTCGTCCGCCGATTCGACCGCGACCGATCCGATGCCGGCTACCGCCGCCACCGGATGGAGAGCGCCCTGACGCTTCTATGCATGGTCGATCGCACAGGGGACAGCAGCGACTGGTCCTATCCCTTGTTCGCCGATGAAGTCCGTCGTTGCAGCGGAGACTCGGAAAGTGATCTGCGGGAACTGTTCGGGCGGATGTGCTTCGACGCGGCGGTGTCCAATCTGGATGACAATCCACGGAATCACGCGACGCTCGCCCGGGGGCGGCGATGGCGGATCAGCCCGGCCTTCGACTTGACGCCCGGTCCTGCAGTCTCCCGGGAACGTCGTGATCCTGGGTTGGCCTGTGGCCGTTTCGGACGCTACGCAAATCGAACCAACCTGATGGGCGGTCACAGCCGGTTCCTGCTCAGCCGAGCTCAGGCAGAAACACTGTTCGAGCGAATTACGGGCACCTTGGGCCAGCGATGGCACACCGAGATGCGCCTTGCGGGTGTCAGTGAGTTCGACTGCAAGGTGATCCGGGTCGGCATTCCTTTTTGACGGCCTGTTCCACCAGAACCCTGGTTAGGCGCATTCCGTACGTCGGCGAGACAGTGCATTATCCCTTCTGGAGAAGAGAGACCCCGCGTCAATAGTGAGGAGCTTAGCGGTGCGGCTGATCTATCAGCGCTTTGCTCGCCCGGCTGGAACCTGGAGCGGCCTGTTGCGGGCAATACATCTCACGTGCTTCTGGCACCGCATTTCGCCTGATGCTGAAGCTGGTCCCAACCGATCCTGGCATTAGATGGTGGAGCCTAGGGGATTTGAACCCCTGACCTCTAGCATGCCATGCTAGCGCTCTCCCAACTGAGCTAAGGCCCCGGCAATATCGGCCAATCTTCAAGACCACGGTCGTTTGTATGGACTGGGACGGGATTGTTCAAGAATTAATTTTCTTGATGCCAGCCAGGTTGCCTTCGGCAGGGACTCAGGCCCAATTCCAGGTTCGGATGCCGGACCCATTTCATGGTAGGCCGCTTCCGCTGCGCCTAGCTATCATCCTCGTCCGCCGCGACATCGGCGATCTCATCCAGCGACACGCTGTCCTCTTCGTCGTCTTCCAAAAGCTCGTCTTCGATCTGCACGGCGCCTTTGTCGGCATTCGCCGCGCCGTCGTCGTTGTCATCCACAAGGTTCAGGGCGTCATCGTCGGAGTCTTCCGGCTTTCCTGCAACCGCTATGCGGGACTTCGCACCGGCTTCGATCTCTACGATTTCACCTGTGTAAGGGCTAATGACCGGATCCTTGCCCAGATCATAGAATCGTTTGCCGGTTTTCGGGCAGACGCGCTTGGTTCCCCATTCTTCTTTGGGCATGTGGGCAATCCCCTAAATTGTTCATGTCAGCCTTCAAGCCCGCGCCATCTGCCACAGCGGCCAGGCACTGTCAAAGCGATTGGGCACGGAAATTCCGGCGAGTTTCAGGTGGTGGAAGTCTCAAGGCCGATGTAGCATCCCCATAGACAGCGAGCGGGTTCAGGAAATGAAGCAGGCGGTTCTCAAAAGCGATCCTTCCGTAAGAGTCAACCTGCGCCGTTCACCGCGTGCCAAGCGGATTTCGCTGCGGATTTCCGAGCTCGACGGAAAGGTGACGTTGACGGTTCCGGCGGCTTCCGACGTCAGCAAGGCGTTGGCTTTCGCTGAGGAAAAGTCCGGCTGGATCAAAAAGCAGCTGACCCGCCGCGCAGAGCCGGTTGCCGTCCGGCTCGGCGCAGCTATTCCGGTCGAGGGCCGGCAGGTTCTGATCGATCCCGGTCCTGTCAGGAAGGCGGAGCTTCAGGAAGGCAGGCTGGTTGTCCCCCGGCAGCCGGAGATGGTTGCCGCCCGCGTAAAGGCGTTCCTGAAGATATCCGCGCGATCGGAATTCGCCGAAGCCTGCGGACGCTACAGCGACAGGCTTGCCATGCGCTTCGGGAGAATAACGCTGCGTGACACGAGGTCGCGATGGGGGTCCTGCTCGGAACGGGGGGATTTGATGTTCTCCTGGCGTCTGGCGATGGCGCCTCGTCATGTGCTTCATTATGTGGCTGCCCATGAGGTGGCGCATTTGGCTGAAATGAACCATTCGCCCGAATTCTGGGCAGTCGTCGCGCGATTGTTCCCCGGATACGAAGAGCCGCGCGCATGGCTGAGGACAGATGGCCGGACTCTCCATCGATACCGATTCGAGGATCAACCGGAACAATGAGCCGTTAGAAGCCGTTTGCGATGTCGTTGCCATCCCGCCAGAGCGACAACACAGGACCCTCCCACGATCTGGTTTACCGGGCACTGCGCGGTCGGATCATGTGCGGGGAACTGCCTCCCGGCACGGCACTGACCATCAGGGGGGTTGGCAAGAGGTTCGGCGTATCGATGACGCCAGCGCGTGAGGCTCTGCGGCGGCTGGCGGCGGAAGGCGCCCTTACGCTTTCCGCCTCTGGACGGGTGACAACGCCGGATCTGTCGATTGAACGGATTGAGGAGCTTGCCGCGGCCCGTGCGCTGCTGGAACCGGAACTCGCCAGCCGTGCTTTGCCACGTGCGCACTTTGCGCTGATCGACCGTCTTCAGGCGATTAACTCGTCAGTCGGTGAAGCCGTGGCCAATCGGGATGCGGTAGACTACATCCGGGCGAACCTTGAGTTTCACCGTACGCTTTATCTGCGCGCCCAGGCGCCCGCCATGCTGGCGATGGCTGAAACGGCCTGGCTGCAGCTTGGACCGACCATGCGCAAACTCTACAGCCGCCTTAACCGATCGGAAGTGCCACGGCAGCATCGCTCGATTCTGGCTGCTCTGAGAGTAGGGGATGAGCCTGGCCTTCGCCTTGCGGTCCGAACCGACGTGACACAGGGCCTGCGTATGCTTGTGGGATAGAGTGAATTCGGTCGGCCGCGGCGCGATCCGGAATTCCTGATGGCGAATGGCTGGCCGACATGCTGGATTAGTCAAGCCGTCGGCTGTGGCGATTCCGGTGCTTCCGGCTGCCGAGTGCTCGGAGTTCAAGTGTATGGGTAAGGTCCTGGGTAAGGTTCACGGAACTGCGGCGAGGATGCGAACCGCACGCCGGAAACAGACTGCGGCGAGGTAGGGGAACGGTCTTTCCGGCAAGTCCGATCGGGGAGCCGCCAGGCTTCCTGCCGCGAATCAGTTGGACAACCACAGGGCGACATGTGACAGAAGCGGACGCGGACTTTCCCGTCGCGGACAGCGCGCGCACCTTATGACCCGTAAAGCCAGTGCCGAGGCGGCGTGATGGCACTTTCGTACATAAATCCCACACTTTTCGGAACACGGCCAGTCACAGCAGAATCACCTGATCGAGTCAGGATAACGGTTGGAATCGGTCTCGCCCGCCCTCGGAGAAAATCACGTCGCAGGAATCTGGACGGATGCTGGAATCCGGATCGGCATGACCGAAGCCTTCTCGAAGCAGACGGCCGCTGCTGCGCACGTCTTCGAAATCCATTCCGGCGCATGATTGGCGGTTGATCGTTTCCGCCTTCGCACATAGGCTGCCCGCCATAAATCAAGTCCGTGGAGATGTCAGGGAGGAAAAGATGATCCACAGAGTCATGTTGGCGCTTGCAGCGGTCAGCGCCTTGGTGTTCGGCGTTGTTGCTGGCGGATCGGCGCTTGCGCAGGATGTCATCAAGATTGGTGCTATCGCACCGAAAACGGGTCCGCTCGCTGGCGGTGCGACCGTAACGCAATGGCCAAATGTGGAACTCTGGGTCAGCCAGATCAACGCACGCGGCGGTCTCAACGTCGGCGGCACGCAGATGACCATCGAACTTGTCGAATACGACGACAAGACAAATCCCGGCGAGCATATCAAGCTGGCCCAAAGATTGGCCGAACAGGACAAGGTTGACTTCGTCGTCGCGCCGTACGGCACTGGTTTCAACATTGCGGCTGCGCCGATCTATGGCCGCTACGGCTATCCGATGATCGCGGTCTCAGCCATCACCGACAAGATGGACGAACTGACGGCGCGCTACCCGAACCTCTTCTTCACGCTTGGAACCACGACTGCCTTCATTGAAGGCGTCACCGAGATACTGGTCGAGCAGCGCGAGGCGGGCAACATCGGCAACCGGGTCGCCATGGTCAATGTGGCGGACGCCTTCGGGATCGAACTGGCCGAAATCGCCCGCGAGAGGCTGCCGGCCGCCGGTTTCGAAATCGTCTATGACAAATCCTATCCACTCGGAACCCCGGACCTTAGCCCCGTGATGAAAGGCGCCAAGGAAACAGGCGCGGACAGCTTCATCGCCTGGTCGTATCCGCCTGACAGCTTCGCACTCGCCGAGCAGGCGATCATCGAGGATCTGGATGTATCGGTCTACTACTCGGCAGTTGCTACCAGTTTCCCCGCCTTCGGGAATGCCTACGGCAACAGGATCAACAACGTACTCGGCGCCGGCGGCACGAATGTTGATGACCCGAAAATTGCCGAGTACCGGAATGCCCACCTAGAGATTACAGGGAAGGTTGCGGACTACTGGGCCTCGGCGAACACCTATGCGGCGCTCCAGATCCTTGAACAGGCTATCGAAGGCGCTGACTCACTCGACCGCGAAGTGGTGACGCAGTACGTCAAGGACAATTCCTTCGATACCGTGATGGGAACGCTGACATTCGAGAACAACGTCAGCCACACGTACTGGTCTGTCGGCCAATGGCAGGACGGCGTGTTTCGTGGCGTAAAGGGTGTTGGCGTCGAGGGCGCCGTTCCGGTTCGTGTCAAAGATGGCTGGGCCGAATGACATTGCTTGAGGGCGGGGGAATCCCCGCCCGTCCGCCAAGTTCGCCTGCATGATCGATATTCTCGTTTCCGGTCTGCTGCTCTCGGGCACCTATGCGCTCGTCGCAATGGGGCTCAATCTGCAGTATGGCGTCGCACGCATCATGAACCTTGCCAACGGCGAGATCCTGGTTCTTGGCGCTCTGGCGGCTTTCTGGCTCTACACGACCTCCCAGATCAGCCCGCTTCTGACGGTGATCCTCGTCATTCCGGTCAGTTTCCTGGGCAACTGGCTGATCTATCGGTTTCTTCTGACCCCTTTGGTTCGGCGGTCGAAGTCACAGGGTGCGCTGGAGGTGGAATCGATTCTCGCCACATTCGGGATGACCTTCATTCTCATTGGAATCATGGTCTCGATCGAAGGCGGGTTCTTTGCCTACAAGTACCTGTCCGAACCGATCACGATCCTAGGCTCGACCACGTCGCTCAACCGCCTGGTGGCGTTCCTGATCGCCTGTCTGATCGGTCTGGTGACATATCTCTGGCTCAACCATACACGACCTGGCGTCGCCGTTCGTGCCGTCGCCGTATCCACTGAAGCTTCGGGATTGGTTGGCATCAATGTTTACCGCATGTCCGCGATTGCTTTTGCTCTTGGCGGAGCCATAGCCGCTGTCGGCGGTGTATTGATTTCGACTTTCATTACGCTCGATGCCTCAATCGGCGTCGTCTTCACAATGAAGGCGCTCATCATCGTCATAATGGGTGGGGTAGGCGATATCCGCGGCTCCATTGTCGCGGCCGCGATTCTCGGCATCGTCGAGACCGGAGTCGCCACCCTCATCGATCCCGGCCTGACTCTGGCGTCAGCGTATTTCATTTTCGTCCTCATTCTGCTGTTCCGTCCGAGAGGGATATTCGGGAGGCGCTCGGCATGAGGCCGTCAGGTTGGCCAGAACTTCTCTGGGCAGTGGCAGTCGCGGTGTTGGCCGCTTTCCTGCCGATGGTCGCCAACGCCTACTGGCTGGGGCTTGGCGTCGACATGATGATGTATGTCGCTCTCGCAACCTCGTGGGTGCTGTTCTCAGGTCCGACGCATTACATTTCGCTTGCAACGGCGGCATTCTTCGGCGTGGGTGGATTTCTTGTCGGAACCGGCATGAGCGACTATCAGGCTTCGTTCTGGCTGATGGCTGGGCTTTCCGCGGTCGTCGGCGCTGTGCTTGCCGCGCTGATCGGTTTTGCCACGCTCAGGCTATCGGGCGTCTATTTCGTCATCTTCACGCTTGGCCTGGCGGAGATGGTCCGGAACCTCGTCAGCTGGGTGCAGAACAATTTCCTCGGCTCCCGAGGGCTTTACGTGCTGACCGACTTCCGCGACCAGCACCTTTACTGGATGCTTCTGGCCGTTGCCTTGGCGGTTTACCTGCTCGGGTGGCTTGTAAGCCGGTCACGCCTTGGCTTCGCGCTTCGGATCATCGGTGGAGATGAGACGGTCGCCCGCCATGTCGGCATCAACACGGCCACAGCCAAGGTGATTCTTTTCACGACCACTGGCTTTTTCGCAGCACTTGTGGGTGCGATCATCGCCCCGCGCTGGAGCTATATCGAGCCAAACCAGGTGTTCTCCCCGCAGCTCTCGTTCTTTGTCGTCATCATGGCGCTTCTCGGCGGCTCCGGCCGCCTTTGGGGCTCGATCGTGGGTGTCATCCCCTTTCTGCTGATCTGGAACTGGGTCGATACGAGTTTTCCGACCCAGTCGATCCTCGTCCTCGGCCTGGCGTTCCTGTTGATCGTCTACGTCCTGCCTCACGGCGTCGTCGGACGGATTGAGCAGCTTCGCGACCGCATGCGAGGCGAGTCATGAGGCAATCGGGTGCGGTCCTGTCAGTCAAGGGCGTGACCAAGCGCTTTGGCGGACTGGTCGCAGTCTCAAACATGTCCTTTGATGTCGCCGAACACGAGATGGTGGGAGTCATCGGCCCTAACGGCTCCGGCAAGACCACGATGATGAACGTAATCTCAGGAGCGCTCAAACCGACGGCGGGGCGGATCGCGCTTAAAGGCAGGAAGATTTCGGGCATGGCCCCGCAGCTCATAGCGAGGGAAGGAGTGGGGCGCACGTTCCAGCTGGTCCGCCTGCTGCCAGGGCTGAACGTGATTGAGAACGTCATGGCAGGAGCGGTCTACGGCCATCGCCGCCGCTGGGGCCGTGAGGCAGAGGATTTTGCGCACGACATGCTTGACCTCGTCGGACTCGAAGCCATGTCTTTCGCTCCGATCTCGTCCCTTACCTACATTGACCAGAAGCGGGTGGAACTCGCCCGCGTGCTTGCAGGCGAGCCTGAACTTCTTCTGCTCGACGAATGGCTCGCCGGCCTGAATCCGTCCGAGCTCGAAACAGGGATCGAACTGATCCACGCACTTCGCAACGAAGGCCGGACCGTGATTCTGGTCGAGCATGTAATGGATGCCATCCGTTCTCTGTGCGACCGGTGCGTTGTCATCGCTTCCGGCGCAAAGATCGCGGAAGGTACGCCGGATGAGGTCCTGTCCGACCGCGAAGTCATTCGGTCCTATCTTGGGGATGACGATGCTTGAGGTCCGCCGCCTTTCGGCCGCCTATGGTCGGCACCCTGCGCTCAACGATGTCGAGCTGACCGTTGGCAAGGGAGAAATCGTGGTGATTCTAGGCGCGAACGGCGCAGGGAAATCCACATTGCTGCGCTCCATCGCCGGTATCTGCGGAGGCTTGGTCGAGGGTGAGGTGATGCTGGGTGGCCAGTCTCTGTTCGGCCAGAGCCCGGACGAGATAGTCGAGCGGGGCGTGGCGCTGGTGCCTGAGGGACGCGGGATATTCGGCGACCTGACCGTGCGCGAGAACCTGATCCTCGGAGCCTATCCAGCCCGGGCCCGTGATGGCGAAGCGGCGAATCTCGACCGTGTCATGGCTCTTTTTCCAACATTGAGGGAGCGCCAGACACAGATGGCCCGCACCATGTCCGGGGGCGAACAGCAGATGGTGGCGATCGGGCGTGCCATGATGTCGGCGCCCGAAATCCTGATGCTCGACGAACCTTCGCTCGGTCTCTCGCCACGCCTCTGCAAGGATCTCTTCCGGAACCTTTCGCAGGTGAAAGAGCTTGGAATCGGTGTGCTGCTCGTCGAGCAGAACGCCAAGCAGAGCCTCGCCATCGCCGATCGGGGATATCTGCTGGAAAACTCCCGGATCACCCATTCAGATACAGCCGACCGGCTGACGAATGACCCAGCGGTGCAGGCGGCCTATTTCGGCGCTGGTGGCCAGGCGACCGGTTTGGCCGGTACACCATCCACAGAAACTGCCGAAGCTTCGCCCTCAGCGCCCGTCACCGACCGGCCAGTGCATCGCCGCAGCGCCGAACAGCAGATCGGCGGATCAATTGAGGATCTCGTTTCGATTGCCGCCCGCGCCTCGAATTCCGCACTGCGGAAATCCTCTTCCGACATAACCGCTGCAGGCACTAGGCTGGCTAGCGACCGTTTGGCCGTTGTACTGAAAGACATCGAGACCGCCGCGAAAGCTGCCCGCAGCAGAAAGCCTCGGCCGCGCCGGCAGGATCGCATGCCCGAAAGCCGCCACGCGGTGGACGACGTGCCGGACGCCGACAGCCCGGTGCCCGTGATTGAGGTATACCGCCGTCCGCGTGTAGAGGTATACCGTCGCCGCCCGTCCGGCCAATTCGAAATGGACTGACATGCTTGATACAACGACGACCGCACCGAACATCAATGGTCTCTATATCGACGGCCAGTGGCTGCAGACTTCACGCCGGTTCGATGACCTGAACCCGTCTGACGGTTCGGTCTGGGCCCGCGTCCCGGAGGCCAGCGCCTACGAAACCCGCCAAGCCATCGAGGCCGCCGAGCGCGCTTTCCCGAAATGGTCGGGACTCAGGTTCCAGAAGCGCGCGGATTACATGCTGAAGATCGCTGAGCTGATCGAAAAGCGGGCGTCGGACTTCGTTGCGGCAGCCCAGTTCGAAGGCGGCGGCTGGTACGGCAAAGGCGTCTACGAGACAAAAGCCATGCCCGAGATTTTCAAGGCCGCCGCCGCCGTTTGCTACGCGCCCGTCGGCGAAGTGCTTCCGTCCCTGCACGGAAAGGTCTCTACCGCAGTACGTGTGCCCATGGGAGTGATCGGGGTGATTTCGCCATGGAACGTGCCAGGCATACTCGCCTCCCGCCCATTCTCCTTCACCATGGCCATGGGCAACACAATCGTTCTGAAACCGTCGGAAGAGACGCCCTATATGGGGGGTCTGTTCTTTGCTGAGATCATGGAGGAAGCGGGGATTCCGCCGGGAGTGTTCAACGTCATAACCTGCTCACGCGAGAGCGTCGCCGAGGTGGGCGACGAACTTGTCGACAACCCGAGTGTCAAGGGCATCGCATTCACAGGTTCCACTGCGGTCGGTCGCCGGATCGCCGCAAAGTGCGGGGCGCATCTGAAAAAGGCGTGCATTGAGCTCGGCGGCAAGGACAGCCTGATCGTGCTGGAAGACGCGGATATGGAGCGCGCGACGTCGGCCGCCAGCTTCGGCGCCTTCATGCACCAGGGGCAGGTCTGCATGAGTGTTGAGAAAGTACTGGTTCAGGAGAAGGTCTATGACACGTTCATGCAGGGCTTCGTGGCGCGGGCTTCAAACCTAAAGGCCGGAAATGTGGCCCACAGATCCAACGTCATCGGTCCGCTCATCAATGACCGGCAGGCTGCCAAGGTAAAGCGCCAACTGGATGACGCCCGCGCCAAAGGAGCGAAATTCCCGCTCGGAGGCGGCGTCAGCGGGCGCTTCGTTGAGCCCACCATCCTGACCCATGTGACACCGGACATGGAAATCTGGCGGGATGAGACCTTTGGCCCCGTCGCTGTCGTAACTCCGTTCCGCACCGATGCTGAAGCCATCGCGATGAACAATGATACGGAATACGGTCTGTCTTCAGGAATCATCACTCAAGACGAGCAGCGTGCCATGGAAATCGCACAGCATCTTGAGACCGGCATGTGCCACGTCAACTGCTCAACGATCAACGACGAGGCCCACGCCCCCTTCGGCGGCGCGAAGGCGAGCGGGTTGGGACGCTACGGCGGTCGGTGGAGTCTGGAAAGCTTCTCGGAAACCCGCTGGATCACGCTCGACCGTGGCCAGAAACCGTTTCCGCCGGTTTTCTGATGGCGCGGCGCCTTTGCCATAGCGCGGCTTTTGTGGGCTTGATCCCGGATCCCTGCCATACCGGTGGCTCCGGGCTGCCGCCGGAACCGAGCTGAACTTGGGAAGGTCTGACAATGAAGGATTTGGTTAGGGGCAAGCGGATCGTCGTCACAGGCTCGTCCTCGGGGATCGGCTGGGAGACGGCACGCGTTCTCGCCGAGCAGGGTGCAGACGTTCTTGGCGTCGACCTCAACAAGAATTTCGACAACGTGGAGGAATTCTACCGCGCTGACCTGTCCGACCCGCGTGCCATCGACGCACTGGTCGACGTTCTGCCGGAAGGGATAGACGGTCTTGTCAACAATGCCGGCCTTCCGCCAACCAAGCCTGCGAATCTGCTTCTTCGCGTTAACCTGATCGGGCTGAAGCGGTTGACCTACGGGCTGATACCAAAGCTCTCGGACGGCGCGAGCATCGTAAACGTCGCATCGCTTGCCGGTTTCGGCTGGCCGCAGGCGGTCGACGCAATCAAGGCGGCAGAGCATCTCGATTTCCACAACATTGATCAGTTCATCGAGACGTGGAAGGTATCCAACGAAGGCGGACGCAGCTATTTCTTTTCCAAGGAAGCGCTTGTCGTCTGGACGATGCAGAACCGCTGGACTTGGCGCGACAGGGGAATCCGAATGAACTCGGTCAGTCCAGGGCCGGTTGACACACCGATTCTGGGTGATTTCATCGCCACGCTTGGCGCCCGCGCCGAGGAAGACAATCGGGTCATGGATCGCCCCGGCACACCGGAGGACATCGGGCCAGTCATCATGTTTCTGCTTTCCGACATGACCAGCTGGATCCGCGGGACCAACATCCCGGCTGATGGCGGAATGTCATCGAATCTGCTGTGCGGAATGCACGGGCTTTGAAGGGAGAGAAGAGATGGGCACACTTGGCTGGGTCATTCTCGTTGTCATTGTTCTAGCGGTACTGATTGCGCTGGCGGCCTGGTGGTACGAGCGTGCCGCGAACGAGGTCTGTCTGGTCCGGACAGGTATCGGAGGGAGGCGGGTCATCATCGACGGGGGAGTGATCGCCATACCCTATTTCCACGAGATCAGCCGGGTGAACATGGCGACGCTCCGTCTGGATGTCGACCGTAGGGGAGAGGCGTCCCTGATCACTCAGGACCGCCTGCGCGTGGATGTCGGTGCAGAGTTCTACGTCTCTGTCATCCCGGAACCCGAGGCGATCAACCGCGCGGCCCAGACGCTTGGCAGACGGACGTTTCAGCGGGACGAGCTTCGCAGCCTGATCGACGGAATGATGGTCGACGCGCTGCGCTCGGTCGCGGCACGGATGACTATGGACGAGCTTCACGAGAACCGCACCCAGTTCGCAGGTGAAGTCCGCGACATGCTGCAGGAAACGCTGGATCGATATGGTCTGCAGCTCGACAGCGTTTCGCTGACCGGGTTGGACCAGACACCCTTCTCGGCGCTCGACGAAAACAACGCTTTCAACGCGGTCGGTATGCGAAAGCTCGCGGAAGTCATTGCCAAGTCGAAAAAAGAGCGCGCTGAAATTGACGCCGACAGTGAGGTGTCAGTGCGCCGCGCTGCCATGGAGGCTGTACGCCAGCGCCTTGAGATCGACCTTGAAGAGAAACGCGCCGAAATTGCCCAGCAGCAGGAGATCGAGACTCTTGCGGCGGCACAGATAGCCGAGATCGCGAGGCAGAAGGCGCAAAGTGAACGGGCGGCGACCGAGGCCCGAATCGAGATGGAGCGCAGAATTCAGTCGGCCGAGGTCGAACGTGAGCAGGCGCTGTCCATCGCCGATCAGGACAGGCAGATCGCGATCGCCGCAAAGAGCCTGGAAGAAAGCCGTGCGCAGGCTGAGGCGGATGCGGCCCGGGCGGAAGCGGTCAAGGCGGCCGAGTCGGTTGAAACGGCTCGGGCGCTTGCCGAAGCGGAACGGCGAGCGGAGCTTGTCAAGACCTCTGCCCGCGCTGAAGCGTCTGCGGCCGCGGCCCGTGCAGCGATCGAGGCGGAAAGCGAGAAGGAGACAGCAAAGGACAGGGCCGCCGCGCGCCGCGAAGAGATCGAGGCCGGGAAAGCGGCCCGGATCGCTGAGGTGGAGACTGACCGCGCAAGAATCGAAGCCGAGAACCTCCGCTCCGAAGCCCTTGTCGCGATGGAACTCGAAAAGGCACGGCTTGAGGCCATGCCGAAGATTGTCGGGGAAATGGTGAAGCCGGCTGAAAAGATCAATTCGATCAATGTCAACCATGTCACGGGTCTTGGCTCCAGTTCAGGCGACGCCGGTTCGAAGTCACCGGTTTCCACCGCCATGGATTCCATTATGGAAATGGCTGTGCAGTTGCCGCTCCTGAAAAGGATCGGCGATCAGATGGGCGTTTCGTTCGACGAAACCACCGGCAAAGACAGGAACGAGTAAGTCTGCCGATGCGCTGAGAATTTTTGGCGGTCTCCAAACTGCTGGAAGCGTTCGTTTTTTTTGAGAATGGCTCGCGGTCTTGGATGGGACGAATGACCGAATTGCATTGGTTCCGCTCGTACGCTGCCGCAGTGCCATTTTCATACGCGGCACGACTTGCCGGGTTTGAGCGGGATTCCTGCGTATCGCCGGGACTTCTGCGGATGTGGCAGTAATTCCTGCGTGTTCAATAATGTGTGCCGCGAAGATCCAGAACTGTCCCGCTGGCAGCGGATCCTATGCGTGTATTGGTCCGTCGCCGCAGGCAAGTGCGGCTTCCCGGACGGCTTCCGAATAGGTCGGATGCGCATGGCAGGTACGCGCCAGATCCTCCGCCGCGGCCCCGAATTCCATTGCAACGCAGACTTCGTGAATCAAGTCGCCGGCGGCCGGGCCGATGATGTGACAGCCCAGAATCCGGTCAGTCTCTGCATCAGCGAGCAGTTTCACGAATCCATCACTTGAGAAGTTGGCTTTGGCACGGCCGTTTCCCATGAAACTGAACTTGCCTGCCTTGTAAGCCCGCCCCTTGTCCTTGAGACTTTCCTCTGTTTCGCCCACATTCGCGACTTCCGGATGCGTGTAGATCACACTTGGAATGACACCGTAGTTGACGTGACCCGCCTGGCCCGCCAGACTTTCGGCAACCGCCATGCCTTCATCTTCGGCTTTGTGTGCCAGCATCGGGCCATCGATGCAGTCGCCGATCGCATATATTCCGTGTACACTCGTAGCGTAGCGGGCATCAGTAAGTATCTGCCCGCTTTCCGACACATTCACGCCAAGCGAATCAAGGCCCAGTCCCTGGGTGAACGGCCTGCGTCCCGTCGCAACCAGAACCGTATCCGCTTCGAGCACCGCCTCCTCGCCGGATTTTCGCAGTTTGTAGGTCGCCTTGGCTTTTGTCTTGGTGGTTTCGACCTTCTGTACCGCTGCTCCGGTGATGAACCTGAGGCCCTGCCGCTTCAGAATCCTCTGGAATGCTTTGGCTGCTTCACCATCTACTCCCGGAACGATGCGATCGAGGAATTCTATTACGGTCACGTCCGATCCAAGCCGGTTATAGGCAGAGCCAAGCTCGAGACCGATCACGCCTGCTCCGATCACGAGGAGTTTCCCTGGAATTTTCCGCAGTTCAAGCGCTCCGGTGGAGGAAACGACAATTCGTTCATCAATTTCCACTCCGGGAATCGTCGCGCTGTCGGAACCAGTGGCGATGACAACAGCCTTTGCCTTATGCACCTGGTCGGCGATCGCCACCTGACCGGCCGCGGGAATCGAGGCCCAGCCCTTCAGCCAGTCCACCTTGTTCTTCCGGAACAGAAACTCGATGCCTTTCGTGTTCTGGCCGATGACATCGTCCTTGTAGGCCAGCATCGCCTGCCAGTCGACTTTCGGCGCTGCCCCCTTCAGGCCCATTCTGGCAAAGTTGTGTGTGGCTTCATGCAGTGAATGGCTCGCATGAAGCAGCGCCTTGGAGGGAATGCAGCCTACATTCAGGCATGTTCCGCCGAGCGTTTCGCGGCCTTCCACGCAGGCTGTCTTCAGACCAAGCTGGGCGCAGCGGATGGCACAGACATACCCACCCGGACCGGAACCGACTACGATGACATCATAAGAGGACATTTCTTCTCCTTGGCCGGCTCTCCGTTAAGTGCCAGAAACGCGACGACAATGCACCACACGTGCTCCGCCGCGGCTGGAAACCCTTTTTGATGCGGAGTGCGGAATTGCAGGGCGCGGGAATTCCGCACAGTTAAAGATCCATCAGCAGGCGCCGTGGATCCTCCAGCGCTTCCTTGACGCGGACGAGGAACGTCACCGCGCCTTTTCCGTCGACGATGCGGTGGTCATAGGAGAGCGCCAGATACATCATCGGACGCGCAACGATCTCGCCGTTCAGGACCATCGGCCGCTGCTGGATCTTGTGCAATCCGAGAATGCCGGACTGAGGGGGATTGAGGATCGGCGAGGACATGAGGGAACCATATATTCCGCCATTCGAAAGGGTGAACGTACCGCCCTGAAGCTCGGCCATGGTAAGCTTGCCGTCCCTGGCGCGGACTCCCAGTTCGGCGATTCTCTTCTCGATGTCAGCGAAGCCGAGACGGTCGGCGTCGCGTACCACCGGCACCACGAGTCCGTTCGGGGTGCCGACCGCGACTCCCATGTGAACGAAGTTCTTGTATACAATATCCGTCCCATCGATCTCGGCGTTGACTTCGGGCACCTCTTTGAGGGCATGGCAGCAGGCTTTGGTGAAGAAAGACATGAAGCCCATTTTCACGCCGTGCTTTTTCTCGAAGAGCGCCTTGTATTCGCTGCGGAGGTCCATAACGGTGCCCATGTCGACTTCGTTATAGGTTGTGAGCATCGCGGCGGTGTTCTGGGCGTCCTTTAGCCTGCGGGCGATGGTCTGGCGCAGGCGTGTCATTCGCACGCGTTCCTCCCGGGGGGTATCCTCGGCCGGAACTGGAGCGCGAACAGAGGATTTTGGCGAAGGCGGAGCCGGCTGCGCGGAAACCGCTGCGGGTTTGGCCAAGACAGCGTTCACGTCTTCCTTCATGATCCTGCCGTCACGTCCGGTGCCTTTCACACCGTCCTGCGCAAGACCGTGTTCGGCCATGAGTTTTCTTGCGGATGGAGCATTCTCAACATCCCTTCCGAGTCCGGTGGTCGCCGAAACGGCAGCGCTGCCCCCGGAACCAAGCACGGCAAGCCTGCCATTGGCTCGGACTGAACTGCCTTCCGGTGCCAGGATTTCCGACAGTATGCCGGATATCGGCGCTGGCACCTCGACGGATACCTTGTCGGTTTCCAGTTCGCAAAGCATTTCGTCTTCGGCGACGGCTTCTCCGACCGCCTTGAACCAGGTCGCCACTGTTGCTTCCGTGACCGACTCGCCCAAGGGGGGAACCATGACATCGACCGATGCGGCAGCATCCGGCTGAGGGCCGGTCGCGGACGACGTCCCGGTAGCAGCCGTCGACGCTTCGTCGGAATCCGCAATCGTTGCGAGCAGGGCATCGACGCCGACCGTACTTCCTTCAGCAGCGACGATCTCTCCCAGGCGTCCGGAAGCCGGCGACCGGACCTCGACGGTCACTTTGTCGGTTTCCAGCTCGCACAGCATCTCGTCGGCGGCCACAATGTCTCCCGTTCCCTTGAACCAGGTTGCCACTGTCGCCTCGGTGACGCTTTCTCCAAGGGTCGGTACGCGGATTTCAATACTCATGGCGCTGTCATCCATTCATATCTAGCGCTGCGTTGACGAGCGCTTGTTGCTGTGCTTTGTGAGCGGAGGCAAGGCCCGTTGCGGGCGAGGCTGACGCGGATCGGCCTGCATAGGTTGGGCGGGTGTGCTTTGCCTTGATCCGCTTCAGTGTCCATTCAATGTTTGGCTCGATGAAGTTCCATGCGCCCTGGTTCTTCGGTTCTTCCTGGCACCAGACCATCTCCGCCTGCTTGAATCGACCAAGTTCCTTTACAAGGCTCATGGCCGGGAACGGATAGAACTGTTCGATCCGAAGGAGGTAAATGTCATCGATCCCTTCCGCATCCCGCTTGTCCAGCAGGTCGAAATAGACTTTTCCGGAACACATGACCACTCGCCGGATCTTGCTGTCTTCCACAAGCTGGGTGTCGGAATTGCCCATTTGGGCATCGTCCCAGAGCACCCTGTGAAATGAGCTTTCCTTGACGAAGTCCGACGCTTCCGAGATGCAGAGCCGGTGGCGCAGAAGCGATTTCGGGGTCATTAGGACCAGCGGCTTTCGGAAACTGCGGTGAATCTGGCGGCGCAGCACATGGAAATAGTTGGCGGGCGTTGTGCAGTTGGCAACGATCCAGTTGTCTTCGGCACAGAGCTGAAGGAACCGTTCCAGACGGGCCGAACTGTGCTCCGGGCCCTGTCCTTCGAATCCGTGCGGAAGCAGCATGACCAGCCCTGACATCCTCAGCCATTTTCGCTCGCCGGAGCTTATGAACTGGTCGAACATGATCTGGGCGCCGTTGGCGAAGTCACCGAACTGCGCCTCCCAAAGCGTCAGGGCGTTCGGTTCGGCAAGTGAATAGCCGTATTCGAATCCAAGCACCGCATATTCCGACAGCATCGAATCAATGACTTCGTACTGCGCCTGACCCTCGCGGATTTCGTTCAGCGGGTAGTGCCGCTCCTCCGATTCCTGATCGATGAACGCTGAATGGCGGTGGCTGAATGTGCCGCGTGTCGAATCCTGGCCAGACAGACGAACCGGATAGCCTTCCAAAAGGAGGGAGCCGAAGGCCATCGCTTCCGCTGTGGCCCAGTCGAATCCCTTGCCGGTCTCGAACATCCTGCGCTTGGCCTCGATGAGCCGCCCGACGGTCCGATGCAGTGGATAGCCGTCCGGCACCTTGGTAAGCGCGGCGCCGATCTCGCCCATAATCTTCTTGGTGATTGCGGTCTTGCCGCGCTGGTATTCCTTGCCTTGGCGGTCAAGGTGGCTCCATTGCCCGTCCAGCCAGTCCGCCTTGTTCGGCCGATAGCTGTTTCCGCTCTCGAATTCCTCGTTAAGGCGGGCCTGGAACGCAGCCTTCATGTCCTCGATCTCGCCTTCCGGAATGAGTCCGTCCCTCACAAGGCGTTCTGTGTAAAGGCTGAGCGTCGTTCTGTGCTTTTTGATCCGGTGGTACATTATCGGATTCGTGAACATAGGCTCGTCGCCTTCGTTATGTCCGAAGCGACGGTAGCAGAACATGTCGATGACGACATCCTTCTGGAATTTCTGCCGGAACTCCGTGGCGACCTTGGCAGCATGTACCACCGCCTCTGGATCATCGCCGTTGACGTGGAAGATCGGAGCCTCGACCATTAGGGCAATGTCCGTCGGATAGGGGCTGGACCGAGAGAAATGCGGCGCTGTGGTGAACCCGATCTGATTGTTGACGATCAGGTGAATCGTGCCGCCCGTCTTGTGGCCGCGGAGTCCAGAAAGGCCAAAGCACTCAGCAACGACTCCTTGGCCGGCGAAAGCTGCATCGCCATGCAGCAGGATGGGGAGAACGGAGGTTCGGTCTTCGTCTCCGAGCTGGTCCTGTTTTGCGCGGGCCTTGCCAAGAACGACAGGGTTGACTGCCTCAAGATGGCTTGGGTTCGCTGTCAGGCTGAGATGCACCGTGTTGCCGTCAAACTCGCGGTCGGAGGATGCGCCAAGATGGTATTTCACGTCGCCGGAGCCATCCACTTCCTCCGGTTTGAAGCTTCCGCCCTGGAATTCGCTGAAGATCGCCCGGTAGGGCTTTCCCATCACGTTCGCAAGCACGCTCAGGCGGCCGCGGTGAGGCATGCCAATGACGATATCCTTTACTCCTAGCGCACCGCCGCGCTTGATGATCTGTTCCATCGCCGGGATCAGCGCCTCGCCGCCGTCAAGACCGAACCGTTTCGTTCCCGTGTACTTTACATGCAGGAATTTTTCGAAACCCTCGGCTTCGACGAGTTTGTTGAGAATTGCCCTCCGCCCGTTCTGGGTGAACGCGATTTCCTTGCCAAAGCCCTCGATGCGCTCCTTGAGCCATGCCGCCTCCTCGGGATCCGAAATGTGCATGTACTGGAGGGCGAAGGTGCCGCAGTAGGTGCGTCTGACGATGTCGAGGATTTCGCGAAGGGACGCGAATTCCAGACCGAGCACGCGGTCGAGGAAGATTCTCCTGTCCAGATCGGCTTCCGTGAAACCGTAGGAACGGGGATCGAGTTCCGGATGCGGGGTCTGGCTGCGCATGCCGAGAGGGTCAAGCTCCGCGACCAGGTGGCCGCGGATACGGAAGGAGCGGATCAGCATCAGGGCGCGTACGCTGTCCATGACAGCTTGCCGGATCTGGCCGTCGTCCGTCAGGACGCCGTCGGTTCGGGCTTTGGCCCTTATCCTGTTCTCGATCTGTTTGGGCTCAATGTCCGGCCATTGTCCGTCAAGCGCCGCCGTCAGTTCGTCATTTGGCTGGGGAGGCCAGTCGGGGCGCGCCCATGAAGGTCCGATTGCTTCGTGCCTTATGCCGGAGCGTTCATCCCCCATCTGCCTGAAGAACTGCTGCCAGGACTCCCCGACCGCATCCGGGCTGTTCCTGAAGCTGGCATATAGCTGTTCAAGGTATTCCGCGTTCTGTCCCTGCAGGAAGGAGGATGAGTGGAATACGTCATTGGGGGTATGTTCGGTCATCGCGCATCACCGTGACTGGTATGGATCGATTCCTGTTGACTGATCGCTTGGTCTGGCCGGGCCGGATGTGCAGGCGAGGTTCCCGCTGCACTGCCGTATCGGGTGCTGGCCGGCAGCATTCCGGCGGGGCCGTGACGTACTGTGCTATCCGATTGCATCGATCACGGCTTCTCCCAGGGCGGCGGGACTCTCCGCCACAACGATGCCTGCCGACCGCATGGCCTCTATCTTGTCCTCGGCGCCGCCTTTTCCGCCGGCGACAATCGCGCCGGCATGTCCCATGCGTCGGCCCGGCGGCGCGGTGCGGCCGGCGATGAATCCGGCAACCGGTTTGCTGCGTCCCTTCCGGGCCTCGTCCTTCAGGAACTGAGCGGCGTCTTCCTCGGCGCTGCCACCGATTTCACCGATCACGATGATCGACTTGGTTTCATCGTCAGCAAGAAACAGTTCGAGCGCGTCGATATGCTCGGTTCCCTTGATCGGGTCGCCGCCGATTCCGATGCAGGTTGACTGGCCCAGTCCCACGTCCGTCGTCTGCTTGACCGCTTCGTAGGTCAGGGTGCCCGAGCGACTGACGACTCCAACCGAACCCCGTCGGTGGATATGGCCCGGCATGATGCCAATCTTGCAGGCGTCCGGAGTTATGATTCCAGGACAGTTGGGACCAATGAGACGGCTTGCCGACCGGTCGAGCGCGCGCTTGACTTTCACCATATCCAGAACTGGAATCCCTTCGGTGATGCAGACGATCAGTTCCATCCCCGCATCGATGGCCTCAAGGATCGAGTCGGCAGCGAAGGGGGGCGGTACGTAAATCGCGGAGGCGTTCGCGCCGGTTGCCGTCTTCGCTTCATGCACTGAGTTGAAGACCGGAAGACCAAGATGTTCCATCCCGCCCTTGCCCGGCGTCACCCCACCCACCATACGGGTGCCGTAAGCGATCGCCTGCTCGGAGTGAAAGGTCCCCTGGCTTCCGGTGAAGCCCTGGCAGATTACCTTGGTGTTTTCGTCTACAAGCACAGCCATTCCGGGCGTCTCCTGTTACCTTCGGCGCGGCGGGCACCGCGGTGATCCATGCACTGGATTCCCGGCCGACGCGTTTCGCGTCCGATGGGCCGGTGTCCCCCGTTTCATCCCTTGACCGCCTTGACGATCTTTTCCGCGCCGTCCTTGAGGTCATCGGCGGCGATGACGTCGAGATCCGATTGGTTGATTATGCGTTTTCCTTCATCGACGTTGGTTCCCTCGAGACGCACGACCAGAGGAACATCAAGGCCGGATTCCTTAACTGCGCTCACAACGCCGTCGGCGATGATGTCACAGCGCATAATGCCGCCGAAGATGTTGACAAGGATGCCTTTGACGTTTGGATCGGAAGTGATGATCTTGAATGCTTCCTTCACCTTTTCCTTTGTCGCGCCGCCTCCGACGTCGAGGAAGTTGGCAGGTTCGGCTCCGTAGAGCTTGATGATGTCCATTGTTGCCATGGCCAGGCCCGCTCCGTTGACCATGCAGCCGATCTCGCCGTCGAGCGCGATGTAGTTCAGGTCGAATTTCGACGCCTCAAGCTCCTTCGGATCCTCTTCCGAGATGTCGCGCAGCTCGGCGATGTCGGTGTGCCGGTGCACTGCATTGCCATCAAATCCCATCTTGGCATCAAGGCACATGAGATCCCCGCCATCGGTGATGACCAGAGGATTGATCTCGATCATCTCGAGGTCTTTTTCGATGAACAGCCTGTAGAGCGATTTCGTAAGTTCGACGCACTGCCTGACCTGTTTGCCCTCGAGTCCAAGCATGAATGCGATACGGCGACCGTGGAATCCCTGGAAGCCGGTTGCCGGATCGACGGTGAGGGTAAGGATCTTTTCCGGAGTTGCGGCTGCGACCTCCTCAATGTCCATCCCGCCTTCCGTCGAGCAGACGAAGCCGATACGCCCTGCGTTTCTGTCGACAAGCAGTGCGAGGTACAGTTCACGATCGATGCCGCTTCCGTTCTCTATGTAGATTCGGTTGACCTGCTTTCCGGCAGGTCCGGTCTGTCGGGTTACTAGCGTGCGACCGAGCATCCGTTTCGCTTCGGCCTCGGCTTCCGCTACCGATCGAGCGAGTCTGACACCGCCCTCGTTTCCGGCTTCGGGTTCTTTGAACCTGCCCTTTCCGCGCCCGCCTGCATGTATCTGCGCTTTGACCACCCAAAGAGGGCCATCAAGGGCGCCGGCTGCCGACTTTGCCTCTTCCGAGCGGAGCACTGCACGGCCATCGCTGACCGGGGCGCCGTAAACCTGCAGGAGCGCCTTTGCCTGGTATTCGTGAATGTTCATGGTTCCCGACCTCGGCCGCAACGGTTTGGTCGTGCCGTGGGATCAATCCCTTGACACGTCAGATCATTTGGCATGGGTTGCCGGCGCAAATAAATCCCAAACTCGGCCTCGGGCAGGATTAAGCGCAAGATTCCCATATTTGTGATCACACAATATATTGTGTGATCACAAATAGTGAAAGTGCAGACTGGAAGGCGATTCGCCAGCAGCAGATGCAGTGCGCGGTTGCCGGTTACAGACGATTCGGCCCAGCCCGGACCGGAAGGAATTCAGACCACCTGCGCACAGGTTCGCATGAGGAATTGCGATACATCCACCGCGAGCCTGATGTCAGATACCGGTCCAAATGTGAGCGGGACGCTGAGGTCTCCCCGGTCAGCCAAGTCCAGGGTCTATTTCCTTGCAGGCAGCCACCAGCTTCTCAACGGCGCCAACGGATTTTTCGAACATTGCCTGCTCTTCTTTATCCAAGCTGATTTCGATGATCCTCTCTATCCCCTTGTTGCCGATCACGGTTGGCACACCGACGTAAAGACCGTCCAGCCCATAGGCACCCTTAACATAGGCGGCAGTGGGAAGTACGCGTTTCTGGTCCTTTAGATACGCTTCCGCCATCTCGATGGCGGATGTAGCGGGCGCATAGTACGCGCTGCCGGTCTTGAGCAGACCGACGATCTCGGCGCCACCGTCCCTTGTGCGCTGGACAATCGCGTCGAGCCTGTCCTGGGTGGTCCAGCCCATTTCAACGAGATCAGGAAGCGGTATGCCTGCAACTGTGGAATAACGGGCAAGAGGCACCATCGTATCGCCGTGGCCGCCGAGAACGAATGCGGTGACGTCCTTCATGGAGACACCGAACTCAAGGCTGAGGAAGTGGCGGAAACGGGCAGAGTCAAGTACGCCTGCCATGCCGCAGACCATTTCATGCGGGAGGCCACTGAATTCCCGAAGTGCCCAGACCATGGCGTCGAGCGGGTTCGTAATGCAGATGACAAAAGCATCCGGGGCATTGTCCCGGATTCCTTCGCCAACGGCTTTCATGATCCTGAGGTTAATGCCCAAGAGGTCGTCACGGCTCATCCCGGGTCTGCGCGGCACGCCGGCTGTGACAATGCAGATGTCAGCCCCCTCGATGCCGGCGTATTCACTGGCGCCAGACACCGTCGCGTCGAATCCTTCCGGCGGTCCGCTTTCGGCGATGTCCAGAGCCTTTCCCTGCGGGACGCCTTCAACGATATCGAAGAGGACGACGTCTCCGAGTTCTTTCATCGCGGCGAGATGGGCGAGAGTGCCTCCGATCTGTCCCGATCCAATGAGTGCGATTTTTGGTCTGGCCATATGTCCGATCCCCGGTCAGGTTCCTTAACTGCCCTTTGGGTAGTCCCATAGGGGCTGTGGCGCAAGGCAGGAGCGGTTGGGAAAGCCGGGTTGGCGAACATGCCGCAGCCGAATGGTATGCGTTATCTCTTGACCCGCGATGTGCCCGATCCATTCCTTCTTGGAGTAAGCCAGCGTTCAATTCATGCGATCACGTCGCAACGGCCAATAGAGAAAAGAGAGAGCAAGCTTGATCCGTTTTGTTCGGCGGTCGAGGCACTGCCCGCGAACGGGTAGCCCCAGAAGTTAATCGCGTACCTCGATAACACGACACCCGGCAATTTCCCAAACTCGATGAAGAAAGACGAAGTCAAAATACTTAAGGCATTGGAACCGAATGACGGGCTCGGTACCGATGTTGAGGAAGGGCCGTTTTCTGCGTAGACGAGTCTAACGCATTGGGTTATAGAGACATTTCGAAAAAGTTACCCAAATCGCAAACCAAACAGGCCACCTGTTTCTTCTTCATCGGTGAGACGGGTCGGATTGACATACCGACGCACATCGAAACCGTTCTGGAACCCGTCCTCCGGCAGCACATCGGAATTCATGGTCACAATATATTGGAAGCCGACCTTTTTCGCGTGGTTGGCCCCAAGCTGTAGGGCCTTCGCGACCTGCCTCTCATCAACGCCATCGAAGAGATGGCTGTCATGGATTAGGAAGCCGGGACCAATTCCACGCTTCGCGGTCAGTTCGGCCAGCATCAGATCGAAACAAAATATCTGCATCCTGTTGATGCCCTTGCTCCGCTGTGCATCAATTGCGACTTTGAAGGTGGGTCCGTTTGATGTCGCTGCAACCGTAAGGTGCCCGGCCTGCTCGTAGAGCGAGGTGGATAGCTCTTCGAAAATCACGATGGCATCGTTCGTGATGTCGTTGCGCTCATGAAGATCAGCCTGAAGCGCTTGTTGCAAACGGGCGCGCTCGATGTCGAGTTGGACTCTTGTACTCTCAATCCGCTCGGCGATCTCGAGCTGCTGACGCAAGGCTTCTACGTTTGCTTCGGTGCGACCCGCCTCCTCCTGAAGTCGTGAATAGTGTTCCAACGCTCCCCCCGATTGAAGGATGCCCATCAGCTGTCCACGGCGGCGATCCAATTTTAGACGCCGTGCTTCCCGCTCTGCAATCCGAGCTTCGGCCGCCGTGATCTCAGCCGAAAGGTGAGATTGGCGGTTCCGAACAATCGCTTCGTGAAATTCTGACACCTCTGCGAACCTGCGTCCGACGATCTCTGGAAGCACCACGTTAGCTTCGTTGTATAACTTTTCGACGTTGGTGATCGCGGGTGGTTCTTCGCTTACTAAGGCTGTTCTCAGTTGTAGCAACAGCTCCTGGTCTATCATGTTGTCATCGTTGATGGTGGAAATGGAGCGTGTAATCTCCGACGCTTCCTGCTCTATCGCTGCATATTCCGGAACGACATTGAATTCAGCGAGCTGACTTTGAAGTTGGCCGGCCTTGGTTTCTGCGATCGCTAGACGCGTTCGGAAGTCGGCTGAATTTCCGTAGAACTCACCCAGATCGCCTTGCTTTGCCGCTTTGCGCAACTCCGCCATCGCACTCTCTTGAGCACGCGTTTCCTGAAACTGCTGCGCGATGCTGGCGTCGAGCCCAAGAAGGTAAGAAATTGCAACCTGCTGATCCCAGTTCTGCTGTCGTCCAGAATGCTGTGTTGGTTGGACGAATCCTCCGCCGTCTTGACGACGTGCGAAGTAGGAGAAAAGTGACCGGAATGTCGGGCCAAATCGGCTGATTGAATCGGAGGATGTGGGTAAAGCGAACAGCAATTCGCCCAAATCGGTCCGCCAGTTCGTGTTTGACAGCACTAAGTCGCCGGTCTTCTTGCAGATCTTGGGCATGATTGGCCAACGCCCGGTCTTGCCCTGAAGCCTGATGAGTGCGGGTTTTGTCCCTGAACGCGCAGCAGAAATTGTATGCCCACCGATATCGACTTGCATTTCAAAGGAATGTGGCTTCAGCTCATCCGATCGAAAGATGCTGTCGGGCTTGGAATTGCCCCCAAATATGAAATGGACCAATTCTATAAAACTGGTCTTCCCAGACCCGTTTCGCGTTTGTCGATCCGTTGATTGTGCCGTCTTCTCAGCCAATAGTATATTGAAGCCCGGCGTAAACTTGAGGGTTTTGAAACTCTCTAGATCACTTGTGAGGTTGTGGATCATGGCGAACCCTTGTGAAGTACACCGCTTTCAAAGCTCACCGCCTTAGTAATATACAGGAGGTCAAGGGCGAGGATGAACCAATCGTAACTAATTGGCGCCACTCCCACCGCTTCGTCATGCCGCTTGCGCACTTCGTCCCAGGCCCGTGATACCGTCGTGGGCTCCTCCAGGCATGCGAGAATATCGCCACCCACGGTCAGCAGTGCACGATCAGGGCGGATGTGTTTGGTTGGTAGAATCATGCGTCGGTCTCCTCTTCCACATAATCCTCAAAAATGTCGCATCGCTCGAAGAAGTACGACATGACAGCCAGAACAGCGGCTTGATGCTGTGGTGTTCCATTCATACCGCCTGCAAATTGCTGAAGCTCCATAAAGATATGCTCTGCGGAGTGGCCTCGCAGTTTCAACTCCTGGTAGCGGTCACGGAAGCCCTGAGCGATGTCTTCACCAAGGTTGGGATCAGGAAATTGGCTAAAGAATTTTTCGACCAGTTGCTCTCTACGACGCCCATGGCGCAGAAGCCCGGCTGCATCATCTGACAAATCGTTCGATTTCAGTTTTGACGCAGAGGGTGCAGCCAAGGACGGGTTCTCGTCCGGATGCATCCGTTGAATCAGCATGACGACAGGACGCAGAGCCTCGAAATCGAGTTGCACAAGCACGCGCTGTGTCGGCGCTAGACCGAACAGATCTTCGAGCTGCGAAGCTGTCAGCGACATCGTGATGCGGAATATCTCTGGATAACTCATCTGCTCCAGCGATACGCTCGGGTTGGCATTGCCAAGGTCAATCAACTGCTGAACCGCATCGGCAGGAATACCGCTGTCGTCGTTGTGCACAAAGATCCAGCGCTCCATGCGCGGTCCCCAGTGGCCGACCGCCCCATTGAAATCTTTGTCGACTTTTGCCTGAAGCGCATCAAGCCTTGTCGTTCTCGGCGCGTAGACCTGAAACACGGTCTTGTCACTAGCCCTATAGCCATCGCACTTCAAATCGCCCTTGTTACCGTATGGCCGCACAGCTTGAAAATCGCTGGCAAAGGCATGCCCCATGATCCGGGAAAACAGGTCTTCAAACGCTTTGCCTTGGCTCTCAAGGAAGGCGATGCGGAACTTGAGCTGAAAAAAATTCCTCTGAAGCTCGTCCATCACCGCGTTGCCCCGATGGTGCGCTGAATATCGCTACGGTCGACACCTTGTAATTCCGCCATGCCTGATACAATCTCTCGCATTGGTGACATAGCAGCTTCCGCGTGCCGGACTTGTGGCTCCGTCAGCACCGGCGGGCGGTCACGCCGTTTGCCGCGCTTCTTCGCAGCCGCGTGTCCCACCTTGGTGCCTACCTGAATCCAGTCGCGTTCAAACTCAGCCAAGGCCCCCATAATGCGTAAGACCATCCGCCCGCCACCGATCATCGTGCCGATCCCGTCTGCCAAACTACGAATCTCAATCCCGCGCAACCCCAAAAAAACCTCCAATGGGTGGACAACGTCAGCCATGAAACATCCTAAACGATCAAGTTTTCACACTTCAAAAAGGCCGTCCTCACCCAGACGCCCCATCACTTCGGAACATCCGGCACGGTTGTCGGCAGCTGTCGCGCCGCCCTGCGCTTGGTAGGCAATGATAGGGAATTATATCGTTGACTGAAACGCCTGCGCTTCAGCCTTCCGATTGATTTCACGGTCGCAGGGGTTGCCGACGCAAACGCCCCTCTCCGTGCAGACGCGTCAGTCCCGGACGCCGGAATGTTCCTCGCCGCGTTGATGTCGGCGTTGGCCGCATGGCCGCAGGCCACGCAGATGAACTCCGCCTGAGAGCCGCGGCTGGCGGCGTCCGCCGCCCCGCACTCATGGCATGTCTGCGATGTGTAAGCCGCGGGAAGGTGG
>JAJEAY010000276.1 GCA_022824145.1 Rhodobacter sp. | reverse complement strand
CCGGAAGGATGCGCTCGTCCATGAGCGCGAACAGCCGCCCGCGGAAAGCCTCGTCGGAACAGGGATGCTGGAGCCCGACGGGCAGGGCCGGGATGTCGTCCCTCGACCTGAGGTCCAGCTCGATGTCCTCGATGCCGACCTGGCCGAGCTGCGGCTGCGGATCGTGTGTCTTTCTCATGCCTGCCTCGGGAGGATATGCCCGAACCGACCGGAAATCGCGCGGAAAGGCCCCGAACCGGCCATCCCCGTCCGATCTTCGGATCGGGGAATGCCAGGTTCGTCAAATGGAGTCAACAGCTTGGGGGTTTTCGGGCAAGCACGAATTAGGTTATCAAGGCGGTTTGCCTCTTCGGTGATCCGGTTGTCAAGGCGGTGTACTTCTTCAGCAATGTGGCCATTGAGATCGTTCCTGGCCAGTTCGATGTCCTCAGACGTGGCAGTCTTGGCCATAACGGCACTGTTGACTGTCTCAATGACCGCCTAGGCAACTTGGCGATTCAGTCCCGCTTCGGTAAGGTTGTCACGTGCGGTGAGAAAATCGGTTCGAGCTTGCTTGTTCATCACTATCGTCCTTGCTCGAACTGAAGTAGACAGCTCGCGGAAAAGGCGGCAAGCCAATTCGGCACGTATCGGCTATGGCGCACCAGTTAGGTGTCCGATTTTGGCGCATTTTAAGTGCTCATCGCAGTCAGCTCTATCAAATGCTCGCAATTTGCCACTGCATGGTTACGCAACCAAGCGTTCGGTCGGTACTTGGCGTTGGCAGTAAGGTTGGGGAAGTATTGCGGCCACGGGTGCATGATCAAATGATCGCAGGAACGTAAGTGGAATCCACAGCAATTCTTCTGATCGCGCTCGAAATGCGGGTGCCAATTTGCAAGAGGCCCGTCAAATCCTCACAACCTGAAAGGATCCACAGAAAAAGTCTGGAAAGGCCCGTTTTCTGAGGAGTCTGACCGCACTACGGCCACTTCCAAGCGCGAAATCCGCGAATGCGAATCCGGTTTTTGCGACTGTCTTGCCCTTGCTCGGGTCAGGCTTCGCCAGTTCTGTAAGACAGCCACTCTTCCAGCCAGTGAATTGTGTAATCTCCCCTCAGGATGTCGGGTTCCAGCAAGAGCTCTTCGAAAAGCGGCACGGTTGTGTCAATGCCATCGATTATCAGTTCTCCCAGAGCGCGCGACAGTCTGGCCAGCGCCTCCTGTCTGTCGCGACCATGCACAATCAGCTTTCCGATCAGCGAATCATAGTAAGGTGGGATGGCATAGCCGTCATAGAGCGCCGAATCCATCCTTACTCCGAGGCCGCCCGGGGCATGATACTGAGTAACGCGACCCGGCGACGGCCTGAAATCGGGCAGTTTTTCCGCATTCAGGCGTACTTCAATCGCATGGCCGTTGATCTCCAGATCGTCCTGCGTAAAGGACAAAGGCAATCCGCTGGCGACGCGTATCTGTTCGCGTACGAGGTCAGCGCCGAAAATCGCCTCCGTCACCGGATGTTCGACCTGAAGCCGGGTGTTCATCTCAATGAAATAGAATTCGCCGTCCTCATAGAGGAATTCGACCGTCCCCGCACCTATGTAGCCGATCCGGGCCACTGCGTCGGCGCAGATGCCGCCAATTCGCGTACGGGTCGGCTCGTCGATGACCGGTCCAGGGGCCTCCTCGAAAATCTTTTGGTGGCGCCGTTGCAGTGAGCAGTCACGCTCGCCCAGATGCACCGCGTTGCCTTTGCCGTCCCCGAATACCTGGATCTCTATGTGACGGGGATTTCCCAGGTACTTTTCGATATAGACCTCGTCATTGCCGAATGCCGCCTTTGCCTCGGCTCTGGCAGTGCTGAATGCGACATCCAGTTCGTGCCGGTCGCGCGCAAGCTTCATGCCGCGTCCGCCGCCGCCAGCAGTTGCCTTGACGATAACCGGATAGCCGATTTCGCTGGCGATGGTCTGCGCCGCGTCCGCAGTGGGAACTTCGCCCTCAGATCCCGGCACGCATGGTACGCCAAGACCCGCCATTGTTTCCTTGGCGGTGATCTTGTCTCCCATGACGCGGATGTGGTCCGCGGTCGGACCAATGAACGTGAGTGAATGGTCCTCCACGATCTGTACGAATTTCGCGTTCTCCGAAAGGAAGCCATAACCCGGATGTATTGCCTGAGCGCCGGTGATGTCGCATGCCGAAATTATCGCGGGGACCGAAAGGTAGCTCTCCGCTGCTGGCGGAGGGCCAATGCAGATGGCCTCGTCGGCCATTCGGACATGCATTGCGTCACTGTCGGCGGTGGAGTGCACTGCGACCGATCTGATTCCCATTTCCCGGCAAGCGCGAATGACGCGCAGCGCGATCTCGCCGCGATTGGCGACCAGTATCTTGTCGATCATTCCGGTTACCCAACGATCATCAGCGGTGCGCCGAATTCCACGGGCGAAGCGTCTTCGACCAAGATGCGTTTGACAACTCCATCCGTCGTTGAGTGGATCTGGTTCATGGTCTTCATCGCCTCAATGATGAGCAGCGTTTGGCCTTCGGTTACGCTGTCGCCGACACTTACGAATGGAGCGGCCCCCGGTTCCGGTGCGAGATATGCGGTTCCGACCATCGGTGAGATCACTGCGCCAGGAAGTTCCGTTGGGTCTCCGACAGCAGTTTCAGGGCTAAGGGGCGCGGGTTCAGGAGGAGGAGTCGACGGCGCACCGGCCACAGGTGCGGCGGCGGGGACAGATGTCGGTACGGCCGTTGTTGCGCTTGCCCGTCGGCTAATTCGAACAGTTAGCCTCTCTGAGCCCTTCCGGTGCCTCTCGATTTCCAGTTCCTCAAGACAGTTTTCCTGCAGAATCTCGGCAAGTGCCTTTACAAAGGCGACATCCCGGTCACTTTCCGGCGTTGCCGGATTGATATCTATGTCTTTTTGCATTGCGTCCCCGATTGCGGCCGGTGTGCGTTTCTGGCGCAGGCGCCTTGACAGTCGCATATATGCCTATCCATTGTGCGTTGAAAGCGCGAGTTCAGTCCGAAACTGAATTCCTGGATTGTGGGGTGCAGCAACAGCGGCCTAGCCTGTCACCTCCGGAACAGCCCGAAGGAGAGAAACCGGGAATGCCAACCGCCTTCATCCGCAGAAATCTCATAGACAGAAAGCGCCTGCGTGACCTGATGCAGCGCTCTGACGTTCGGGGGACGATTCAGCTTGTCTCGCATCTTGGCGCTATCGCCGCGAGCGGAGCGCTGCTTTGGCAGTTATGGGGCACGTGGTGGGCTGTGCCGGCATTCATGCTGCACGGAGTGCTGGTCAACTTTCTCTACGCCGCCCAGCATGAACTCAGCCATGGAACGGTGTTCAGAACCAAATGGCCAAACATGGTGTTTGGACGGCTGATCGGCTTTGCGATGATCTTTCCGCGTGACTTCGACTGGATCCAGCATTCGGCGCATCATCAGTGGACTCAGAACTGGGAAAAGGACGGTGAACTTGTTCGGGAACCCTATACGCTGGCGAGCTATCTTCTATGGCTGAGCGGCATTTCGTACTGGGTTACCCGCGTCCAGCGCATCCTTCGGTTCACTGGAGGCGTGGTTCCGGAACCATATGTCCGTTCGGAGCAGCACGCTTTGGTGATCGCTGAGGGACGCTGGCATCTGGTTGGCTATCTTGCGGTGGCCACGCTGTCTGTCGCGTTCCAGAGTTGGGCGGCGGTGATTCTCTGGCTTGCGCCGATGGTTGTCATGAAGCCTGTCCATCAGCTTCAGAATACGATCGAGCATCTTGGCCTCAGTCACGAGCCGGACATCTTCCGCAACACCCGGACAACCCGTACCAATGCGCTCTTGCGATGGCTGTGCTGGCAGATGCCTTTTCACACAGCGCATCACGCGTTTCCGTCAGTTCCGTTCTGGCGCCTGAAGGAACTTGACCGGGAACTTAAGCTGAACGGCGCGGAAACCTACGCGATGGGCTGGATCGAGTTCCAGATCGAGGTGATCCGGAAACTCATGGCCAAGGATGAAAGCCAATACCCGTTTGATGAAGTCTGGGTTGTCCCGACATCCCGGGGTTCGCGCAAAATTGAAGCCGCGTAAGCTGTCTTCGCATTCTGCGTTGTTTCCGGCAGAGCAGCACCGAGAGCGGACGGAATGGCAGCTTCTGCCGAATGTGGCCGGACGGCTGCTCCAAAGAGTGGAAATAAGGCGTTATCGGGCGTGATCAACGCACCGGGTCCGCGGTTTCGGTTCCTTTGACCTGAATTTCACTCTCCATTGACGGCTGACACCTTAAAGAGGTACGAGACATGCGAAACGGCCATTTCGGGGTTGTGCCGAAGCCGGGATATTGCGAACCATGTTCAGGTGTGACGACGCACATGATCTGAGGGTTTCGCGGGATTTTTGGAGGAACGATGCGCTACCATACGCCTACGAGTTTCAATGACGCCTCCGCCATTGCCGCCCGGGCGACGGGCACCACGCGGTTTCTTGCGGGTGGCACCGACGTGCTCGTGCAGCTGCGGTCGGATTTGGTGAGGCCAGATGATCTGATTGATATCAAGCAAGTAGAAGGCGCGAAATCAATCACGCGGCTTGACGATGGAGGATGGCGCGTCGGCGCCGCCGTGTGCGGCGCCGGCATGTCCGAGCACCCGGAACTGCCTCACGAATGGCCCGGGGTGGTCGAGTCGATGGACCTGATCGGCTCAACCCAGATTCAGGGCCGCGCGACGCTGGTTGGCAACCTCTGCAATGCCTCGCCTGCCGCTGATTCGGTTCCGGCAATGATTGCCGCGCGCGCGAAGGTGGAGGTCATCGGCCCGAACGGTTCGCGCGAAATTCCAGTCGAGAACGTTCCGACAGGGCCCGGACGGACATCGCTTCAGAGAGGCGAACTGATTTCCGCCGTCATTCTGCCGCCGCGGCCGAAGGGAGGCGGTGACTCCTATCTTCGCTTTATTCCGCGTACTGAGATGGACATCGCTGTCGTGGGCTGTGGCGTCAGTCTGGTTCGTGAAGGCGACGGAATTGCCTCAGCACGGGTCAGCCTTGGCGCGGTCGCGCCGACCGCCCTGCTCGTGAACGAAGCCGGTGAGGCCCTGGAAGGCTCTTCGCTTGACGAGCCGGCACTTGATGCGTTGGCCAAGGCTTGCGAGGCAGCGTGCAAGCCAATCGACGACAAACGCGGAACGATCAGGTTTCGCACCCATGTTGCCGGTGTGCTCGCGAAACGCGCCGCAATGATCGCCTATAACCGCGCAGGAGATTCGGAATGACCCAGATTCACGTGACTGCAAAGATCAATGGCGATCCGGTGGAGTTTCTGTGCGACCCTAGGGAAACGCTGCTGGATGTTCTTCGGGACCGGCTGGGCTTGACGGGCACCAAGGAAGGCTGCGGCACCGGCGACTGTGGCGCCTGCTCGGTGACTGTCGATGGACGCGTCGTCTGTTCATGCCTGATGCTTGGCGCGGAGGCGGCTGGCGCGGAAATCGGTACTGTCGAAGGAATCGCGGACAGTGAGAACCTGCATCCGCTGCAGAGAAAGTTCATCGAACACGCCGCCCTTCAATGCGGCATCTGCACGCCTGGTATCCTGGTGGCGGCCAAGAACCTGCTGGAACGCAGCCCGGATCCGACCGAAACCGAGGTGCGCTACTGGTTGGCCGGGAATCTGTGCCGCTGCACCGGCTATGACAAAATCATTCATGCCGTGATGGACGCGGCTGCGGAAATGAGGGAGGCCTCGTAATGGCATTGGACGACACCAAAACCACTGGCTTCAAGGTCGTCGGAACACGACCTGACCGCCCGGACGGGCTCGACAAGGTCACCGGACGCGCGAAGTACGGTGCTGATGCCACCGCTCCGGGAATGCTGTTTGGCGCCATAGTGCGCAGTCCGCACGCCCATGCGCGGATCATTGGCATCGACACCTCCAAGGCCGAGGCAATGAACGAGGTGAAGGCGGTTGTGACCAGGGCGGACTTTGCCGAGGGTCTGACAGGCGAGGATCTTAATGTTCTTGAGAATGTCATGGCTGGTGAAAAGGCTCTCTATGACGGTCACGCTGTCGCTGCCGTCGCAGCAACCACGGCGCTCGCTGCGCGGGATGCCGCCAGGCTGGTTGAGGTTGAGTACGAGATTCTGCCTCATGTCACGGACGTCGATGCTGCAATGGAAGAAGATGCACCGGTGATTCGCGCGAATGCGGCGGATCGTTCCGTACCCGAGGGAATGCACCCGAATGTGGTGCGGTATCACGAGTCGGGGCATGGCGACGTCGATGAGGGGTTCGCTGAAGCCGATTCGATAGTCGAGGATCATTTCACGACCGAAGCGACGCATCAGGGATATATAGAACCCCATGCCTGCCTTGCTACCCTCGGCGCCGACGGGAAGGGCGATCTGTGGTGCTGCACCCAGGGACACTGGATTGTGCAGAAAGCCTGCGCGGCCCTGCTCGGACTTGAACAGTCAGGTCTGCGTGTGTCCGCTTCGGAGATCGGCGGCGGATTCGGCGGCAAGACGACCGTTTTCATCGAACCTGTGGCTCTGGCGCTTTCGCGAAAGACCAACCGTCCCGTCAAGATCGTGATGTCGCGGTCGGAAGTGTTCCGTGCAACCGGGCCGACCGCGTCCACATCGATGGACGTCAAGATCGGCATGAAAAAGGATGGTACCATAACGGCGGCGCAGGGCGTTTTCAGGCTGCAGGGAGGGGCTTTCCCGGGCGCACCCATGGAATTCACGGCTATGTGCGCATTCGCGCCATATAGTCTGAAGAATGTCCGTCAGGTCGGATACGATGTTATCTGCAACCGCCCAAAGCAGGCTGCCTACCGGGCCCCGGGATCGCCGATGGCGGCATTTGCTGTGGAAAGCGTGATTGACGAACTATGCAACCAGCTGGGCCTTGATCCCGTCGAGGTGCGCCTGAAGAATGCCTCGAAGGAGGGTACGAAAGCGAGTTTCGGCCCCACCTGGGATCGGATCGGTCTGGTCGAAACGCTTGAAGCGGCCCGGGACCATCCGCATTATTCGGCGCCATTGAAGGAAGGCGCCGGACGGGGCATTTCCTGCGGTTTCTGGTTCAACCATGCTGGCGAGACGTCCGTAACGCTGGCGCTGTCGGAAGACGGTACGGTGCAGCTCATGGTTGGCACCCCTGACATCGGCGGCTCGCGGGCCTCCATGGCAATCATGGCTGCCGAGGAACTAGGTGTTCCCTACGATCGCGTACGCGTCACGGTCGCCGACACGGCATCATTGGGATACAATGACGTCAGCCACGGGAGTCGGGTAACCTATGCCAGCGGCCTTGCCACGATACAGGCGGCTCGGGACACAATCCGGAAACTCTGTGGCCGCGCAGCAGCGAAATGGGGCATCGATCCTGAAGCTGTGGAATGGCGTGATGGCTGCGCTGTTCCCTCCGGGCCTAACGCGGGCGATTTCGATCCCATGCCGATCTCCGAAATCGCCGCCCGAATGGGACGTACCGGCGGGCCGATCTCGGGACATTACGAAATCACGCCTGAAGGAGCCGGCGTCAGCTTCGCAACTCATATCGTCGATGCTGAAGTCGACCGCGAAACCGGCGCGACAAAGGTGACCCGCTACACCGTGGTTCAGGACGCGGGAAAGGCGATCCACCCGTCATATGTCGAGGGCCAGTATCAGGGCGGTGCGGCACAGGGCATCGGCTGGGCGCTGAACGAGGAATACATCTACGGCGATGATGGAACGCTCCAGAATGCGGGATTCCTTGATTACCGCATTCCTGTGGCGTCGGATCTGCCAATGATAGACACCGTCATCGTCGAGGTTCCGAATCCCGGTCATCCCTACGGAGTGCGCGGTGTCGGAGAAACCTCGATCTGTCCGCCGCTGGCAGCGATCGCCAACGCAGTCTCCAATGCCGCCGGTGTTCGGATGCGCGATCTTCCGATGCGTCCTGCACGGGTTCTTGAGGCCCTTCAGGATCAGGCCGTGGAGTAGAAACCGATCCTGGAGCGGAATTGCCGGACGGGCCCCGCGCGTTCTGGTTCTGTGCCTTGGTCTTGGAGGTTGGCGGGAGTCCTGATTCCCGGCACTCGCTTCGGTTCATGCCTGTGTTCGTACAGGCTGCGAGAGGTGATTCCATGACTTACAGACCGCTCGTTAAGGTCCATCTATGGTCAGGCCTTCGCTCGTTGGCCGACGGGCAGGAAGTTGTGGAGGTCCGTGCCGCAACCATCGGCCAGATGCTTGATGGGCTGGTTGCGGCTTATCCCGGCCTTGAAGAAGCTGTTGAGGCTGGCGTTTCGGTCAGCATCGACGGAAAGATCTATGCTCAGGGACTCACCCAGCCGGTGGCGGAGGAAAACGAAATCTATCTTCTGCAGAGAATCAAAGGTGGATGATCCCGTCTCGTTGAAAGAACGTCATTTTCATGAATGAAGGAAGTAGGCGAAATGGCCCGGTCACGATTTGCGGAATTCGAACCACGCCACGCTTTCCTTTAGTTGCCGCCGGTTCCCTGATGAATGCCAAGGCCAACCGGACACCGCCGGGAATCGCTGGCTGGTTTCGTAAACGGTGGCTGCCCGAACGGGCTGGTTTCACGCGCATGTCCAGTCTGTTTCAGGTCTGAATCCGGCGCCAGCGACCGGCGCATACGCTGATGGATCGGTTTCCCGGTTCAATCGGGATGGGCGCCCGCGGCCCCGCTTCAGAATCCGACTTTGTCACTGCCCTTGAGGCCCAGCATTTCGCGGGCCTGATCGGGGGTGGCGGCGTTCCGGCCAAGGGACTCGACGATGCTCCTGGCCTTTTCTACCTGCTGTGCGCTGGACTCCGCAAGCTGTCCAGGCCCCAGCCAAAGCGAGTCCTCCAGTCCCACACGGACATGGCCTCCCTGTGCGGCCGAAGTCGCCGCAATGCCCATTTGATTCCGTCCAGCGCCTAGCACTGACCAGAGATAGTCCACGCCGAACAGACGGTCTGCAGTGCGTTTCATGTGTGCGACGTCATCGGGATGGGCGCCGATTCCGCCCATCAGGCCGAATACCGTCTGCACGAAGAACGGTGGCTCAACCAGTCCTCGGTCGGCGAAATACGCGAGGTTGTAGAGATGCGCCGTGTCGTAACATTCAAACTCAAATCTGGTGCCGGCGCCGCGCAGGGTTGTGAGGATGAATTCGATGTCCTCAAACGTGTTGCGGAAAATGATGCCCTTGTTGGCAAGGTAATCGCGCTCCCAGTTATGCCTGAACTGGTTGAACCGGCCGAGCATGCCGAAGAGCCCGAAATTCATCGACCCCATGTTCAGCGAGGCAAGTTCCGGTTTCCAGGTGGCTGCCGGACGGACCCGTTCCTGGACTGTCATCGTTGGCGCTCCGCCTGTTGTGACGTTGATCACGACATTGACCTGTTCCCGGATAGCCGGAAGGATCGGTGCGAAGGCTTCGGCGGATTGATCGGGGCTGCCATTCTCCGGATCACGTGCATGCAGGTGGACCACAGCCGCGCCCGCCCGTGCCGCGTCAACCGCCTGCTGGATGATTTCCTCGGGAGTCACCGGGAGGGCGTCGGACATGGAGGGTGTATGAATCGCACCCGTAATCGCGGCTGTGATGATGCAGGGCTCTGGCATTGCGGTTCTCCATTGGCGTGAGATGTGAGACTGCCAGATTGACTTCCATCATTCCAGAGTATTTACCGCAGGGATGGATCTGGAACTGAAAGACCATCGCGTGATTGTCACCGGCGCGGCAGCCGGAATCGGCCTGGAGACTGCCCGCGCCTTTTCGGCCGAAGGCGCAAAGGTGGCGGTCTGTGACGTTGACCGGTCTGCAGTGGAAGCTTTGGCCGGGTCCGATCCCACGATAATGGCGTCGGTCTGCGATGTCGCGGACCGGAACATGATGGCGGACTTCGTTGCCCGAATTGCTGGCAGAATGGGAGGTCTCGATACGCTGGTGAACAATGCCGGCATTGCCGGGCCGACCGGGGCAATTGAGGAATTCGCTCCCGAAGAGTGGGACCGGTGCATCGCGGTCTGCCTTACTGGCCAGTTCAATGCGGCGCGCGCCGCAGTACCGCTGCTGCGCCTGAGCTCCAACCCGTCGATAATCAACATGTCCTCGCTGGCGGGCAGGGTCGGTTTCAGGCTGCGCACGCCCTATGCGGCAGCAAAATGGGGAGTGATCGGCCTTACCAAGTCGCTTAGCATTGAACTCGGTTCAGATGGCATTCGGGTGAATGCCGTAATCCCGGGCCTGGTGGCCGGCGATCGGCAGAGACGGGTGCTGGAGGCCAAGGCCCAGCAGCTGGGCCAATCCTATGGCGAGGTGGAATCGCAGGCGTTCAGCTACACATCGATCCGCGAATACGTGACTCCGCGTCAGATCGCGGACCAGATCCTCTTTCTGGCAAGCAAGCGAAGCAGGACTGTCTCCGGGCAGGCGATCTCGGTCTGTGGCGACACACAGATGCTGGCGTAGCCTGCAGATCATTGAGCCTTCTCTTTCAAAGCGGTCTGAACGGGCTGATTCGGCCATCGGGTCTTGGCGATCCGGGCGGGAGGCTTTAGGAGTGCGCGACCGGTAACCGAAAGGCGCATGAAATGGGCGAGATCTACGAGCCTCCCAAGGTCTGGAAATGGGACAGGGAAAACGGCGGAAAGTTCGCCAGCACCAACCGGCCGGTTGCGGGGGCTACCCATGAAAAGAACCTGCCTGTCGGCCGGCATCCACACCAGCTGTATTCGCTGGCCACGCCGAACGGCGTGAAAGTGACAGTTCTGTTCGAAGAACTCCTGGCGTTGGGAATCAAGGAGGCTGAATATGACGCCTGGCTGATCAGGATTGGCGACGGTGACCAGTTCGGAAGCGGATTCGTTGAGATCAACCCCAACTCAAAAATCCCGGCGCTAGTTGACCGGTCGGGACCGGAACCCGTGCGCGTGTTTGAAAGCGGCGCGATCCTGCTCCATCTTGCCGAGAAATTCGGCAGGTTCATGGCTTCTGACCCAGCTCGTCGGCCTGAACTGCTTTCGTGGCTGTTCTGGCAGATGGGATCGGCACCATACCTGGGCGGCGGATTCGGGCACTTCTATTCCTATGCGCCGGAAAAATGGGAATATCCGATCGATCGTTTCGCGATGGAGGCCAAACGTCAGCTCGACGTTCTCGACCGTCATCTTTCTGGCGCCCGCTTCATGGCCGGCGCCGACTACACCATCGCCGACATTGCCATATGGGCATGGTATGGGCAGCTGGCGCTGGGGCGGCTGTATTCGGCCGGTGAATTCCTTGATGTCGAGAGCTACGTACATGTTCAGCGATGGGCGCAGGAGATCGACGCCCGTCCAGCGGTCCAGCGAGGGCGGATGGTGAACAGGACTTTCGGCGATCCCGAAATGCAGCTGCACGAACGCCACGACGCCAGCGACTTCACGAGGCAGTGAATCTACCCTCTCCGGAGCCAGACGACGGAACCGAAATGATGGCTGTTCGGGCGTTGCGTCCGACAAGGCGGAGAGCGTGTCCGAACGGCCCTCCCTGAACGTGACCTTCAACTTACGTGCACGAATTGCGATTTTGGTTGCCTGAACCGAAGATTCCAGTAGTCTTGCGATGGCATGGTATTTCCGGGGCGGTCATTTCCGGATGGGTGGTTCTGGAGATCCGGCCACCATCGGATGTTCGACTGAACTGTGACAATCATGTGAGACTGACCGACGCAGAAGCCAATCTTGTCTTTTCGATCATGCGCGACCTGAGCGGAGAATTTGAGCACTCCGAGGTCAGGCGGCGTGTCGGCCGCAAATTGCTTGAGCTTCTGAACGCCGACTATTTTGCATCCTATGTCTGGGACGATGAGGCCCAGAGGTTTGTTTCATGCGTTCAGATCAACATGACGGAAAGCAACCTCAACCGCTACCAATCCTATTATCAGTTCCATGATCCGATAACGCCAACCCTGCAGAGGCGGCGTCGGGCGACACTGGTCAGCGAGGTAATGCGGCATGACCGATTGGTTCGAACCGAGTTCTTCAATGACTTCCTGAAGCAGGACGGCTTGTGCTTCGGCCTGAACTATTTCGCCTTCGACAGAGGTGACAATATCGGCGATCTTCGGATCTGGCGCGGAGCCGGCCGGGAGGACTTCACCCCGAGGGACGCAAGAATTGTCGACGCGGTGGGACCAAGTCTCGTCAATGCCCTGATTCGGGCTCGCAACACTTCCGGGCAGATGGCTTCGCTTCGATTTTCGCAGATTGCCCGGGATCTGGGTCTGACCGCCAGGGAAGCGGAAGTGGCTGATCTGGTTGTAACAGGCCTTGATGACAGAGAAATCTGCCGAAAGCTTGGGGTCTCCAAACCCACGCTGCGGTCCCACATATCGGCTGTTTTCCGTAAGTTCGGCCTTAACCGGCGCTCGCAGATGGCGGAGTTCCTGGCAAGGAAAAATCATCATTTGTGATGATAGGCTCCCAAGCCCGTAGCATTCTAAGCTGGATGCAACGGCTTGGGAGTTATGCATGACACTGGATCTTGGTGTCCTGGACGCAGTCGCTACGGTCGCTGCAATCAGAGACGGAACGGTTTCCGCAGCCGAATATGCGCAGGCGCTTGCCGATCGGGTTGCGGACCATGCGGATCTGAACGCCATCCAGCATTTCGATGCCGACCAACTGGTTCTTGATGCGACCGAGGCGTTTCAGGCCCGTCCGGAAGCCGCGCTGTCGGGACTGCCGATTGTGGCCAAAGACAACATCAATACCGTAGCATACCCGACCTCGGCGGGGACCGGAGCGCTCCTCAGCAACGTACCGGCAAAAGATGCAGGTTCTGTCAGGAGAATCATCCAGGCGGGAGGTTTCATCGGAGCCAAGGCGGGCATGCACGAACTCGCTTTCGGGATCACGTCCAACAACACGGTTACAGGGCCAATTCGGAATCCAGTTGATCCCGACCTGATTCCTGGCGGATCTTCTGGGGGAACCGCTGCAGCGGTTGCTGCCGGGATATTCCCTGCTGGTCTTGGAACGGACACCGGCGGATCGTGTCGTATACCCGCCGCATTGTGCGGAATCGTTGGGTTTCGCCCGACCGTTGGCCGTTATGACGGCAGCGGTGTCGTGCCGATTTCCCATACTCGTGACACGGTTGGAACATTGGCGCGAAGCGTTCGGGACATCGTGCTTCTTGATGAGGTTCTGTCCGGTGATCACACTGCTAAGGCAGACACGGACCTGGCCAGCGTCACATTGGGCATTCCACGGTCGGTATACTTCAGCAATCTCGATCCACTCGTCGAGCAGGCGATGGAAGCCCAGCTGTCCGCGCTTTCGGCCTTGGGTGCCAGGCTTGTGCAGATAGATTTAACTTCGATTCAGCCCCACAACGATGCCTTCGGCCTCCCGGTCGCTTTCTATGAAGTTATGCGCGACCTTCCAGCCTATCTCGCCGAGCACGCGCCCGGCGTTTCCTTCGAGACGCTTGTGGCCGGAATTGGCTCGCCGGACGTTGCTCAGGTAATCGGCAGCCAGCTTGGCGAAGGAGCCATGTCGGAAGCGGCTTACCGGTCGGCACTGGACACCCACGGTCCCGCGATGCGCCGGATTTATGGCAGCACATTCGAAGAGCACGGGCTCGACGCCATCGTTTTCCCGACGACACCGCTCCCCGCAAGGCCGATCGGCGATGACCGGGCCGTCATGCTGAACGGCGAATGGGTTCCCACGTTTACGACCTACATTCGCAATACCGACCCGGGCTCGAACATCGGAGCCCCCGGAATTTCACTGCCGTGTCCTGTCGGAACGCAGCTTCCGGTTGGCATCGAATTCGACTCGCTTCCCGGGAGGGACCGATCTCTGCTGTTTCTGGCGGGAGCGGTCGAACGGTCAATGGCGCAGTAATTTCCGGAGACGAGAAGGGAGACCTGACGATGATGAACAAGGTTACGAATCTGCTTTTCGGTATTGGGTTGGCAATTGCGGCGGTTTCGCTTCCCGCGGCCGCTGACGTCAAGGTAGGTGTCCTTATACCGGATTCGGGACCCGGAGGCCTGTTCGGGCCTTCTTCCCGGAATTCAGCCGCACTCGCTGCCGAAAAGATAAACGCTGGCGGCGGCATAAACGGCGAGCCGGTCTCGCTGCACTTCGCTGATGTCGGGGTTGCTCCAGCCGAGGCTGCGCAGGCGGCTCTACGGCTGTGGAAGGGGGAAGGCGTTCAGGCATTTGTCGGGATGCATGACTCAGCTGTTCGGGAAGCACTGATCACGCGGTTCTCGGGCCAGGTGCCATACGTCTACACGCCGGTCTACGAAGGAAATTCCTGTGCGGAAGGACTGTATATAACCGGTGAGACTCCGAGCCAGCAGCTTGCCCCGGTCATTCCCTACCTCGCAGAGACCGAAGGGGTTTCGCAATGGTATCTGATCGGCCACGACTACAACTGGCCACGCGACACCAATGCACTTGCGAAACGTTACATTGCCGATGCCGGCGGGGAGGTCGTCGGCGAGGAATATGTGCCCTTTACCGTCGCCGAATTCGACAGTTCACTGCAGCGAATCAGGCAGAGCGGCGCCGATGCCGTTCTGATCACCCTTGTTGGCGGCGGTTCGGTCGGCTTCAACGTGGCCTTCGCCAGCTTCGGACTTGACGGGCAGGCCATCCGTCTCGGAACTCTCATCGAGGAGAACACCTTGGCGAGAATTGGAACGGACAATGCCGACAGGCTGTTCTCGTCTTCCGGATATTTCGGTTCGATCCAGTCCGGGGAAGCGGCGGAGTTCGCCGCTGAGTACATTGAGGCATTCGGAGAGAACGCGCCTGTTCTGAACGGTTTGGGTCAATCGACCTACGAAGGTCTGATGCTGCTCGCCGCCTTGGCGGAAAGGGCCGGCAGTCTGGACGTTGCGGCAATGGATGCGGTGGCCGAGGAGGGAACCAGTTGGAGCACTCCGCGTGGAGACAACATGTTGGTCGGTCGCCATATGGCCCAGACGATCTACCTTGCCGACGCGACTGGAGGAGTGTTCGACATCGTGATGTCGTTCGAGAATGTGGCCTCGTCTGAGGCGTGTCCGGACTGACATTACCATCCGCCATGCCGTCAGTCCTGTTCCTGAACCTTGTCTGGCACATATCGACCCTGGCGCTCGTCGCATTGGGATTGGCCATCGTGTTCGGAAAACTCAGGATCATGAACATGGCACATGGAGAGTTCGTCATGATCGGAGCGTACGCTCCGATCATCACCTCGACCATGGGGATGCCGGGTTGGCTGCAGGTTCCGGTTTGCCTCGGGTCAGTGGCAGCTGTGGCTTTCATCCTTGAGCGACTGGTCATTCGGCATCTTTACGGACGGATGTTTGACAGTCTGCTTGCGACCTGGGGCATCTCCATCCTTCTGCGTGAATTGGTGGAACTGGCATTCGGGCGTGGCTTTCAGTCAGTGGACCTGCCTCTTTCCGGCACCGTGCAGGTTTTCGGCACGGAATATCCGTCCTATCGGGTTGCCGTCATGATTGGGATCACGCTGGGATTCGCCGGACTGTTCTGGTGGGAAAGAAAGTCAAGGACCGCTGTCCGCATCAAGGCAATGGTCGGCAATCCCGATCTGGCGGAAGCCGTTGGGATCAACACCTCACGCCTGTCCGCAGGAGCGTTTGTATTCGGCTGCTGCACCGCCGGTCTGGCGGGGCTTGTTCTGGCTCCGACCATCCGTGTCGAACCCATGATGGGACTGGACTATCTGATACGATCGTTCTTCGCTCTCGTCGTAGGCGGTCTTGGAGGACTCGAAGGGCTTGGGCTTGGAGTGACCGTCATAGCTGGAGTCCAGTCGTTGCTGTCTGCGGTCTCCAGCCAGACTCATGGCTACATCGCGGTTCTTGTCATCGCCATTCTCTCACTTTGGCTGAAGCCAGATGGCCTGCGTAGCGTTTTCCGCTAGCCTCCTGCTTGCGGCACTGCTTTCGGTTCCCGTAGTCTTCGGTGAATTCGCCGCATACCAGATCGGGCTCTATCTGATTTACGGAATTGCCGCTCAGGGCATCGGGCTGCTTTGGGGGAAGACTGGGATTCTTCCTCTTGGACAGGCACTGTTCTTCGGCGTTTCCGCCTACGCCGCGGCGATTGCGCTCAAAACCGATATTGGCCTGCTCCTGCAGTTATCGCTTGCTCTTGCAGTTCTGGGCGGCATCGCTGTGTTCTCGTTTGTGCTTGCCGCACTGATCTTTCGCGGCAGGAGCGAGAGTGGCCCGTACTTTTCGCTGATGACGCTTGCACTTGTGATGATCGCAGAGCAGGTCGCGGGAACGGCCACAGACCTCACAGGCGGTTTCAATGGACTGAGCGGGTATCACAGCCTTGGTAACCTTGATCCATTCGGAGGCTTCTACTTTGTCATCGTGGCTGCGGCAGTGGCCGTCACCGTTCTGCTTCTTGTTCTGAACCGGCTTCCGGTCAATCTGATTGCACGCGCCGTCGCCGACAACGAGCCGCGTCTTCAGCTGCTCGGGTTTCCGACACATATGGTGAAAGGAGCTGCGTTCGCTCTGTCGGCTGTCATCGCCGCGCTGGCAGGAGGCCTGTTCGCTTCCCATCAGGGAATTGTGACGCCGACTTCGACTGGCTTCGTCCTTTCCGCCGAGCTTGTCATCTTTGCGGCAGTTGGCGGCCGATTCCATGTGTTCGGCCCGCTGGTTGGCGCGGTTCTCGTGGGCTGGACGGCAGCAGAGCTTCGGGCAAGCATTCCTTACTGGGAAATGCTGATCGCGCTCGCGTTCATCCTTGTGGTGCTGAAGGCACCGGGCGGGATTGCGGAAATCGTGAAACGCGGTTTCCGGCGGATCCAGCCGAAGAAGGTCTCGCTCCCCTCGTTTTCCCTTGAGGCGCCTCCCGCCAGACTCAGTGGCGGATCCGGATCGCTGCGCTTCGAGGATGTCAGTCTGCGGGTCGGGGTGGTCCGCATTCTTGACGGAGTTTCGTTTGAGATGCCCGCCAAGGGAATTGTCGGTGTGATCGGACCGAACGGGGCGGGAAAAACCAGCCTGCTCGACACGGTGACGGGCAGGCTTCGCCTGACAGGCGGACGTATCATGCTGGGCGAGGCGCGAATCGACTCACGCCCGCTCCATTTGGCGCTCGGCAGCGGCATTGGACGGAAGCTGCAGGTTCCTTCGGTGTTCCAGTCCCTGAGCGTCTCGGAGAATATCTCGATCGCGATGATGGCAAATCGTGTTCGGATGGCCCACCTGTTCCGGAGATCCACGTTTCGCTGGCGGTCAGATTCCCTGCGGTTCCTTCTGGAACATCCAGCCTTTCCGCTCTGCGACGAGCTTGCTCATCCGGTCGGGCAGCTGCCTCAGGGGCACCGTCAGTTCCTGGAATATGCAATGACAGTTGCGGCCGCCCCTCCGGTTCTGCTGCTTGATGAACCATGCGCTGGCCTGTCGGCAGCCGAAACCGAGCTGATGGCCGGTTTGATTCGGGATTACCAGCAGGCGAAAGGAGGACTGACTGTCGTGGTCGAACACGACATGAGCCTTGTCGAGGCGATTTCGGATCTGGTTCTCGTACTGCACCTGGGACAGGTTCTGGCGTTGGATACCTTTGAAAACATCCGAAACCGACCCGATGTGCAGGCCGTCTACTCAGGCGGGACAAAGTGACTGCCCTTCTGGAAATCAGCAGCCTGACTGGAGGATACCGGGACACCAATGTGCTGTTCGACGTATCCGCCCGCATAGAGGCTGGCGCCGTTCTGGGCGTGCTCGGCCGGAATGGAGTCGGCAAGACCACGCTGTGCCGTCTGGTCCAGGGAGTTCTGCCCCTGTTTCAAGGTGACGTTCGGCTGGATGGACGATCCGTCAGTGGGTTGGCTGTCCATGAACGAAGAGCCTTGGGAATCGGCTATATGCCGCAGACAGCCATGGTGTTCGACGATCTGACGGTGCGGGAAAACCTGGAACTCGGCCGGAACCGTGAAACACCGGATCGATATTTCGACCGATTTCCAGTGCTTGCCAAGCGGCTGGATCAGGCTGCCGGGACAATGTCCGGTGGTGAACGAAAGCTGCTGGCATTTGTACGCACCATGATTGAGGACACCCGGCTGCTTGTCCTTGACGAACCAACGGAAGGTGTCCAGCACGAGAACATCGGGCACATGACTGAATGCCTTCGGGAACGGGCCGCTGCCGGGGCAGGCGCGTTGCTGTGCGAGCATAATCTGGGCGTTTTGGTGAGCGTCTCTGACTGGTTTTTGGGGTTGGACGCCGGAAACGTTGTGCTGAAGCTGCCGGCAACCGAAGCCTCGCGGGATATCCTGGAGGAAGTTCTGATCCTGTGAAAACACACGCTTCAGTGCCGAGCCCACTTGTTTTGGCGGCCCGGCCCGGGTTCCACGGGTGAAGTCAGTCTGAGTGCGGAATCAATGACCTGACCCCTTGCCTTGACCGACGGGCTTCGCAGGATCCTGTAGATGGGCAGCCGCAGAACTGAACTGCGATGGATTCGCTGGCAGTCAGTCATGCAGTCCTTCCGCGCCGGGCCTGCTCGAACGCGGAATCCTGAGCCGGTATTCGCGCTTTGCATTGCACCGGAAACCAGGGGAACCGGGGTTTCCTTGCTGTCGGCAGGTGATTTCATCTGCGAGTCCGGGAATCCTGGCAGGTTTGAGGGCATGGACCGGGCCCGGACGATCGATTTTTCCGTCCGCAGCGAAAAGGTAAGTTGGTGGCCGCTACGTCCGCCGAATGGCCACGCGTTCTCTATGCAACGTGTAGAATCCGGTTCCGATAATGATCAAGGATCCCGAAATGGTCCATGCATCGGGCAGCTCGGCGAATACGAGGTAGCCCCAGAAGGTGCTCCAGATCAACAGCGTATAGTGCACAGGTGCCACGGCGACCGCCTGGGCCAGTTCAAGAGACTTGATAACGCAGAATTCCGCCGCGGCGGCCATCAAGGCCAAAGTACATAGAATGATCAGTTCTGGACCGAGCGAGGGCCATTTCCAGATGAATGGGAGGGGCAGCGTCGCGAGGAATGTGCTGACGAGTGCTGTATAGGCGACGGTTGTGACAGTACGGTCTCCCCCGCTCACCGTCCTGCCGATGATCTGGCGAACCGCGAACAGCGCGGCGGCAACGATCAACAACGCGGCAGCGGGATGGACCACGCCCATTCCCGGGCGGATTACGATCAGGGTTGCCAGAAAGCCGATAACGACCGCTGACCAGCGGCGCAGGCCAACCGGTTCGCCGAGCAACAGCGCCGCCATTAACGTTACGATAAACGGCGCCACGAACGTGATCGCAACCGCGTCCGCAAGCGGAACATGGGTAATCGCAATGATGAACAGGACCGATGAACCTGCCGCACAAGCGCCGCGCGCAATCTGCAGCCCGGGGCGAGAGGTTCGCAGAACCGACGGTCCGTGCCAGACAAGCAGGGGAAGAACACCGAGCAGCAGGCCAAGCTGCCGGAACCAAACAATCTGAACCGCATGCAGGCTGTCAGTCAGGAACTTCGCTTGGGCGTCCACTGCCGCAAACAGGAACATGCCAAGCGCCATCATTGCGATGCCGCGTCCGTTGGATCGTTGCCGCGGCTGCAATGGTACGGCCATCGAGGATGATGGCGACGGCGCTATGGAGGGGTGACCGTTCTGAAGGCTGTCATCGTTTTCCCACGTTTATGTCGCCGACAAGCTTTGCGCCTTTTTCGGTCGTAAGGGTTTCAGCCGCGACTTTTGACTTCACTTCCGAATAGGGGCCCAGCGACAGGTTCTGGCATTTCACGCTTCCCGTCTGGCGACCAAGGATGTTGATCGTTTGTGCGCTGACCGTTCCGTTGACTTCACCCTTCTGGTCCACCTTCACTGATTTCGCGGATATGTCGCCCATAACGCGGCCCTTCACGCTGATGTCTGAGTTTTCCGACGTCATGTTGCCATTGACGATCAGATCTTCCTCAATCACGGTGCCTGACATTCATCTGCCTCCCAAGAAATATCAGTGGCGGATCAGCTTGACCCGCGTTGCCGCGGCGATGCATAGCATGTGCCAACCGCCAGATGCGAGAGCAAATTCGGACAAATGTATGGGAATTATATACGAAAGCGCCATCAGGCCCGGCGCGGCGAGCGCATCCCAGTTCAGGGCATAGATAAAGCGGTGCGCGATCATGGCTTGACCTCGCGCAGGGCTGGGAGCATACGATCATGCATGAAGGCCGAACATGGTCGGGAGCGGCTGGAAGGATGACTGACATACCATTCGACACCATGGCGACCGCGCGGCTCCTGCGCGACAGCGCCAGGCTGCGGCGATCACCACCGCGATCAAGGACGGCGTGACCGGCGGGGTCGCGACCAAGACGGATCTTGAAAGAGTGGAGTCCTCGTTCAGGACGGATCTCGAAAGAGTGGAGTCCGCGCTCAGGACGGATCTCGAAAGAGTGGAGTCCGCGCTCAGGACCGACACCGAAAGAGTGGAATCCGCGCTCAGGACCGACATCTCAAGGCTCGAAACCGACCTCAAGGCCGACATCGCAAGGCTCGAAACCGAGTTCAAGGCCGACTTCGCAAGGCTCGAAACTGACCTCAAGGCCGACTTCGCAAAGCTGGAAACCGACCTCAAGGCCGACTTCGCAAAGCTGGAAGCCGAGCTCAGGTGGACGAAGCTGATCGGCGCGGCCGTCCTGGCGGTGGTCGTCCTGCCGTGGCTGGCCGAGCTGGTTTCGGCCACCATGCCCTAGCAGCAAGAGCTTCCTGTCCTGCGCGGCGAAACGGCTCCGCAAGGCCGGTTCCCCCGTCGCCATCGGACGCCCCGCTGGATACGTGTCCGGATCGAGCCGCTGGACCGTGACGGCCGACGCTGCGGGGACGCCTGTCGCGACAGGCATGCAGGCGTCATCGCATGGTTTGCAGGCTGGATTGCTCCAAGGGAGAACGGAACGGGCACATCGAAGGTCAAGGTATCGACCTGGCGATCCTGTAAGCTGTTGCCCTGCCGATGTTCAGCTGCTTGGTGGCCTGATGGCACCTTCGTACATAATTCCCAAAATTTACTGCTGCTTCAGCTTCCACATTTTGGCTGCCGTATCAATCTGAATGTCGGGTGCACCGAGAAGACCCTTGCACCCAACAAACCTGTTCACGTTCTACCCATCGGCACCGCCTTGCGAACGACGGCTGCCGATACGCCGAATGCCTGGCGTCTCTCAGCAGGCCAGATCAAACCTGTCGAGGTTCATTACCTTGGTCCATGCAGCGACGAAGTCCTTTAAGAATGCATCCTGCCGATCATCGCAGGCGTATTCCTCCGCAAGTGCACGAAGCTGGGAGTTTGAACCGAAGATCAGGTCAACGCGCGTCGCAGTCCACTTCTTTCCGCTGCCGGAAAGATCAGTGCCTTCGAACTCATCTTCCTTAGGCGATACCGCTTTCCATTCAGTCCCCATATCAAGGAGATTCACGAAGAAGTCGTTGGACAGAACGCCAGGACGGTCGGTGAGGACTCCATGCTGTGATTCACCTTGGTTCGCTCCAAGCATCCGCAAGCCGCCGACAAGGACAGTCATTTCCGGCGCAGTCAGCGTCATCAACTGCGCCTTGTCGATCAGAAGCTCTTCGGCAGAAACGCCGAAATCACCCTTGAAGTAGTTACGGAACCCGTCCGCCACAGGCTCAAGGTGATCGAAGGACTCGACGTCGGTCTGATCCTGGGAAGCGTCCGTACGTCCGGGGGTGAACGGCACTTCCAAGTCAGCACCGGCATTCCTCGCGGCATGCTCGACAGCGGCACAACCGCCCAAAACGATCAAGTCCGCCAGTGACACGGACTTCCCGTTGCCAGAGCCGTTGAATTCGGATTGGATGCCTTCCAGGATTCCCAGAACCTTTGCCAGTCGGGCAGGCTCGTTGACTTCCCAGTCCTTCTGGGGCGCCAGACGGATGCGCGCGCCATTGGCTCCGCCACGCTTGTCAGACCCTCGGAAGGTCGATGCCGAAGCCCAAGCAGTCGAGACAAGCTCCGCAGCCGACAGCCCTGACGAAAGAATCCGGTCTTTCAGTTCCGCGATCTCGCTGGATTCGATCAGGTCGTGGCCCGCTTCGGGAACGGGATCCTGCCAGACAAACTCCTCTTCGGGCACTTCGCTTCCGAGATACAGGATGCGCGGGCCCATATCGCGATGCGTCAGTTTGAACCATGCCTTTGCGAAGGCGTCCGCAAACTCGTCCGGATCTGCATGGTACCGGCGGGAAATTTTTTCATATGCCGGATCCATCCTCATGGCCATGTCAGCTGTGGTCATCATGATCGGAACGCGCTTTTCCGAGCCATCGACCTCAGGTGCATGGTGCTGTTCGGCCAGATTCACCGGCTGCCACTGGTTTGCGCCAGCCGGACTCTTCGTCAGCTTCCACTCATATCCGAAGAGCATGTCGAAATAGGACATGTCCCATGTGGTCGGGGTAGGGGTCCAGGCACCCTCGATGCCGCTGGTAGTGGAGTGAACGCCTTTGCCGCTTGCATAGGCATTCTTCCAGCCGAGGCCCATTTCCTCCATTGGCGCACCTTCCGGTTCCGGTCCTACGAGCGCGGGATCTCCCGCACCGTGTCCCTTGCCGAATGTGTGGCCACCGGCGACGAGCGCTACGGTTTCCTCATCGTTCATTGCCATCCGCGCGAAGGTCTCACGGATGTCACGACCTGATGCTACCGGGTCTGGATTGCCGTTCGGGCCTTCCGGATTCACGTAAATCAGGCCCATCTGCACTGCGGCGAGCGGGTTTTCGAGATCCCGGTCACCCGAATAGCGGCGGTCGCCAAGCCATTCGTCTTCCGAACCCCAGTAGATGTCCTCCTCCGGCTCCCAGACGTCTTTTCGTCCACCGCCGAATCCAAGTGTCTTGAAGCCCATCGATTCCAGTGCGCAGTTTCCTGCGAGAATCATGAGGTCAGCCCAGGAGATCCTGTGTCCGTATTTCTTCTTGATCGGCCAGAGAAGCCGCCTTGCCTTGTCGAGGTTGCCATTGTCCGGCCAACTGTTTAGCGGCGCGAACCGCTGCGAACCGAAACCGGCGCCGCCCCGGCCGTCGCCGACACGGTAGGTGCCAGCGCTGTGCCAGGCCATCCTGATGAAAAGTGGCCCGTAATGGCCATAATCCGCAGGCCACCAGTCCTGGCTGTCCGTCATTAAGGCATAGAGATCCTGCTTGAGTGCCGCGAGGTCGAGCTTTCCGAACTCTTCGGCATAGTCGAATGCCTTGCTCATTGGGCTTGCCGCTGGCGGATTCTGGTGCAGAATCCTGATGTTCAGCTGGTTCGGCCACCAGTCACGGTTCGACCTGACCGCGAAAGTCGTGTGAATAACCGGGCATTGGGCCGTGCTGCCGTTGTCGTTTCCGTCCATGTTCCTCTCCGGAGATGTTTTCTTTCCCGAACCGACGAACCGTCAGGGAATTCGTTCGCTATTGTTCGATCACTGTCTGGAATCATTCTAATTCATGTTCCCGGGTGCGCAATGCAAATCTTGATCTTGAGGCACTGAGTCACATTTGGAATTGTATCCGCTTGCCGCAGACTGGCGGTATGCCTATCCAATGTCTGCATTCCAATGTCTGCATTCCGGAAGGATGGAACCAGTGCGTGACCTGCGAAACCCTGAAGAGCGCCACCCGGAAAAGGCACATCGCTCTGAAAATCCCCAGCCGAAAAAACCGGCCTGGATCAGGGTCAAGGCACCGAATTCACCCGGATATCACGAGACCAAGAGGATCATGCGCGACCATTCATTGGTGACGGTCTGCGAAGAAGCCGGCTGCCCGAATGTAGGCGAGTGCTGGTCCCAGGGTCATGCGACAATGATGATAATGGGTGAAATCTGCACCCGGGGCTGTACGTTCTGCAACGTTGCGACCGGCAGGCCAGACACGCTGGATGTTTTCGAACCCGGGCGGGTTGCCGACGCTGTAGACAAACTTGGCCTGAATCATGTGGTGATCACCAGTGTGGACCGCGACGACCTGGCGGATAGCGGGGCGGAGCATTTCACGCGGACGATTCGTGCCATACGCCGAAAGTCGCCCGGAACCACAATCGAGATTCTGACCCCGGACTTTCTGAAATGCGAGCCGGCTGCGCTTGAATCTGTCGTGGAGGCGAAACCGGATGTCTTCAACCACAATCTCGAAACCGTCCCAGGCCTTTATCCGACAGTCCGTCCCGGCGCGCGCTATTTCCATTCGCTTCGGCTTCTGCAGCGCGTGAAGGAGCTCGACCCCGCAATGTTCACCAAGTCCGGCATGATGGTCGGACTTGGAGAGGACCGGCAAAGCGTACTGCAGGTCATGGACGACCTGCGGGCGGCGGACGTGGATTTCCTGACCATCGGGCAGTATCTGCAGCCGACTCCACGGCATCATCGGATAGACCGCTTTGTCACACCTGACGAATTCGAGGGATATGAGCGGGCGGCCTACGGAAAGGGATTCCTGATGGTTTCGGCCACTCCCCTTACCCGGTCAAGCTACCATGCAGGCGATGATTTCGCACGTCTGCGCGCTGCGCGGGCCACGGTGCTCGGAGCCATCTGAGAGGGGGCTTCGCGCCCCCTCAGTGGATCCCGATATCGTCCTGACGCGACTGCCCGCGGCTCGCGGGGGTTCTCCGGCAGACCGGAGTATCTGCTCCAGCCGTTGGTGACGGCCCGTGCGCC
>JAJEAY010000272.1 GCA_022824145.1 Rhodobacter sp. | reverse complement strand
CCCAGAGGTCGATGGCAGCAAGCTCATTTGTTCGACCTTTCGCTCTCCGCACCTCGTTGTCACAATCGGCCTCCAGTGCGCAAAAGACGGGAGGTTCATCGGACTCGATCTCGATTCGTTTCTTCGTCCAAACTGCTAGATCGTCGTCGGTTGGCTCATTCATCGAACGAATTGCAATCGCCAGTTCGCTGAACCTCCGGAAGAGCAATTCATGATCTCTTGCACGGTGGGACAAACCCCAAACCAAGTCGATTGCCGCGCAGAGCGAAGCTGCAGCACCGAAGTATTCGGATAGCTGAAAGAGATCACCGAATGCCGCCGATCCGGAGAGAATGGTCAAGAAAAGGATGAACTTGTGGACGAAATCATAGTGGCCTCGCCGACGCTGATGGTAGCGCATCGACTTTTCAACGGCAAAGTCTAAAGCGTCGATGGATTCTTTCAGGTTGTTTGCCATCGCAGTCACTTTCTTGGAGGCGGTCTCCTATCTGGCACACCGCTATTTTCCCGACTTGGCTCTTTGGGAGGCGGGGCAGGACGTGGCGGGGCAGGACGTGGCGGAGAAGTTGGCTTGGTGGGCTTTTTCGCCATTTACAATAGCCTTTACGAAGACATGTTTCGCAAAATAGTTAAACTCAATCGCGGACATATGCAAACAGTATTCTTAGTCTGTAGAAAAGTGCCGGACTTGCGCTTTGGAATGGAAGTGGGGCTGTATGTTTCTAGGAGACCTGCCCTGTTCCGACGGGCTTGGCATGGGCAGGACCATTTATAAACGCTTGGGGCTGCGCCACGGTCTCAACGCAAGTCGGCGGAGCATCAGCACAGCCCGTGTGTCCTCTCCGTCTCGGCGACAACGGCAATGAGTCCGTTCACTCCAAATGCGAGATCAAAAGGGTCGAATGCCATCGTTTTTCTTTGCTTCGGCCCGCCTTGGCCCTATGTAGGGAATTCATCAGGATGGGAATAGCGATGAGCGACTTGGACCTGATCAGTCTCTACTCCGGTCGAATTCTGGAGCTTTCGGCGAACATTCCCTTGACCGAGAGGCTGGAGAGTCCTCAGGCGACGGTCAAGAAGCGTTCACCGCTGTGCGGGTCGACCGTAACGGTGGATCTTGTTTCACGCGGCGGACGCATCAGCGAATACGGTCAGGACGTAAAGGCCTGTGCGCTCGGCCAGGCTGCCGCATCGGTTGTTGGCAGCAACATCATAGGCCGTACGAGAACCGAGGTTGAGGCGGCCCGCGACCAGCTAAGGAAAATGCTGAAATCGAACGGACCGGTGCCCGACTCTCCATTCGAAGGCCTGGAAGTGCTGCTGCCCGCTCGGGACTTCAAGAACCGGCACGCTTCGATTCTGCTGACCTTGGATGCAGCTGCGGACGCAATGGCAATCGCTGAAGACGCTGCCTGCGCATGACCTGACGTTCATTCGATGCGAGTCTGGCCTGAGCCGGGCATGGTGCATGATTCCCTAAATGAGAATGCGGGAAGCCGTGCCAAAAAGACAGTCCACGAATTGCGAAAGACACTGCCAGATTCATCTGCATTGGCAGCAGTCTGAACCTCGGCAGAAACTCTGGCCTATAGCGGGAAATGCATTGCTGCGAACAGCAGCACGAACAATGATGCCGCTCCCAGGAAGTCCTTCAGGATTGTGCTTTCATGCCGAGCGGCGAATTTCCAGAATTCCTTGCTCATGTCAGTCATCCTCCGTGCAATCGAATCATGACAGTTCGTATTTTGTTCTTTTTTGGGATCAATTGTAAAGAACGAATCAGCAACAAACGCCAACTTGTTCCTAAGCCTCTGGAATCATGTGAATCATTTTTTCCTGCTCCATGAGCCAAAGCAGGTTTAGGACGGCATTGACCTGTGCGTTCTTCGGATTTCGCAGCTCATTGACGAATCGGCGGGCATTCGACTGCGCTGCCGCCATCAGTTCCGATTGCAGGGGAAGTGAAGCGATTCTGAATCCTGGCGTGCCAGCCTGCAAAGTGCCAACAACGTCACCCGGTCCGCGGATAGCAAGGTCTGCCTCCGCGATCTGGAACCCATCGTCGGTATTCCGCAGAAATTCAAGCCGCCTTTGAGAAATGGCCGAGAGCGGCGGCTGGTACAAGAGCAGGCACGCAGAGTCCTCTGACCCGCGCCCTACCCGGCCTCTCAGCTGATGGAGCTGAGACATTCCGAACATCTCGGCCTGCTCAACCACCATTATAGAGGCATCCGGAACGTCTACCCCGACCTCGATGACCGTGGTTGACACCAGAACAGACTTCTTCCCGTCAGCGAATGCTGCCATCGACGCATCTTTCTCGTGTCCAGGCATTTGGCCGTGCACGAGGCCTACTGTCTTCTCGCCCAAAGCAGAGCACAGCGCCCTGAAGCGATCTTCAGCCGCAGCGCATTCCGTTCCCGAGTCCTCAATCTGGGGGCAGACCCAATAAACCCGCCGACCCTTTGCAACGGCCCCACGAAGCCGATTCACAACCTCATCCATCCTTGTAGCGGAGACCAAGGCCGTCTTGATGGGCTTCCGGTGTGCAGGTTTTTCGTCCAGCATCGAAACGTCCATGTTACCGAACTGCGCAAGCGCCATCGAACGCGGAATTGGTGTCGCCGACATTGCAAGCATGTCTGTGGCGCCGCCTTTGGCTCCGAGCGCCTTTCGCTGAGTCACACCGAACCGGTGCTGTTCGTCCACGACCGCCAGCCGCAGGTCTGAGAATTCCACATCCTGCTGGATCAGTGCGTGGGTTCCGACCAAGATGTCGATTTCGCCCAACTTGAGGGATTCGAGCTTCGATGCCCGTTTGATCCCGGCGTCTCGGCCGGTGAGGATTTCCAATTGGATGCCGATTGCGTCCGCCAATGGGCGGAGTACCGAGAAATGCTGCCGAGCCAGCGTCTCCGTGGGTGCCATCAACGCGCCCTGCCCGCCCGCTTCAACCGCCAGAATCGATGCGACGAAGGCCACAAGGGTTTTGCCCGAACCAACATCGCCGTGAAGGAGCCGGTTCATCCTGAATTCCGATCCCATGTCCTCGGCGATTTCGCCAATCGCCCGCTTCTGCGCATCGGTGGGCTGATAAGGAAGGGCGTTGTTCAGCTTCGTGCGCAATGCGCCGCTGCCTTTGTTTCTCATGCCGGATGCGCCGCGCAATTCAGCGCGCTCAAGCGCAAGTGTGATCTGATGGGCGAACAGTTCGTCGTAAGCCAGACGTTCGCGAGCCGGTGCGTCCGTTTTCAGGTCATCATTCGAGTTTGGATGATGCACTGCCTTCACCGCATCCATCCAGGCTGGCCAGCCTCTTCCTTCCAGGAACCCGGTGTCAATCCATTCCGGCAAGTCCGGCAGAAGCTTCAAGGCGGCTTTGACGGCCTGTCCCATTACGCGTTGGGTCAGTCCTGAGCACAGCGGATAGACCGGTTCGTATAGTGGAATCGAGTCGTCGGCTTCGCCCGGGCGCACAATGTGGTCAGGATGAGGCATCTGGGCCTCACCAGCATACAGTTCGACCCGTCCTGAAACGACACGGCGAGCGCCTGCCGGCAGCCTCTTGTTCAGTGACGCGCCCGGTATGTTGAAAAAGACGAGGTGAAACATCGTTTTCGCGTCGTGAACCTCGACGCGATAGGGGCGACCTTTGGAATTTGGCGCAATGTGGCGACCGACCTCGACTTCGACTGTCATGACCTTTGGAAACCCGGCGCCGACAACGGTCGCCTGTCGCTGGCGGTCTATTCCTGAGCTGGGAAGCGTGAAAATAAGGTCTCTTGGCCTTGTCACGTCCAGACCTGCGAGATTTCCCGCTGTCTTCGGCCCAACTCCTTCGAGTGTCTCAAGCCCGGCAAAAAGCGGATACAGGATTGGCGGACGCAGCTTCATTCGTCGGCAATGAGATCCATCCAGGCGCTTTCATCGATAACCTCGACACCAAGTTCCTGAGCTTTCCTCGCCTTCGATCCGGCGCCTGGACCGGCGACAACGAGATCCGTCCTGGCGCTCACACTTCCGGAAACCTTTGCGCCCAGCGCCTCAGCCCGCGCCTTGGCCTCGGCGCGGGTCATCCTTTCAAGCGTGCCGGTGAACACCACGGTTTTTCCAGCTACAGGACTGTCGGCGCCGACTTCCAGCACCATGTCCTGAACGTCAAGGTGACTGACAAGTCGATCAATCGAGGCACGCTCGGCCTCCTGATGAAACGCGGTCACGAGTGACGTGGCCATGACCTGCCCGACACCGTCGACCGAAACGAGATCTTCCCATTCCTGTCCTTCTCCCACCGTGGCTGCGCTGACCTGTTTTTCGAAGTTCTCCCAAGTGCCGTAATGCGTTGCCAGCAGCCTGGATGCGCTCTCGCCCACATGACGAATGCCCAACGAGAAGATAACGCGATTCAGCGGAATTCTTCTTTTTTCGTCAATTGCCTGGAAGAGGTTTTTGACGCTTTTTTCGCCAAATCCATCTCGATCCTGCAGTTTCGAAGCGGCCTCTGCATCCCGGGTGGCAAGCGTAAAGATGTCGGCAGGCTCCCGGATCTCCAGAGATTCGTCACGATAGAACATCTCTATCTGCTTTGCGCCGAGTCCTTCGATGTCGAAGGCAGCACGTGAAACGAAATGTTTCAGTCTTTCCACCGCCTGGGCCGGACAGATAATGCCGCCAGTGCACCGCCGCACTGCATCGCCTTCTTCACGAACCGCTTCCGAACCGCATTCGGGACACACACAGGGGAATTCGAACCTCTTGGCGTCCTCCGGTCTCTGGCTGAGATCTACGTCCGCGACCTTCGGAATCACATCGCCCGCACGGTAAATCTGGACCCAGTCGCCCACACGGATGTCCTTGCCGTCACGGATCGGGTTTCCGTTCGCGTCGAGACCTGAAACATAGTCTTCGTTGTGCAAGGTGGCGTTCGACACGACCACACCGCCAACGGTGACCGGGGCGAGCCGCGCGACAGGACTGAGTGCCCCAGTACGCCCGACCTGTATGTCGATTGCCTGCAGACGGGTCCAGGCAAGCTCGGCTGGAAACTTGTGGGAGACGGCCCAGCGGGGCGTTGAGGTACGGAACCCGAGACGTCGCTGCAAACCAAGGTCGTCGACCTTGTAGACAACGCCGTCGATATCGTAGCCGAGAGTCGACCGCTGGGCTTCGATCCCGGCATAGCTGGCCAGCATGTCTTCCAGGCTATTGCAGATCGCTGTCAGCGGGTTCGTTGCAAAGCCCATGTCAGACAGCCGCTGAAGCGCTTCGAACTGGGTCGTTGCGAGAGCCTCGGTAACTTCTCCCCAAGCGTAGGCAAAGAACCTGAGCGGTCGCGACTTCGTGACCTCCGGATCAAGCTGGCGAAGTGAACCTGCGGCCGCATTCCTCGGGTTTGCGAATGTCCTGCCGCCTTCTTCGGCAGCCCGGGCGTTGAGCTGTTCGAAATCGCTGTGGCTCATGTAGACCTCGCCACGGACCTCCAGAACGTCGGGCGCTCCTTCCGCCACGTAAGGAATGTCGCCGATCGTCATCGCATTGGCCGTGACATTCTCGCCAGTGTCGCCATCTCCCCGTGTCGCCGCCTGTACGAATTGGCCCTTTTCGTAACGCAGGCTGAGCGAAAGGCCATCGATCTTGGGTTCGCAGGTATAGCTGACCGGCGTCTCGTCTCCGAGACCGAGATAACGCCGAACGGTCTCGTCGAAATCCCGGACATCTTCCTCGCTGAATGCGTTTGCAAGCGACAGCATGCGAACGGAATGCCTGACCTTCGCGAAGGTCTCGCTGACTGGCGCTCCAACCAGGTCTGACGGACTGTCGTCGGGACGCTTCAGGCGCGGAAACGCATCTTCAATAGCCTTGTTGCGCCGCCATAGGGCATCATACTCGGCGTCCGTGATTTCCGGAGCGTCGTCGGAGTGATAGGCGCGGTTCGCGCTTGCAAGCACGGCTGCCAGACGTTTCAATTCGGCTGAAGCCGTCGCTTCGTCCATGTTCCGGATTTCTTCTTCGACAGCCAATTCGGAACCTCCCCAAGCGCGTTTCCAGTGATAGGAGTGCAGCCGCGCAACGTCCAGACCGAGTGTTCCCGGAATCAAAGGTTGTTATTTGTTGGCACATGACGATGCCGGTTCCGCATTCCGCGCTACGGCGTCCAACCCATAATCGGCTCGATGCGAACGCACCCTATACGAAGCAGATACGGGATTGTCATGAATCTGATCAGCCGAATCCATCGAACGTTTCGCCGATGTGGTCAGCGAACACCGGTATTGCGCCTTCTCTCGGTGCGGCCGAGTGCGTCCTCCGAAATGTCAGATTCACGGCAGTGATAGCTGGGATGTAACGTTCCAGCACTGGCAACCGTGAATTCGCGGAGCTTCATACGATCCGGTCTTATTCACGGGAACGCTGTTCAGCACAGCCGAAGAAACAGATGCGCCCTTGAGAGCTACCCAGGATTGTCTATATACCGTTGCACTCCAAAGGAATCGGCAATGGCTCTGGACAGCTCAGTGAATTCGCTGGGATTCGCGAAGTCCCCGGCAGACACCCGCGTCGTTGTCGCGATGTCGGGCGGTGTGGATTCGTCCGTTGTCGCCGCCGAACTGGCCGATGAAGGCTATGATGTGGTCGGCATAACGCTTCAGCTATATGATCACGGAGCGGCACTGGCCAAAAAAGGCGCCTGCTGCGCGGGAATCGATATCCACGACGCAAGGCGCGTGGCTGATACGATGGGATTTCCCCACTACGTCCTGGATTATGAAAGCATCTTCCGCGCATCCGTGATCGATGAATTTGCGGACAGCTACCTTGCGGGATCCACCCCTGTACCGTGCATCCGCTGCAACGAGAAAGTGAAGTTCAAGGAGTTGCTGGAAACGGCCAGAGATCTCGACGCGGACTGCATGGCGACCGGCCACTACGTTCGGCGCAGGATGGGAGAAGGCGGGCCGGAGCTTCACCGGGCGACCGATACATCGCGCGACCAGTCGTATTTCCTGTTTCCGACTACGAGGGAACAGCTTGAGTTTCTGCGGTTTCCGCTTGGCCATCTGGCATCAAAATCGGAAACGCGTGCGTTGGCTGCACGGCACGGTCTGAGCATCGCCGACAAGCCAGACAGTCAGGACATCTGCTTTGTCCCGGCAGGCAATTATGCGTCGGTGATCGAAAAGCTGAGGCCCGGTGCGGCTGAGCCCGGAGAGATCGTCCATACGGACGGGCGGATTCTTGGCGAGCACCGTGGAATAATCCACTACACCGTTGGACAGCGGCGGGGGCTGGGCATCGGGGGTCTTGACGAGCCCCTGTACGTGGTCAGGCTTGATGTTGCTTCACGGCAAGTAGTCGTTGGACCGAAGGCGATGCTTGCAACGAGGATAGTGCCCGTTCGTGAGATAAACTGGCTCGGCGACGCTCCCTTCAACTCAATGCCGGAGTGGCATCTGGCCGCCAAGGTGCGGTCAACGCGACCGCCCTGCGAAGCTGTGGTCCGCCCGCTTTCCGAAACCGAGGCTGAGGTTGAGCTCGTTGAGCCAGAGGAAGGCGTGTCGGCTGGCCAGGCCTGCGTTTTCTTCGCGCCGGAGGGTACTCGCGTGTTTGGGGGCGGATGGATCTGGCG
>JAJEAY010000024.1 GCA_022824145.1 Rhodobacter sp. | reverse complement strand
GACAGGTTCTGGGACTGGTGCGGGCGGAGCCTGGAGGATCCGGCGCTGACGCCGAAGCACCCGATCCGCAAGGCGATCGCCTACGCCACCGAGCGGAGGGCCACGCTCGAGGTGTTCCTGGGCGACCCGGACGTGCCTCTGGACACGAACCTGGCCGGGAACAGCCTGCGCGCCGCCAACGCTCGTTGGTCATTATGCACCCCCTTCATAAGTGCTTGTAAACATTGACAGCTGGTTGTCCGGGGCGGTGCGACACGGGCGCCCCTTTCGGGCCAGGGCCTGTTTGACCTGTTCTGAGCGCAGATCTTCGGCCTTGATTTGGTAGGGCGCACCGTCCACGACCTGATCTGCGGGCAGGATTCCGTCCTTTATCAGCCTTCTGATGACGTGATTCGTCACCCCCAGCTCCTTCGCGGCCTCGCTCATTGTACGCCACGGGCCGTCCTTGTCCGCGGACAGATATCCGTGAATGTCATTCACGCGCCGAATGGATGAGACCCGCTTTGCGTTCCAGGTCTTGCCCTGGCCCGTCGACATGCCCATGCGGTTGAGGCAGGCGGCGATCGCTTCATCGGACCAGCGACCGGCCATTCCGCGGATGACCGCAAGAGCCTCTTCACTGGTCCTTGAATTATGTTCTCCGGACTTTGGCTTCATGACACGAAGTTCCGTATGCCGCCCGCCTTTCCAGTGGACGACCAGAACGATCTCGCCTGTGCTGTCATCGATGTCGGCAACGATGTTTTCGATCAGCGTTCTGAGCAGTCGCTGCCTGTCGCGCATTGAAGTTGCAGGAAGCGCCCAGGCGGCGCGAAGGTCCTGCGCGAGACCGTCCAGTCGAGTGAGGTCAACATCAGGGGCAGCGGCGGTCTCCGCTGTCAGGCGTCGCTCGAAGGCGTGTACGCGCTCCAGTGCCTCCTCCCACCTTCTTTCCAGTTCAGACGCGATGAGCCGGTTGTCGGGATCGCACGCAGCATAGCGCCGCTCTGCAAGGGAGGCATTGTATCTGGCTTGCTGCAGTTCCATCCCGAGAACGGACTTTCTGTCATCCATGGCCTGCTTCACCATGGCGCGAGCCTCTTTCGCAGCCTCGATGGCATGCGGCGCCAGAACATCGAGGACAGCATCCGCGATGAGCCCTTCCGCCCGGAAGCCGCCGAAAGTGATGCAGCGCTTCTTGCCCAGGGGCAGGTTGGGGCAGTCGCATCTGTACACGAGGCGCGGCGTGCGCCCGGTATAGGCCACACGCAGCCGCCGTCCGCATCTGGCGCAGCATGGAAGGCCGGCCAGAAGAGCGCCGCAGCTGCGACCGGATTTGACCCCGCCCGCGCGACGGTAAGCATTCCTGGCCAGCTGCGCCTGATTGCGTTCATACTGTTCCTCCGTTCCACCATGAGTGATGGACAGTGGGTGCTCGAACCGAACCAGACGTGACCAGGCAGGAAGCAGATCTTGACCCGCAGTCACATGGACATAGCTGGCGTCCGATTCGCGGGAGATTGATTCCGGCTGGATTCGTTCGCCGAGCCGCAACGAAGCAGGATCGACAACCGTTTGGCAGACCGTATCGGCTGGATGCGCACATCCCAGGCGGCGTGGCTTCGGATGTCTTGGCCGGAAAGATGCGAGTTCATTTCAGCGGCGTCGCCGGTTAGAAGACGCCCGTTAACGCAGACAAATGGAGTAGTGCGGTGTCTAAACCCTTGGTTCTTTGCATTCTGGATGGCTGGGGGCACCGAGAGGAATCCACCGCCAACGCTCCGAGGCTGGCGAACACGCCTAACTTCGACCGGATTCTTGCGACCTGCCCACATGGGCTTCTCACAACACATGGCCCGGATGTCGGCCTGCCAAGCGGACAAATGGGAAACTCTGAAGTCGGGCATACCAACATCGGCGCCGGGCGGGTTGTCGCGATGGATCTCGGTCAGATCGACCTGAGTATCGAGGACGGGTCGTTTTTTGAGAATTCCGCGATTCTCGAATTTGCTGACCAAGTCGCTGCCGCCCGCGGCGACGCGCACCTGATGGGACTCACCTCTCCGGGCGGGGTGCATTCCCATCAGGATCACATGGTTGCGGCCGCGAAGCTTTTGGTCGAACGGAACATTCCAGTCTGGGTCCATGTGATCACGGACGGAAGGGACGTCTCGCCAAGCTCCGCCCTTGGGCAAGTCGAGAGGTTTGTCGCGGACCTTCCCGAACGCGCCAAGGTCGCCAGTGTGTGCGGCCGCTATTTTGCCATGGACAGGGACCGCCGATGGGACAGAACCGCTAAAGCCTTTGCATCCATGGTCCACGGAAGCTGCGAGACCAAATCCAGTGCCGAAGCGGCGATCACAGAGGGCTATGGTCGTGGAGAGACCGACGAGTTCCTGACACCGGCCATCATTGGAGACTTCAGTGGAATCCAGGACGGAGACGGCGTGTTCTTCATTAATTTCAGAGCGGACCGAGCCCGCCAGCTGCTGCAGGCCATCGGAGACCCTGGGTTTTCCGAATTCGATGTCGGTCGCCGGCCGCGCCTCTCGGCGCTGCTGGGCATGGTGGACTACTCCAAATCCCATTCGGAATATATGACGGCGGCATATCCGAAGCGGGAAATCGTGAACACGCTTGGCGCCTGGGTGTCCAGACACGGCCTCAGGCAGTTCCGGCTCGCGGAAACCGAGAAATATCCGCATGTCACCTACTTCCTCAATGGTGGGAAAGAAGCGCCGGAGGAAGGCGAGGACCGTTCCATGGCCCCTTCGCCGAAGGTTGCGACCTACGATCTCAAACCGGAAATGAGCGCGACGGAAGTCAGCGACCGGCTCGTTGCGGCAATCGGATCAGGTTACGATCTGATCGTCGTGAATTTCGCGAATCCCGATATGGTTGGTCACACCGGAGATCTTGCAGCCGCAATCAAGGCCTGCGAAGCGGTTGACATAGGACTTGGCCGCGCTCTCACGGAACTGGAGTCAGTCGGCGGAACAGCGATCGTGACGGCGGATCACGGCAACTGCGAGACCATGGTGGATCCTGAAACCGGAGGTCCGCACACTGCGCATACCACTAATCCGGTCGATATCGTCATTGTCGGCGCGCCTGCCGACGCGGCGGTTCGCGATGGTCGGCTGGCTGATCTTGCTCCGACAATGCTTGATCTGATGGGTCTGGAGCCGCCGCCAGAGATGACAGGAAAGAGCCTGCTGGTGTCGTGACAGCTGGGACTGGCGCCCGCGTTCGTCGCGGCTGCAAACGATCAAGCGCAGTCTTGACCAGCTGCAGGCGCGAACGCGCTTCTGCCCATGAATGACCGCCTTTCGGAGACAGGCCCGACGCGCATTGCGGAAATCGCGGACTGGATAGAAATCAATGATCAAGCCTCCGTCATCTGGCAATCCGCACGAGGTTTTCCGGGTTCGAGCCGCAGGATCATGCCACCGTTCCACCCCGGAGAAGAGGTGAGCGGACATTGCCAGCCGACAAGTGGTGAAGGTTCCGTAGACAGCGTCAGAAGGCTGCCTGATCGATAGTATTGGCTTTTATGGCTCAAATATGTTGAATATATGAGTTATAGGAGATGGCTCTATCGCTCATGCAATGGAACTGGCAAATACCCGATTGGCCGGAATTCCGGTATGACGCGTCGGCGGTCACACCGTTCGAGCAGCGCTTCCTGCTGTCTTCTGGCGAAATCCTTGGCGCAATGCGCCATGTCAGCGCGTCCGAGCGCGATCAACTGCGCATTGACCTGCTGAGCGAAGAAGCGATGAAGACCAGCGCCATAGAAGGCGAGCTGCTTGATCGTCGGAGTGTCCAGTCTTCGTTGCGCCGCCAGCTTGGTTTGACCACCGACAGCTACCCGGTAAAGCCGCGGGAGAAGGGCGTGGCCGAAATGATGGTCGATGCCTGTTCCACGTATTCTGATCTGCTAACGCACGAGACCCTGTTTCGGTGGCACAGTATGCTTCTGTCGCATGATCGCCATCTGGACACGATTGGTGCGTACCGCAAACATCGCGACGCGATGCAGATTGTCTCCGGCCGCCTCGATCGCCCAAATGTGCACTTCGAGGCCCCGCCATCGGAGCAGGTTCGACAGAAAATGGAACGCTATATCGAGTGGTTCAACAGGACCGCCCCTGGTGCGTCAGAACCGCTGTCTGCCTTGGTCCGGGCCGGTCTCAGCCATCTCTACTTCGAAAGCATCCATCCGTTTGAGGACGGGAATGGGCGGATAGGCAGGGCCCTGGCCGAGAAGTCCTTGGCGCAGACCGTCGGCCAGCCAAGCCTGATCGCGCTTGCCTTTACGATCGAGCGGGGTAACTGCTCACCCCTTCCCGGGGGAGGATTGGGTGCTGTGCAGCCTGATCATGTCGGCGGCGTTTCCCGCAAGCGCGATCTGGATGGCGACGAGGGGATTGTAGCCGAGCGCCGCCATGGAGCTGAGGTAGCTTGAG
>JAJEAY010000261.1 GCA_022824145.1 Rhodobacter sp. | reverse complement strand
GCGCGTGGACGTCCTTTGGCATGCGGACGGCGTGACCCCGCGCGATCGCAAGCGGCTGCTGGCCTGCCTTGTCGAGGACGTGATGCTGCGGATCGATCGCGAGGCCGGCGTGATCGGGATCGTGGTGCACTGGAAGGGCGGTGTCGCCGACGAGTTCACGGTTCCGCTGCAGCGGCGCCGTTCGGTCCCCGAGGACAGCGCCGACACGGTGGAACTCGTGCGCCAGCTGGTCGGGCTCTACAGCGATGCCGAGATCTCCGGCGTGCTCAACCAGCGTGGACGCGTCACCCCCAAGGGACTGCCGTTCAACCGGGACCGGGTCCATCAACTGCGAAAGCGTCATGGCATCCCGGCGCACGCGCGCAGGGCAGGCGACAGCAAGGCCCCGGTGGTCGGGGTGATCGAGGCGTCGCGGCAGCTGGAGGTCAGCGACAGCACGATCTACCGCTGGATCAGGGAGGGCCTGATCGCGGCCGAACCGGCCATCGCCGGCGCACCCTGCCGGATCCGGCTCACCGATGCCCTGCGGCAGCGCTTTTGCGCCGAACCGCCGGACGGGTTCGTGCCGGCGCGGACGGCGGCCAGACGCCTCGGCGTCAGCCGGCAGCGGATCTGGCAGCGCATCCGCGACGGCGACCTCCAGGCCCGTCACATCACCCGTGGTCCGGACCGGGGCCTGCATGTCCGGCTCGACGAAGCTGCGGAATCCCTGCCGGGCCTGTTCGAGGATGTGCCGGGCAATGCGGAGGACGGCCGATGACCGTGCGCCGCCCGGCATGTCCCGCATCGGGACAAGGGGACTTGGGCCGCGATGTGCGGGAATCCCTGGCACGGGGTAAAGCCCGCGCATCGGCGCCGTCACCCGTGGAAATGGCCCTCCTGAAGCCGGACAGGAGCCGAAACGATCCTTCGAAGCGGGCATTTCCCTGCCTGCCGTCCCGCGAGCCGGCGGACGGCGAGGACCGGTCCCGGATTCAGGGGACGCGGACGGCCCGTTCGGTCTCACGGCCCCGCGCGAAGACGGGTATTCGGCACAGGAGCCGGGCCGAACCGGCATTGGCACGAGGTAAAGCGGCGACCGCCATTCGGAGCGGATCGGGGAGCGTCTCCAAAACCCGTTTCAAAGCAACAGCATACGACAGCATTGGCCGCAACGGCCAACCTCGACATTGAAAGGAGCATTCGCTTGACAAATGGTACCAAACATACATGTGCCAGCCTCGGGGGAACTCGAAATCGAGGTTCTCAACGCGCTCCTGGTGCTCGACGGCCAGCTCTTTGACGCGGACGGCGCTTCCATAGTCATCCATGACGGGCCTGACGACTATGTGACCGATCCTGCCGGAGCAGCTGGCCCACGCATCGCCTGCGGTGTTATCGAGCGCTGACGCAAAGGGGGGAGAGGCCCCGCCGGGGAAAACCGCAGATCTCGTTTCATGCGCCCTCTGGAGGAGCCGCTTACTGCGGTATCAGGCTTTCCGGTCGTCAGCAATGAGAGCTTGAAGGCCTGACCGCACCGTCAGCAGCAATGTCCGTTTCGCGACCCGAAGTCGCCGGGACATGCGGTCTGTTGCGGCAATTGAACCCGCAGCGAGAGAATATTCCCCAACTGGACCACGCGACACTCAGCAGTGAGACCGCCGAGTCCCAATCACTCGCCGCGGCGGGTCCGCCGCTCTGTCAATGCTGTATTCGCTGCAAAGCGTTTTGTTCACGAACATTGCTGCGGCCTCCTGCAATTCCCGCCGTGACCATTGAAAAGGAATCCCTTTTGGCGTTTCCCTCGAATCTGGCGTATCGGGATCGACGAATCGAGGAGTGACTTGTGAATATTCTGTTCATCATGTATGACCAGCTGCGGTTTGACTATCTCAGCTGTGCCGGACACCCGCACCTCCATACTCCAAACTTTGACCGCGTCGCTGCCATGGGCGTCCGGTTCACGAATGCGTATGCGCAGTCCCCGATCTGTGGCGCCAGCCGGATGTGCTTCTATACCGGCCGCTACGCATCAAGCCACGGTGCCCAATGGAACGGGTTTCCTCTGCGCGTCGGCGAACTGACCCTGGGCGATCACCTCCGTGCGGCAGGAATGGACTGCTGGTTGATCGGAAAGACGCATATGCGCGCCGATTCAGCGGGAATGGCCAGGCTCGGCCTCTCTCCGGACAGCGTAATCGGAGCGCGGCAGGCGGAATGTGGATTTGACGTCTTCACCCGGGACGACGGGCTTTGGGGCGAAGGACCGGACGGGTTTTATGACAGCCTCCGCTCCCCCTACAATGAATACCTGAAATCGAAAGGCTACGACGGCGACAATCCCTGGGCACACTACGCAAACGCTGGCATCGACGAGGACGGTCAGATGGCGACCGGATGGATTCTTGGCAATGCCGACAGAGCGGCAAACATTCGCGAAGAGGACAGTGAAACGCCCTGGCTGACCGGAGAAGCAATCCGTTTCGTCGAAGGAGCGGAACGTCCCTGGTGCGCGCATGTCTCCTATATCAAACCACATTGGCCCTACATCGTGCCGGCACCTTACCACTCCATGTATGGTCCGAACCATGTACCGCAGGCGACCCGATCAGAAATCGAGCGCGAGAATCCGCATCCGGTATTCGGCGCCTATATGGACAACGCGGTCGCCCGCGCCTTCCAAAAGGACGAGGTGCGCAGGAAGGTAATTCCCGCCTACATGGGCTTGATCAAGCAGTGCGACGACCAGCTGGGTCGGCTGTTGGGTTTTCTTGAGACCACCGGTCGACTCGATGACACGATGATAGTGCTGACCTCAGACCACGGCGACTATCTCGGCGACCATTGGCTTGGCGAAAAGGATCTCTTCCATGATCCTTCGGTAAAGATTCCCTTGATCGTCTACGACCCGCGGGCGGAGGCGGATGAAACGCGCGGTACGGTCTGCGATGCTCTGGTGGAGAGTATTGACGTCGCGGCGACATTTGTTGACGCCGCAGGCGGTGACGTGCCGGATCACATCATTGAAGGCCGCTCGCTTCTCCCATGGATTCGCGGAGAATCCCCGGATTGGCGGCGTTTTGCGGTAAGCGAATTTGACTACTCACCCACCCCGCAATGTGCCCGTCTGGGACTTCGGCCACGGGACGCGCGATTGTTCATGGTCTTTGACGGGCGCCACAAACTGATGCATGCCGAGGGCGGGTTCCGCCCGATGCTGTTCGATCTGAAGAACGATCCGGACGAGTTTCACGATCTGGCGAAGGCGGGATCCAATCACGCCGATATCGACCGTCTCTATGGCTTTCTCGGGCAATGGGGGCGGCGGCTGGCCCAGAGAGTCACCAAGTCGGAAGCGGACATCGAAGCGATGCGGGGTCGCTCCATGCGAAGGGGAATCCTTCCGTTTCTTGCAGACGGAAGCGAAGTAAGGGATGAGCTCCTGGCAAAATATACTGGACCGGCTCGGAAATCATTCATTGACGGCACTTCATGGAACTCGTCGCAGCAGGACAGCTGATGCCGTCCATTGCCGCTTCACCGAAAACCGCAGAAACCGCCGCACATTGACGGCAAAGGAGCATCCACCAGAAACATCCGTCTGGATCGAGATGACCGAGTTCAATGGTTCCGCCCCGTTCCACGTATACACTCTTCTCTTCTGATTACCGCTGCGAACAAACCCGAAGAATTCATCGGCACCTCGTGATTCATCATCTGGAATTGGTGAAAATTGGTTGATCCGTTTATGGCAATTGGTACAGCCTTCGTTCAATGCAAATGCTGGTCTGCGCCAGACTGAATTCAGCATCACCTGACATCTGTTGCGATTGATCTGCATGTATGTTGTGGATTTACATGTTTGAAATGGAGTCCTTCCCGGACCCGCCATACAAAGATTGGAAGATTGCATGGAAAAATTCGCGTTCCCGCCGTGACAGACCGTAGAACTGCCGGTTTCCGGATCAGATGTGATCTTTCCGGTTCGCCGTGCCTACTGCATCGGCAGGAACTATTCAGCACATGCGATCGAAATGGGACACGATCCGGACCGGGAATCACCGTTCTTTTTTCAGAAGAACCCCGACAACCTCGACATTTCAGGGGAATTTCTCTATCCGGCGCGCAGTTCTGACGTGCACCATGAAGCTGAACCGGCGGTGATGCTAGGATCCGGCGGCACCGGAATTTCGGTGGAACACGCATTGGAACATGTCTACGGCTACACGTTTTCCCTCGACATGACCCGCAGGGATCTGCAGGGCGAGCAGAAAAACTCGGCCGTCCGTGGGAGATCGGAAAGTCGTTTGAGCGCTCCGCTCCTGTCAGCCCTGTTCTCAGAGCCTGTGATATCGGACATCCAGAGCGCGGGCGGATCACGCTAAGGGTCAATGGCGAGCTCCGCCAGGAAGGAGACCTGCGCCAGATGATCTGGAAAGTTCCGGAGATGACCTCATACCTTTCGGACTACTTCGAGCTTGCGGGTGGTGACGTTATCCCCACCGGAACACCTGCAGGTGTGGACCCGGTCGTCCGCGATGACCTGATGGCAATGGAAATCGAAGGCGTTGGCACAATGAATGTAAAAGTGGTTTGACGCCGGATTTCACAGGGCGCGAAAGCGGAGAGAACCGGCTGCCGAACGCAGCCGCGACGTAAAGCTACCGATGGGCTACCACTCTATGCTTTGTATGACTCACGCGCGGCCACCGAAATCGGGCAAGGCCTGACCTGGCAGGCAACCTCTGTCTGGACGTGCCGTTCCACAGTCGGCTTCTTAGTACCGCCGTCGGGTTCGCCCCAGATCAGCGTAACCTCTGCACCCGGCGCGGATGCGTTCTCATCAAGCAGCGCCAGCGAAATCCAGCTCCGCAGATTCGAAGTGTATACCGGATAATGGGAAATTCCGACTCTCTGCCCCTTCATCAGCACATCGTCATAGGGACAGGTCGCATAGTGGCTGGCGGGAATATCCATGAATTTGAATCGGTCGCCGTCACCCAGCATTGACGCGAATATCCTAACCACATCATCCTTCGACCAAAGCAGTGTCCGTTTGTGGAGGTGCGGTTCCGCGGCCTTTCTCTCAAGCGCGTCGCGACCTATAAAGTCGTGGTCGAACTTCACGATATGGCCATAGCCAAGGTCGTACGGGGTCAGGTAATAGTCATCGGCAGCATCTCCGATGAAGGATCCGCCAATGGAGAGGCTGGCTTCGAAACTGTCCGCCGGCAGCCACTTTCGGTAGTCCGCCAAGCTGTCGGCAGTGTAAATTGCCGGCAGCGGCGAGGGGAACCAACCGCTTTCATGGGCTGCGGTTGCGTAGGTCTTCGACCCAGCGGCGCGCAGGCCCTCAGGTTCTCCCGCTTCAAGTACTGCGTCCCGGACCAAACCGTAGTCATCGAACGGGCCGAAGAGTTCGAGGCCCGCCGCCCCTGCCATTCCGTGGCGAAGTGCCCGGACCCTGCGTCCGGCAATGCTGATCTCACCCATGCCAAAGAACCTGAATTCCTCGATCGGCTCTCCATTGAGCTTTTCAAGGATGCTCCATGCATTCGGGCCCTGTACCTCGAACCGATAGCACCTGCGGCGTCCCGCGTTGTCGAGCGACCGTGCGTCCAGACCGAACTCCACGTCAAATCCATGCCTTTCCGCGTGAAACATCACCCAGTTGGCGTTGCTTGGCTTGTTGACGATGTTGACCCTTTCGTCATCAAGGATGAAGATGATCGCGTCACCTACGATAAATCCATCCTCTGTGCAGTGAACAAACTGCTTGGCGGTGTTTTTCCGCCAATTCGACATTGAATTCACGGCGAGAAATTCGCACAGGCGCCTGGTGTCCGGACCTTCAATGTAGAGATCCGTCATGTGGAAGGATTGGTCGAAGAGTACGGCGCTGTGCCTCCATGCCTCCTGCTCGTCGCGCCAGTTCGTGAATTCCGCCTTGATCGGGAACTGGTAGGGGCCAGCCGAAGCGTTGCGGAGCATTGTGAGCGGATCGCCCGCAGCATCGATCCTGTCCTGAAGCGTCTCACCAGACATGTTTCGCCTTTCCGGATTTTTCGGCTTTACTAGTGGGCAATAGATGGGCAGATTGCAAGCGAATTATTAGTCTGGAAACGAGATGGGCAGGATCGACTTGAGACTTAGCGAACTGGGGATCGCCCTGCCGGATCCGCTTGTGCTGCCGAGCGCGAACCGGACGTCCGCCGTTCAGATTGGTGCGATGCTGTATGTCTCCGGCCACGGCGCAGCGCTGCTGGAGGAGTCAGGCGTAAGGCGGCGCGGCAAGGTAGACCTGGACATCACCGCAGACGAGGCCAGGGCGACCGCGCGCGCGCTTGCGATCAAAATGATCGCGACGGTAAAGCACCATGTCGGCGATCTCGACAGAGTGGACAGGGTCGTCAAGATCCTCGGCTTGATCAATTCCCATCCCGATTTCGAAAAGCCGAACGTCGTGCTAAACGGAGCAAGCGACCTGTTCTATGAGGTGTTCGGACCCGAAATCGGATGCCATGCGCGCTCGTCGCTGGGTGTAGAGACCCTCGCCGAACGCCAGCCGGTGGAAATCGAAGGCATCTTCCTGATCAGGGACTGAGGAGTGAAACCTGCTGTGACCAACGAGGAAATCGCTGCATTGGTCGAAGAAGTGCGTTCTTTCTGCGACGGGCACGGGATCGCGGAGAGTACGTTCGGACGGCATTCGGTGAACGATGGCAAACTGGTGAGCCGGATTTCCAGCGGCAGCTGGATCGAAGACATGACCGCGAAGCGGGTAAGGGCGTTCATGGACCAGGTCGAACGCGGCGAAATCGTTCTTCGCGGACGACCAAGGCGGAAGAAGTCGGACTCGAATGCCAAAAAGATGGCCGAGTTGATCAGCAGCGAGAGTTCGGTTCGGACACCCGGCAGTTTCGCGTTCCATGAGCAGCGCCAGCGGTTTCACATCTTTGCCAACACGACCAACGAGAGCTGGGTGGTTGCAGACCGCGTTGCCTGCGAGCTTGCCGACATTACGCCCGGCAGGGACGGAATCCGGCTGCTGTATACCCCGATGGACAACGGGATCATTCTCGCTCGGACCTTGAGGGCGCTGCATGCTCTCTATCCGGACACGCCGGTGCTTGTGGTCATGAAGGGCCGCGGACTGGAAGATCTGCGGAACACTATGGGACGGGTTGTCGACCGGCTGACAGAACATCCGCTATCGGTCTTTGTGGTATCCAACATGTATCTCAGAGAGGTGGTTTGCCTGACCAAACTGTCGCGGGACAATCCTGCTGACGTGGTCTGGCGGGATGTGCCGCTCACCGGAAACGTCTCATACGACTTTCAGGGACAGGTGGCTCGGCTCTATGGCGAACTGTCGAATGAATGGCTGATCCACCAAGGCGAGACCAGCCAGCCTGTCTATGCGTTGCCTTCGGTCGCGGTCATTTACCGCCGAGACCGCGCCCGGGACGTGAAGGCGATCCTGCCGGAGCATGGCAGGCCCGATTTGCGATTGCGTTACAACTATGCGCTGCTGAATCGCCCCTATCTTCACAGCCATACAATGACTTTCCGGTTGGACCACGTATTGCGCCCGGTATTCGACCGGCTGGCGGCAGGGGGCCGGATGACAGTTATTCAGGGCCTAGGCCAGGATCCGGCCCACGAGATCGTCGCACGTATCTGGCCTGACCAGGCGCTCCCGGCAACCAGCCGCTACGAGGTGATTCGGAATCTGCGCAAGGCATTGCAGGGCGAACGGTTTTCGGTCTCCGGCCTAACCGACACGAACGCTCTTTTCCGCTTCGACATGCACACGCTGCCGGTACTGCAGGGACATAACCTCGGAACCCAGTCCCTTTCCTCCGCTTTCAACAACGCGGTCTATTTCGCACAGGTGCGCGAAGAACTGGCCCAGGAAGCGATCCGCGAGGGACGGCGATATCTTGAGATCACAGAAGAGGTGCTACGCAAGCACGGAGGTCTCTGGTTCGTGAATGAAGCGTTCTCAGTCACAAGGAAGAGCGCATGATCGAACTCGACCGTTCCGGGATCCCGAAACTGGCGAAGTGCTTCGCGCCTGAAAGCGCAGCGATTGTCGGGGCCTCGACCAATCCAATGAAGTTTGGGGGACGAGCGCTTAAGTTCTGCCTGGAGCGAGGGTTCCGTGGCCGTCTATACCCGGTAAACGCGAAGAATGACTTGGTACAGGGTGTGCAGGCCTTCGCTTCAATAGCCGACCTCCCCGAGTCCCCCGACATCGCAGTCATCGCGGTACCGGCTCCGCAGGTCCGAGAAAACCTGATTGAGGCCGGGAAGAAAGGCGCGAAGATCGCGATTGTCTACGGTGCGCAATTTGCCGAGTCCGGAAGAGACGGTGCGGCAAGGCAGCGAGATCTGGTGGACATCGCCCGCTGTCACGGCATGCGGATGATCGGACCAAACTGCATGGGTGTGATGTCGCTGGCCTCCGGCTTTGTCGCAAGCTTCTCTTCCGCACCTGAGCATCACAACGGTAACGGGTGGCCCGAAGTCGGGACGCTGTCGGTAGCCAGCCAGTCCGGGGCCGTAGGAATCCAGATGTTTGCGCAGCTTCGCGACCGCGGACTGGGTCTCGCCAACTGGATATCTACAGGGAATCAGGCCGACATCGACGTAGCCGATGCCATTGCCTGCTATGCGACCGACGACGCCACAAAGACGATTGCCGTCTATATGGAAGATGCCAGCCGCGGGCTGAAACTTGTCCAGGCACTGGAGATGGCGCGGGAAGCGAAGAAGCCGGTCGTTGCCCTTAAGGTCGGCACAACGCCCTTGGGCGGCGCCGCCGCTGCTGGGCACACCGGAGCGATGTATGTCGAGAACGATGTGGTCGACGATCTTTTTGAGCAATATGGAGTCCTGCGTGCAGGGTCGCTGAATGAGCTGATTGACCTGGCGGCGGCATGCAGCACAGGGGCCGTGCCTGTGTCGAACAAGATTGCGGCGGTATCGGTTTCCGGCGGAGGGGCCGTGATGATCTCGGATGCCGCGGCATTGGGCGGACTTGAGCTGCCAGCCTATCCGGATGACGCTCTTGCCGAACTTAAAGCGGCCAATGCATTCGTAAACGACCGAAATCCCATCGACATCTCCGCGCCATCCATGAGCAACATGGACATCACCGGCGGGCACCTGAAATGGGGTGCCGAACGAGAATTGCCGACGATGCTGGGCTATATCAGCCATGTTCCGCTCGTGCCCCGCACGCGAGTGGGCATCATGCCCCAGCTTCTGGACCTGCCAAAGAAACACCCGGACCAACTGATCGCCATTGCCGGAAACTTTCACACCGAAGACCGGAAAGAACTGGTGCAGGCAGGGGTTGCCGTCTTCGACGACCCAACCGTTGCCACACGGGCTGTGGCGAAACTGGTCAGGACCGGACGGACCTTCGCCCGTCCACCCGCCTTGCCGGAGGCGCCGGGCGCCGCGGTCGATGATCTGCGACCCGCGCTGATTGAAACTGGACTTGAAATCGCCGACGACATTCCGATTTCGAGCCTGGCAGACGCGGTTGAGACCCTGTCAGCCTATGGCGAGATCGTGCTGAAACTCACCGCGCCATCGCTGAAGCACCGAACAGAACTTGGCGGCGTAAAGGTCGGTCTGGGGGACGAAAGCGCGGTACGACATGCATTCGAAGACCTGTCAGCAAAGGTCGCCAGGAATGCGCGCAGCCATCCCGGCATCAGAATCATAGCCCAGAAGATGTACTATGGGGTTGAAATGCTGACGGGCGTACGCCGGGACGCGAATTTCGGTCCGCTGGTAATGCTGGGCTCGGGCGGGACTCTGTGCGAAGTATTCAATGACCTGACATACCGGAAAACACCGATCAATCGCGCGGATGCCGAGGCGATGATAGCATCGGTTCGGGCCGAACGGATGCTTGACGGCTGGCGAGGCGCCCGGGCCGTCGATCGGGAGGCGCTGGCTTACGTGCTGGTGCAGATGGCGTCGACCGCGGGGCGTCTGCCGTCATTTGAGATCAATCCGTTGATCGTAAGGGAAACGGGCACGGTTGCAGTGGATCTCGTGCCTGCAGGTGAACCATGATCGAAATTCTTAACATCATCGGCGGAAGGGACGCCACCGGCGACGGCCGCCTGATCAATGACATCGACCCCTCGACCGGAAAGGTGATCGCGACACTGCGGGAAGCCGGTCCGGAACAGGTGGCCGAAGCGGTCGCTTCGGCCCGGCAGGCATTCATGGATTCCAGCTGGTCCGCAGCTCCGGTTCCCGAAAAGCAGGTCGTTCTGCGCAAGGCGGCTGCGGCCATGCGGAATGCGGCTGACGAGATTGTTGACATGCAGGTTGCCGAAGCCGGAATCACTCCCGGGGCCGTTCGCGGGCAGCTGGGAATAGGGGCGGCATGGTTCGACTACTTCGCCGACTTTCTGGCGACCGTCGGAGGAACCGTTCATGGCCAGACCGCAGGCGCCACAACGGTCGTTGCCCAGGAGCCGATAGGAGTCTGCGCGGCATTCACCCCCTGGAACGTTCCCGTCGCGCTTTCAGCCGTCAAGATTGCCCCTGCACTGGCGGCGGGCAATTCGATTGTCTGGAAACCCTCTGAACTGACGCCGATGGTTACGCGGCGGATGGCGGAACTGATCATCGGCGCAGGACTTCCCGACGGCGTTTTGAACTTGGTCAACGGACGTGGCTCCACGACAGGAGCAGCACTCGCCGCGGCGCCGGGAATCGACATGCTTTCATTCACCGGCGGTCATTCAGGCGGGGCTGCCGTGGCCGAAGCCGCAGCTAAAAGGCACTTGCCCTGCACCACCGAACTGGGAGGAAAGTCGGCGACGGTCGTGTTCGATGACGCCAGTCTTGACGCAGCGGTCGACGGCGCCGTCATGTCAGCCTACGGCAACAACGGCGAGGCATGCCTGAACGGCACCCGCATTCTTGTCCAGGAGAGCATAGCTGAAGCTTTCAAAACCCGGTTTACGCGGGCAGCGCAGAGCCTAAAGGTCGGCGACCCCCGTGAGGACGGAGTGATGGTGGGGCCGATGATCTCGAGCGAGCACCGGGACCGGGTCGCCTCTTTCTACGACGCCTCCAATGGCGTGAAGCTGTTCGGCGGCGAATCCAGCGGAGACGGATATTTCATCGCACCCGGGGCGCTTGAGGTCACCTCTAGCAACTGCCGTATCTGGCGCGAGGAAGTCTTCGGGCCGGTGGCTGCGTTCAGAACATTTTCGGATGAGGCCGAGGCGATAGCCCTCGCGAACGATAGTGACCATGGGCTGGCTGGCTATGTCTGGACACGCGATATCGGCCGGGCGATGCGTGTCGCGCAAGCAGTCCGAACAGGAACGATGATGGTGAATTCGGTGTTCCGGCGCGAACTCAATGCGCCTTTCGGAGGATTCAAAGCCTCTGGTGTGGGGCGCGAAGGAGGACTCCATTCATGGCTCAACTACACTGAAACCAAAACGACGGTGATTTCGCATGGATAGGCTGCTCCGGGGCAAGCGGATCATCGTGACCGGAGCGGCGCAGGGAATAGGCGCGGCGCTGGCGGGCGGATTCTGTGAAATGGGCGCACGCGTGGTTCTCGCCGACTGCGCGGATCCCGAACCGGAAGCAGAACGGATCCGGGCTGCCGGAGGGGAAGCGGTGGCGGTGCGGATGGATGTGACCTCGCTGTCGGACTGCGAAAGAACGGTGGAGGTGGCGGAGAAGGCGTTTGGGGGCCTGGACGGGCTGGTCAACAACGCCGCGCTGTTCTCGGCCCTTCCACTCGAGATGCTGGATGAGATCGACCCCGATCTCTGGGACAGGGTTATGGCCGTGAACGTAAAAGGGCCGTGGCTTTGCACCCGGGCGGCCGTTCCGGCGTTGGAGCGCGCCGGGGGCGGATCAATCGTTATGATCGCCACCAACCGGATATTCCATGGATTTCCGAGGATGCTACACTACGACGCATCCAAAGGCGCCGTGCTGGCAATGACCCGTTCCCTCATCCGGGAACTTGGGCCAAAAAACATCCGGGTAAACACCATCGCCCCAGGATTGACGATGAGCGAGGGCGTACTGGCCCGTAAAGGAATCGCTGAACGGGCGGCCTCTGTTGCTGCCGGTCGGTCGCTCGCCAGGGACCAGCAGCCGGAGGATCTGGTCGGACCCTGCGCGTATTTCCTGAGCGATCACGCGAACTTTGTGACCGGACAGTCGCTTGCGGTCGATGGCGGCGGTGTCATTCATTGAGGTAGGCCAGATGGCAATAGTCAGTGTCACGATCATCGAAGGGCGCGATCCCGAAGTGAAGCATGAGCTTATGGCTCGGCTGACCGATGCTGTGGTCGATGTACTGGGCGCGGAGCCGCGCCAGGTTCGGGTTTTCATCAATGAGGTCAAGGACGGCGACTATGCCGTAGGCGGCAGCCCCGTGATCCTCTTAGGGGACGGCCATGGCTGAAACCATCACATCAGCGGTCGGCGCAGCCGGGGTAATCCGCTTCAACCGTCCGGAGGCGCGCAACGCGCTGACGGACAGGATGCTGGAAGAGGCCCGAACCACGATGGAATCCTGGGAACTCGACAGGTCCATCACGGCGGTGGTGCTGACCGGCAACGAAACCGCGTTCTGCGCTGGTGGAGACATCAAGAATACCGCTTCTTCTGAGATGGCCACGTTCGAAAAATACCGATACCGCCACACCCAGTCGGTCTGGCATGCATTCATGCGGTATCTCGCGCATTACACAAAGCCGGTCATCGCCGCGGTTGAGGGCTATGCGCTCGGCGGGGGTCTTGAGATTGCACTGAGATGTGACTTCATCGTCGGCTCTGAGACAGCCAAGCTAGGATTGACGGAAGCCAAACTGGGACTGTTCCCGATCCTTGGCGGCGCTTGGTCGCTGGCCCATGCGGTTGGGGAACGCAGGGCACGGGAACTGGCCTATACCGGACGCCGGCTTGACGCGGACGAGGCTCTATCGCTCGGGATTCTGAACCATGTGACCCCGCCGGGCGGCGCACTGGCGAAAGCCGTCGAAATCGTGGACCGGATTGCGGGCTCGGGTCCACTGGCAGTGATGGCGCTAAAGCAGGCGATCGATCGCGCTGGCCGGCAATCCTTTGACGAAGCGCTGACCGAGGGCGGCGACCTGTCGGCTCTGCTGATGTTCTCGGAAGACCGGGCAGAGGGCATCAAGGCGTTCCTTGACAAACGCAGACCGGAGTTCAAAGGCAAATGAGCTACGATGCCATCATCGTCGGCGGCGGCCACAACGGACTTGCCTGCGGAGCTTACCTGGCGCGTGCCGGCAAAAAAGTACTGGTAGTGGAACAGAAGCCCTACGTCGGCGGTGCAAGCGTGACGGAGGAGTTTTCGCCCGGGTTCCGCGCCTCGACATATTCGTTCATTCTCGGGCACCTGCATCCGAAGGTGATTCAGGAACTGGAACTGAAGAAATTCGGACTTGAGTACTTTCCTCAGCCCAATGTCTTCAACCCCACCGAGGATGACGGGATCATCTTCTCGAAAGACCCGGTAAAGACCCGTGAACAGATCGCGCGGTTTTCGAGGAACGACGCGGAGAACTACCCGAAGTTCTTCGAACGCCTGCAGTCGACGATAGAGATACTGCGACGGCTTCAGCTGGAAACGCCGGTAAACGTCTTTAGAAAGGACATTCCGGGGCTATGGAAGACCGCGCGGTTCGCCTGGCGGTATCGCAATGCTGAACGGGAAACCTACAACCTCCTACGCGCGCTTTCCATGAGTGCCTACGACTACGTCAGCCAATGGTTCGAGAATGACCTTGTGAAGGCCAAGTTCATGTTCTGGGCAACAATCGGCGGCAATGTCGGCCCCTATAGCCCGGGGACGGCCTTCCATCTTGTGACGCATCTGGTCGGCCAGACGGGCATGTCTTTCTGCAAAGGGGGCATGGGGGCGGTCGCCGACGCGTTGAAAGCCTCGGGGGAAGCGCATGGCATGGAAGTCCGGTGCAACGCATGGGTCGATGAAATCCTGGTACGCGACGGCCGGACCTACGGCGTGCGGCTTGGATCGGGCGAGGAAATCCGCAGCGCCCGCGTGGTGTCCAATGCCAATGCCAAGCGCACGTTTCTCGACATGGTCGACTCCGCTCACCTGCCCGAGGATTTCGTGGATGACGTCAAGGGCTTCCGGTCCCGCGGCATGAGTTTCAAGCTGCTCTGCGCAGTTGACAGGCTTCCCCAGTACAAGGGCTTTTCGGAGGAGAAGACCGGGGTGGACTATCCTGCATATTCGCATATCTGCCCGACTCCGGAATTCCTGGAACGTGCCTTTCACGACGCGAAGTTTGGCTGGTACTCGTCGGAGCCGTTCCTGAGCCCAAACGTTCCAAGCTACACCGACCCGACGCTGGCGCCTGACGGCAGGCATGTGGTTGTGTTTCAGGGCGGCGCCACGCCCTATGAGCTGCGCAATTCGGACTGGGTCCGCGAAGGGCCGCAGCTGGTGAAGAACGCTTTTTCGGTGATGGACAGGTTCGCGCCGGGGTTTTCCGAAAGCGTCCTTGATTACCGGCTGATTACGCCAAAGGACGTCGAGAACGATATCAACCTTCCTGGCGGCAACAGCCAGCACGGGGAACTCACGCTCGACCAGATATTCTTCATGCGGCCGGTGCCGCGCTACGCGGACTATCGATCCCCTGTTCGAGGCCTTTACCAGTGCGGGGCATCCACGCATCCGGGCGGCGCGGTCTCTGCGGTACCGGGCCATAACGCGGCGCGGGAAATCCTGAGCGACATGAGATGGAGGCGATGACGTGCATGGAGATCATGAATTTCATTGCCCCGTCTTGCTAATGGGCACATAATGGGCGAAACAGATCCAAACTGGGGGAACTATGCCGCATAACGTGAAAATTCCGGACTACGTGATCGAACGAATCATGTCCAAACGCGGCAGACTCAACGTCTATGACGGGTTCGAGGCCGCAAAGACCGCATTCCTCGTCATTGACATGCAGAATTTCTATGTGGCGGAGGTGGATACCGCCATTTCCATCGTGCCCAACATCAACAGGATCGCCGCCACCTGCCGCGAGAAGGGGGTGCCGGTGATCTGGGTGATCATGCGCTGCGCCGAAAAGGAAGGCGCACCCAGCCAATGGCAGCTTTACCACGACTACTTCTTCACTGAGTCCAAAGGGCAGAACCACCTTTCGAAGCTGAGCCCCGGAAATCCGGGTTACGAGATCTACCCCGATCTCGACGTGAAGGACGGGGACAGGATCGTCACAAAGAAGCGCTTTTCGCCCTTCATTTCGGGCGCTTCCGACCTGCATGAAGTGCTGCAGAACCTAGGCGCCGAAAACCTGATCGTAGCGGGAACGGCAACCAATATGTGCAGCGAGTCGACCGCACGGGATGCGATGATGCTCGATTACAAGGTTGTAATGGTCGAGGATGCGAATGCAGCGCGCTACGATGACGACCATCTTGCAGGACTTACGTCCTTTTACCAGAGTTTCGGAGACGTCCGAAAAACGGACGATGTGATCGCAATGATCAAGTGAGCGGCCAAGACCGCATGAAGTCTGCCCGATCAGGGCGCAATGGACATAGGGAGGTCCAACATGAAACTAACGCCTATTCTTCTGACCGCAGCAGTCGCCATGACCGCCAGCCTGGCGCATGCAGACTGCTCCAACAGCGTTCCGGTCAAAACCATCTCAAACGCATTTCCGGCCTATGAAATCATGACCGGCGTCATGGCGGGCTGCGGCAATGTCGAGTCCGAACTCGACAAGGATCACCGGCTGAAGATCGTCGATGCATTCTCGGCGAATCCGTCATTGTACTCAATGACATCGCTGACCAACTCTACTTCAGTTCCAATGATCGACGCCGATCTTCTGCGTCCGCTGGACGACCTGATCGCAGCGCATGGCAGTTCGCTGAGTCCGAACCAGTTCATCAGGATCGACGGCGAAACCATGGCGATCGCCGCATTCGCGAACACCCAGCACTTGATGTACCGTGAAGACATACTGAGTGATCTTGAAATCGCGGTGCCGGCAACCTGGGATGAGTACATTGCCGCAGCCGAGAAAATCCAGGCAGCTGGCGTCGTCGACTATCCGATCGGTCACTATATGAAGGACGGCTGGAATCTGGCCTTTGTCTTCGTCAACCATTTTCTCGGCGAAGGAGGGGAGTTCTTCAACGACGACTGGACACCCTCGATCAACAACGACAAGGGCATGGCGGTGCTGGAACGCATGGCCAAACTGGCCACCTTGATGGATCCGGAATACCTGGTTTCGGACACGACCTTCGTGACCAAGCAGCTTCAGCAGGGCAAGATCGCGATGGCGAACCTGTGGGCGTCACGCGCTGGCGCGGTGAACGATCCAGCCGAATCCAGCGTATCGGGCAAAATCGTCATGGCAGCGGGTCTTCGAGGCGCCGAGCGGATTGCCTCGACGATATGGTGGGATGGCTGGTCGGTCGCCAAAAACATCAGCGATGAAGAGGCGGAAGCCGCTTTCAAGCTGATCGTTGCGTCCATGTCCGAAGAGGTCATCATGGAAAACAACGATCACGCGATCTGGCTGGCTCCGGGCTTTGTTCCGGGAGACGCGGCCATAGGCGCCTTCGAAACGGCTGGAGGCGACGCCGTGCCCTACCCCATGAACAAGTACATCGGTTCCATGCACAGTGCGCTTGGCAGCGGTCTGTCGGCATTCATGACCGGAAGCAAAGACGCCGCAGCGACTCTCGCGGATATCGAAGCGGCCTATATCTCAGACGCTAAGGAAAAGGGCCTGCTGGAGTAGGCCAGCAACCCGTTTGCACGGGCGCCTTGGATTTCCGGGGCGCCCGTAACGAAATCCGGGGTCAGGCGCATGAAATCGAAGACATTCCTGATTTTCGTGGGACCGTCGGTCTTCATGATGTTCCTGTTCATTGCCGCCCCGCTTCTGTCAGTGCTCTGGCAGAGCTTTCACGTCACCCAGCCGATCTACGAGCAGGTCGAGGTCGAAACATGCACCCCTGGACTGCTTGGACCCGTTTGCACGACGGAGATGAAGACGCGCCCGCTTCTGGATGAACAAGGGAAGATTCGAACCGAAACGGAATTTGTGGGATTTCAGAGCTACCGGAACGTTCTGGAGCCGGAAAAACTGCGGGAGGCGATAGACAGCGGCAGCTGGCGGGATCTGATGAACATCCGCTTCTGGTCTGCGCTGCGGTTCACGCTGGCATTCACGATGCTTACGCTTCCGCTGGTTCTCGGCACCGGGCTGCTGATCGCGCTGGCAGTCAACAACACGGTTCATCGGATCAAGGGACCGGTGATTTTCGTCTCGCTCCTGCCCTTTATCATCACGCCGGTCGTCGGTGCGCTTTCTATTCGCTGGCTCTTCCTTGGAGACGGGATTCTGACAGCGGGACTTGAGCGGCTGCTCGACCGGGACATCGCAATGTTTGCCCAGGCGTGGACCATTGAGTTGATGATGTACATGTACCGGGTCTGGCACGTCGCGCCATTTGCATTCGTGGTGTTCTACGCAGGACTTCAGACCGTCAACTCTGACGCCGTTGAGGCAGCCATCATTGACGGCGCGTCGCGCTGGCAGCGGTTGCGTTACGTCATTATCCCGCACCTAATGCCGCTTGTTATATTCCTGACACTCATCCACCTGATGGACGCCTATCGGGTATTTGAAGAGATCGTCGGGTTCTCGGCAAGCGCACATGTGATTTCGCTCCAGTGGCTTACCTATGAATTCCTTCTTCAGGACGGAACCGGCGCCCGTGCGATCAGCCGGGCCTCAGCAAGCGCGATCCTGACCATGATCGGCATCGCGATTCTGCTTGGGCCGCCGCTGCGCCGGGTGTGGCGCGAGCAGCGGGGAGGATAGTTCCGTGTCGAATCCTGCCCTGCGTCAGCCAATTGGCCTGAAGATCCTCTCAAACGGGTTTCTTGCCTTCTGGTGCCTGGTTGCGTCGTTCCCGATCCTCTGGATCGCGGTCATGAGCTTCAAGACACCGGTCGATGCATTCGATTCCAATCCGTTCAGGGTCATCTTCGGTCCGCACACACGGGACACCATCGGGGGAATTTCGCTGGTCGATATAGTTCTGGGTCTGCTTTTGGCATGGTTCCTGATCCGACAGGCGATTCTCTGGCTGCCCAGAAAGGTCGCCGAATATGCGCCTCCGGAAGGATCGGCTATTGGCTGGCTTGTCGGTGGCGGGGCTTACGCGGTGGTTACGCTTTTGCTTTTTAGCGTTGCGCTTCCCACGGTTCTTGATTTTCTGAACCCGCTCCTTGGCCCCTTGGGCAGCAATATTCTGGGATTGACCACTGGACATTACGAGGCCGTTTGGGTCGACCGCGGCTTTACCCGCAATTTCATGAACTCAATGATCGTAACGAGCGGGGTGGTGATTGTCTCCCTTACAGTCGGGACTCTAGCCGGCTATGGGCTTGCGCGGTCAGATTCCCTTGTAGCTTTCTGGCTTCTTGTCATCGCGCTTGTCTTCCGCGCACTGCCCCACTCAGTACTGGTTTCGGGCTACCTGCCCTATTTCATCACGTCGGCTGAGTGGCTACGCCCGATTCTCGGCGAAGCGGCCCCTACTCTCTACGGCAAGCCTTGGGCCATCATCGCGGTGCTGGTTGCGATCAACCAGCCATTCACGATCTGGATGCTGCGCGCCTTCTTCCAGAACATTCCTGCCGAGCTTGATGAGGCCGCCCAGGTTGATGGCTGTTCGCAGTTCGGGGCATTTCGGCGCGTAATCGTCCCGGTAATGTGGCCTGGTGTGATCACAACGGGCCTGTTCAGCTTCCTTCTTGCATACAACGACTTTCTGGTGACTTCGCTGCTGCTGGATGCCCAGAACATGACGATGGTTCCTGCGATCGCCAACATGTTCAACCGGGAGACGACCGCATCGGACGAGGTCCAGGCTATTGCCGCAGCCGTCTCCATAACCGCTCCACTTTTCATTCTTGTTCTGGTTTTCCAGAGGCAGATCGTCTCCGGGCTGACGGCAGGGGCAGTCAAAGGGTGATCAGAGACAGGTGTATGCAAACCAAGTGATTTTCATCACCGATTCAAGGAATCTCTTTCCCGCTCATTGACCCGGAGATACCCATTGTTTCCGGATTCTCGCCGGCGTTCCGCTTGGCGGGGCTGTCGGGGTTCCATGCGTCGAAGAGTTTCCGGCATTGCATCTCGACTCCATGCCTTTTTCCGGAACCGCCTGCGATTCAGGGTACGGGAGATTTGCTGCCGAGCGTCATTCAGTGCCTCGGGTGAACGACCTGCGCTGGGGTCAATCGAACCGAGCTCATAAGACCGCGCGCTCCTTTCGGCTTGCTCTGGTAGACCGGAGAAGACAGCAGACAGAGGCCCGCCTTAACCGGAGTCAGGATACGAAGTCAGCTTTGCGGCGGTGTCAGATTCCTGAAAGCATCCAGACGACCGCCGCAATAACGGCGGCGACGCTAATGGAATTCAAGGCGAGACCGATAACGACGATGCGCCAAGTCAGGCGGGATTCAAGCTCCGCCAGATCTGCCTTGGTCGCGACACCGCCAGTCACTCCAGTCCGCACAGCCTCGGTAATCGCCTCGGCCTGATCGGATTCAAAGTCTCTGGCCTTAAGCTAGCGTATCACCGCCAATGTATCGAATGCAACTTTCACCATGCGGGGAAGGTAGCTCCGCCCAATTGCAACTTCAAACCGCCCGCTTTCGACCTGAACTGCAAAACTCGATGTAACAGCTTTCCCGCAATTCGGTCGCCTGATGCCGCGAATCGGTTATGAAGCGGCGGTGGCCCCGGCGGTGGCTCAGGAGGCTGCCGCGCCGAAAGTGCCTCTTCCGGCATGAATGAGCCAGCAGCGGATTTGGATGGAATTGACACTCGAGCGCCATTGACACAATGATTAGTGGGATCATAGTGGGCAAACGGATCTGCTTCCAGCGAGGCCATAATGCCATACAAAGCCTACGCGGCGACAATGCAAAGCGTCTGGTTCAGCGAGGACGAAGGCCAAAGCTGGAACCGGCTGCTTACTCCAACCGGCGGTTTCTACAACGAAGCGCGAACCTGGGCCGTTCACACGCACGCTGAACGCCTAGGCGAAGTGCTGGCCGGATCAGATCAAGGCCTCTACAGGTATACCGAGGAATCCGGGCGGTTCGACTACATTCCATCGCCAATGGACAGCCTCCATATCCTGAAAATCAGTCAGTCGCCAGCGGATCCGAATTTCATAGTATGCGGCACCCGACCTGCCGAGATATTCATCTCGGAGGACAACGGAGACACTTGGCGCAGATCGAACCTCAATGCCTCGACCGAATGCTGGTTCATCAACACCTCCCGCGTCACATCGATTCACTTCGATCCCAAGGATTTCGATACGATCTGGATTACGGTCGAAATCGACGGTGTCTTCAAATCCACCGACAGAGGCCGGACGTGGGAGATGATTGTCCGCGGGCTGCATGACAACGACACCCACGACCTCGTCTTCCGCGACCGCAACGACGGCAGCCGTACTGTTCTCTGTTCAACCGAAGAAGGGGTTCATCGATCCGATGACAACGGCCAGTCCTGGGAACATCTCGTAATCCCAGAGGCCAGGTGGAACTACTTCCGGTCTTTGAAGCAGCCGTCTGAGAATTCGGACACCATAATTGCCTCGATCGGTGACAAGCCTTCCGGTGAAGCAGGTGAACTGTTGATTTCAAAGGATTTCGGCAACTCTTGGGACATTTGCGAAATGTCCCATCCCGCGAATTCCACGATCTGGTCGATCGGAACAAACGCCGCCGACACAAGCCTGCTGTTTGCGGCTACCATCTTCGGCCAGATATTCAGAAGCACTGACGGCGGCGAAAGCTGGCAAAAAATGGACCGGGAGCTGGGTGAGATACGCATGATCACCTGGGCGCCGGTCTGAGGAAGAACCACATGTTTCTCTTCAAGCCCCATGTAATCGGTCCCGGAGGCAATATCACCACACCGGATGTCATTGTGGATTGCCTCTTCACCAATGGCGAAAGACGATCTCTCGGCGGCCTGTCGCAGGAATGCTGGCTGCAGGCCGAATGCGATGCCACCGGCCGCCCTGCCTACGCGATAACGGCATTGGGCGGAGGTGCGCTGATTTCGCCGGCGGTGATGATTTCAAACGGCCAGACGGTCGTGGCCCGAAGCGCGTGGCGACTGGCAAACCTTGACAGTCACATCGGTGAGGTAACCCTGAACGGAACGAGACTCTCCAACGTTGGCCTGCCATATAAGCTGATTGAGGAAGCCGGTGGAAAAGAAGACGTGCTTCCACGAGGGTACATGCTGCTCCGAACCGTTGACGCGACCTCGAACACCGCAGTGCTTTCCGACCCGGTTCTTGACCGAGAGCTCCGGTATCGGGTTGTCCTTGAGCCGCTCGATGAGGACAGATGGGGAGATGCACGGCCAAAGCCGCGTTACTCGGTGGGGCCGACCAAGAAAGACGTTCCTCACTTTATCTGACTCTAAAGGCGGCTGTCAGCCTGCGACGACTGGGACTGAACCACGATGATCGGCACAGGTACGGTAGGAAGTTTGGCCTGAAGGATTTCCAGACTCTCCGGTCGACGGGCCGACCGAATTTCGGGCACGGTCATAAAGGATGATCCATTGCGGCAGGGCTTCCCCCATGAGGGCATAGCCACTCATACGCAGCCGCCTGATGCACCTTCCGAAACAGCTTGCTGGACCTCTGCTTGAGGTTCCGCCCTCCTTCACCATTGCCCGAGGCATTCCCACTGTACCCGGTACCGATTGCAATCCGCACCGGCCGCCTCACGAACGAACCATTCAAGCAACCACCCTTCTCCAGAACGGAATTCCGGGCGGCGAGTTGCCGAATTCCCGCCGTTCTTCACAGCCGTCAAAATTCGCTGCGTTACCTTAGCCACAGGCCGATCGGTGCCTATCCGCTCCAATTCGCCTGCCAGCTGGCAAATTCGGACGGCCTGACGCTGTATCGCAGGAAATTTCCGCCGTGAATGCTCAAAAGTTCCTGCTCGACGACCTCCCGGAATCGTTCGCGATCCGCCTCGTCGACATGTTCCGGCACCCAGGCGCCGATGTGGGTGCCCGCTGTCTTCATATCCATACGTTCGCGGATGACTTCTGCGACGAGACCGCGTTTCACCGCGCCGTGATACAGCCGGAACGGGTCAGGTTCCCCCAGCGACTGACGCACCGCAGCGTAGCGCACCGCCGACCGCCGATAGACCCAGATGAAGAGGTCACGAAGCAGTTCTGTGCACCTGAGCTTGATCATACCAAGAATTGCCTCGGTGTACAGCCCTCTCGGAACTTCCTCAACAGACAGTGGTGCCAGATTCGCCTTTATGAGCGGAATGTTCGCCGAAAGTCTGGACACCCGCTTGTTCACGTCGTCGAATGGCTGCAGTAAGGAAGCTGCACGAGCACGAAGAAAGCCGATTAGAACGGAACCCCGAAAAGCCATGCTCTCTGAATAAGTCATTCTGATCAGTGAAATCATCGAGGTCGGCCACCAGTTGGGATCGGTTGCTCCGTCGGGACTTCAGTTGATTTCAACAGTTCAAAAACGCCAAAGTCAAATACCGTTGCTCTGGAACGTTTGGATCGCCGCTGCGGAATGCGTCGTTCAGCCGTGCCATTGCTTGGACTTGGCTAGCGCCGTCGGAACCCCTGACCTTCGGATCCCATTCAGTTATGGTGGTTTGGCGATGAGAGCGACCGACGAGAGGATTCCCGTCAGCGGCCTTTCAGTCAAAGCGCAGCCTGGGGCGGAATCGAGCCGGAAGCGACCCATGCTGCATTCTATTCCCAGGTCTGGTTACAGGGTCGCATTGCTACAGGGTTGCGTTGCCATACAATTGAGCTTGTGTTCAGCGCTAAGGAACCGTGATCGCAGTGGGGTGAATCTCATTCTTGAGCAGAATGTCTGCGTCCTTGTGGCTGATGAAATCCTTCGGCGGCCAAGGCATTTCCAAATCCCAATCATCTCCGGTGGCCGCCATGTGGTCCAGCACGCGTCTGTCGAGCGCAGACTGAATTTCCGCATATGCGGGATCGTTCACCAGATTGTTCTGCTCCATCGGATCGCTCCTTTGATCGATCAGGAGCGCCGCTCTGTCGGGTTTGCGGACATACAGCCAATCCTTGGTTCGGATCCCGCGTTCTGGCTTGGGATGTCGTTGGCCCCGCTTGCCTTTGGATTGTTTCATCAACTCATACATCACCGCATCACGAGTCAATGTGTCGCATTCGAGCACTGGTACATAGCTTTTTCCTTGAATGCCTTGCGGGTGTTCCAAACCCAGCACATCCAGAAGCGTCGGCATCGTATCGACTGCGATATCCACCAGCGAGGTAACCCGTCGGCCAGATCCGAATCGCGCTGGGTATCGGACAAAGAACGGTACGTGCGCCGAGGCTCTGTAAGCGCATCGCTTCCAGCCGCAAAAGCGCCCATGCTGGCCGAGCATGTCTCCGTGATCGGAGAGGAAGACCACCATCGTGTCATCAAGTACGCCGCGGTTTTCAAGCCAGTTGAGCAAGACGCCGACATTGTGATCGACATTGGAGATCATCGCATAATATTCGGCGGTGAATTTGCGGATTTCCTCTTCGGTCTCAACCTCGCAGGGCGCCTTTCCCGGTATCTTGCTCTTCTCCATGAGATCCGCATCGCCATCGTAGTCATAGGCGATCTGTTCGGCGATGAAGCGACGCTGTTGATCCGGATCGGGCGTTCCCGGCGGCAACGATATCTTCTCGGGATCGTACATCCGCCGCAGGTAGTCGGGCATTTTCATCGGATAATGCGGTGGTCCATAACAAAGGTAGGTGAAGAACGGTCCTTCGCCCGCATCCAACACGCTGGCCATGTGCTCAATGGCATGATCGGTTTGAAAATCCGGCTCATATCTCCGGCACCGATAGGGCTGGTCCGTCTCACGAAAAAAGACCGCATCCATATAGGCATGGCCGCGGTTGTATCCGACAAAGTGCTGGAACCCGAGCCGATCCGGGCCTGGCGGTACAAAACCTGGTTTCGGCCCGCCAAACAGGTGCCATTTGCCTATGTAGCCGGTGTGATACCCTGCGTCGTTCAGAATCGGTGCCAGCGTCGGCTGACGATCGGGATCAATGGGAAAGTGATTGGAGTAGACACCTGTGGAGTGGGCGTATTTGCCCGTCAGCAAGGACGCGCGAAACGGGGTGCAGAGCGGATAGCTGACATAGGCGTTCTCGAACATCACGCCTTCGTCCGCCATACGATCCAGGAAAGGCGTCTTGACATCGGGGTTGCCGGAGCACCCCATTGCGTCAAACCTCATCTGGTCCGCATAGACGACCAGGACGTTTGGACGATCATTCACTTGATTGCTTCCGCTCCGCCTGGGCGGCGGCAATGTTCCTGACCGCATTCGACAAGTGGTCCCGCAAGGCACGTGCTGCCCTTTCACCATCTCGTTCCGTTAGCGCGTCAACTATGTCCTGGTGTTTCTGCATCTGCACGTCCCTGTTCGCCGGGCGCTGCGACGAGATGAACCGAGCCCTCCACAGCCGCGCGTTGTGCTGGTCATGGATCTCAACTAGAGGCGGATTGCGAGCCGCAGCGACTATTGCCTTGTGAAAGGCCATATCGATGCGGAACAGTTCAAGCCTGCTGTCCGTTTCTGCGCCGTCAACCATCTGACGGTGAAGATCCGCAATTTCAGCGAGCTCCTCATCGGTTGCTTCACAGCACGCCTGTTCTCCAGCCAAGCCTTCCAAGGCGCCTTGAATCGCAAGCCAGTGCGCCAGCGTCTCAATTGTCGGATCCGCAACACTGGGACGGCGCGTGTCCGTATATTCGATCAAGCCCTCGGATTCGAGCTGCCGAATCGCTTCGCGCACCGGGGTTCTGCTAATGCCAAAGAGCTCCGACAGGTCGCGTTCGTTTATCGGATAAGAGGGCGGCAGTTTCTCCAGCAATATCGCTTCGCGAAGCTTGGAGGCGGCCACTTCTGACAGGCTTGGACGTCGCATTGGGACAATTTCGCCTGCTAGAAGTTCCTTCAGTGAAGCGGTCTGCATGTGGCCGGCCATTTCTGTCGCATACTCTTTTTTCTTGAAATGGTATACCAAAAACCGTATACCGTTTGCAATATCAATCGGCTTCCGTCTGGAAATTGCCTATGCTGCAAATCAAGCTGGAAGCCAAGGGAGGGAACAATCATGTTCAAATTCAAAACCTTGACGCGTCTAGGTGCAGTTGCCGCACTCTCATTTGCGCTGATTCCCGGCGCCTCGGCGGCGGACGATTTTCCAAATGGCCCGATTGAGGTCATCAACAACTCGAAGCCCGGTGGCGGCTCGGACATCTTCCTGCGCTTTGCGACCGAAAAAGCGGCGGAGATCCTCGGTACGGAGTTCATCCACATCTCGAAGACCGGCGGTGTGTCGACGAATACACTGAAATATGTGGACGGCAGAGCCCGCGACGGACAGACATTGGTGATTGTGAATGCAGGGACAGCGCTGACGATGATGCGCGGCACCGTGGATCTGACCAAGGAGGATATCGTTCCTCTGGTCCGAGGAACGATCGACCCGGAATTCGTCGTGGTGAAGGCTGGCCGATTTGCGGATGCAGCGGCGTTCATCGACTACGCTCAGAACAACTCGATCAAACAGGCCGGCACCAAGGTCGGCGGCAACCCGCATGTGAGTGCCCTGATCTTCCGCAATGCCGTTGGAATGCAGGATCAGGTCTATGTCCCGTTTGAGAAATCGGGGGAGATCGTCATCAATGTGGTGAACGGCAATGTCGATGTGGCGCTGCTGAACTTCGATGAATTCGAGGCACAGGCCGCTGCCGGTGAAGTCGAAGCATTGGCCATTCTGACACCGGAGCGGTCATCGAACTCGCCGGACATCCCTACCGGGCATGAGGTAGGCATCCCTGTCAATATCTCTGTCGTTCGCGGGATCGGCGTCATGGCCGGAACGCCCGAAGACGTCATCGATAAGCTGGAAGCAGCGCTCCTTGAATCGATGAATACACAAGGCTATCTGGATTATCTCGCTGGCTCCGGCCAGACAGCCGCCAGCATCGCAGGCCGCGAGGAATTCGGCGCCCAGTTCGAGGCGATGTACGAAGGCTACCAGGCCGTCGCCGCCGATCTGCTGAAGTAACAGACAGTCGGGCCGGGTTCGCCCCCGGCCCGCTTCATCCAAGGCTGGGCAATGTCGGACGTAACTTCCCCAGGCCGCAACGTGAACCGGGAATTGCTGGCGGAATCGATCGTCGTCATGGTCGTCGCCGTCGCGCTGTTCGGCGTGACATTCACATTCGACCACGTACCGGCCATCTTCGCGCAGGGCATTCAGCCAACAGTCTTCCCGCGCGCGATTTTGGTCATCATTTTTGGTTTGGCGGCGCTGCAGGCCTGGAAAGCGGTCAACCTGTCTGCCAAGGCATTTGCGGCGCTCAAGCCAAATTCCGGCATCCCATCGGTCGTCTTCCTGACAGCTGCGGCCTTGGTCGCCTTCCTGGCCTTTATGCCACGGATCGGAACTTTCCCGACACTCATCCTGTTCTGCCCTGCCCTGGCACTCATTTGGGGCGAACGCAGATGGATCCTGATGGCGCTCAGCTTCGCCGGTTTCATCGGCTTCATCTACCTGCTCTTCCGCGTCATCATGAACGTGCCCTTGCCGTGAAGGTCTAAAGCCATGGATGCGCTTTACCTCGTCCTTCAGTTTCTGTCGGATCCGTACCATCTGCTGCTGATTTTCGGCGGCACGCTGGTCGGATTGATCGTTGGCGCGCTTCCGGGATTGGGGTCGGTTATTCTCATCGCGCTGATGTTGCCGTTCGTGGTGAGGATGGAACCCGTCACAGGAATCGCGCTTTGCGCCATCGTTTACTGCGCAACGACTTATGGTGGCTCCATCACGGCGATCCTGATCAACACGCCTGGCACGCCTGCAGCTGCGATGACGACCTTCGACGGCTACCCCCTTGCACAAAAGGGCGAGGCAGGCCGGGCATTGGGTATCGCGACGTTTTCTAGCGCTATCGGGGGCATAATCGGTGTCCTGATCATGATCGTCGCAACGCCGATGCTTGCCCGATTCGCCTACAATTTCGGTCCGGCAGAGTTCTTTGCCCTGGCCGTGTTCGGTATGTCGATGCTGTCGTCGATCAGCGGTGGATCGATGATCAAGAACTTCATCGGCGGTGCCTTTGGCGTGCTGCTGGCAACAGTGGGTACGGACCTGACCACAGGGATTGAACGATTCACGTTCGGCGCGGCAAACCTTTCAGAGGGTTTGCAGCCGGTTCACATCATGATCGGCATTTTCGCGGGCGGCGAGTTGCTGCGGCAAGCGACGAAAGCCAGACTCAAGCGTGAACTGATCGCCGATGGCGTTACGAAACTGCCGAGCAAAGAGGACTTTATGGCGATCTGGCGCACCGTTCTGCGTGCTACCGGGATCGGCACGTTCATCGGGATTCTGCCCGCCGAGGGTGGCAAGGTCGCGGCAATGATCGCCTATAACGAAGAACAGCGTTGGTCGTCGAACCGTGCCAATTTTGGCAAGGGCGCGATTGAGGGGATCGCCGCGCCGGAAGCCGCCAATAACGCCGCAACTGGCGGAACTATGGTGCCAACGTTGGCCCTGGGCATTCCCGGCGGCGGGTCCACTGCAATAATCCTGACGGCGATGCTCATCCTTGGGCTACGCCCCGGCCCCGCACTCTTCACCGATCAGCCAGAACTTTTGGCCGGGATCTTCGGCGCCATGCTGGGGGCCAATCTCTGCTTCCTGTTTCTGGGCATGGTCGGCGCGAAGTTCTTCTCCCGCATCACACTGATCCCGACCACGATCCTTTGGCCCTGCGTCTTCTGCCTGGCGGCACTGGGCGCCTTCAGCATTCAGCAGAACATGTTCGATGTCGGCATCATGCTGTTCTTCGGGGTGCTGGGCTACTTCATGAACCGTCATGGCTATGCCCCGGCCCCCATTGTCCTGGGCTTGATCCTCGGTGAGTTGATCGAGACGACCTTCAAGCAATCCTACCTCATCTATGACGGCAATCTTCTCGCTATCCTGCAGCAGCCCATCGCCCTGACATTCCTTATCCTCTCTGTCTTCGGAATCTGCAGCCCGCTGATCGCCAGGGCCATGGGCGGATGGCGTGACAGAAAAGCCGCTGCAATCCTGCGCGACAGCGACGAATAGGAAACTCTGTGTCAGAGAAACCGGTCATATTCACCACGCTCGGCGATGCCGGAGGGATCGGCCCGGAACTAGTGGCGCGGTCTCTGCTGCACGAGGATGCGACGGCGGGTGTCATTCGCCTTATCGTCGGGCCGTTGAAGGTGTTCGAAGCAGGCTGCGATGTCGCCAATGTCGCCCCCGATATCCCATTCTTTGATGACGCAGACTCTGCGCTCGCTTCACGGTCCGCAAGTGCGTTCATCGATTACAACCCATCCGGAATCGAGAACCCTGTTCTGGGCCAGTCAACCGCTGCGGCGGGGAAAAGCGACTTCGACGTCGCAAGGCTCGGTGTTACGCTTTTCAACGACGGCAAGATCGACGGTTTTGTCTTTGCCCCCGTCAACAAGCTCTCACTCAGAATGGGTGGGTCGGGTTTCGAAGGCTACAAGGCGTACATCGCCGATGCACTCAGCGTGACGGGATCCAGCGCCGAAATCAACACGATCGGCCATCTTTGGACCACACGGGTGTCCAGCCATGTGTCCATCGCCGAGGTTCCCGGCCATGTCACAAAGGACAGCGTGCTTGAGGTCATCCGCTATTTCGACCGGGAGCTTCGGCGGTTCGGGCACCGAAATCCGAAGATCGCGGTCAGCGGCCTGAACCCGCACAATGGCGATGGAGGCATGTTCGGACGCGAAGAAATTGAACACATCGCTCCGGCGGTGGACGAGGCGCAGAAATACCAGCTGAACGTAGCAGGTCCATTCCCACCGGACACGATTTTCCTGACGGTCCAGCAGGAAAACTACCTTGGCGTCGTTTCAATGTACCACGACCAGTGCCAGATCGCGACGAAACTATTGGGTTTTGACAAAGGTGTCACCTATTTCGGAGGCCTGCCGTTTCCGATCACGACCCCTGCGCATGGCACGGCATACGACATCGCAGGAAAAGGTGTCGCGTCCGAAACCCCGATGGTCAATGCGCTGAAGCTGATGCGGCGCGCGGCGCTCACGGCAAAGGGCGTGCCCTTATGAATGAACAGCCCAACATTCTGCTGGTCGAAGCCGACCAGATGGCGGCCTTCGTACTATCGATGTACAATCCCAAGGGTCAGGCAATCACGCCCAATCTGGACGCTCTTGCCCGCGATGGCGTTGTGTTTCAGAACGCCTATTCGAACTCGCCTTTATGCTGTCCCTCCCGCGCGTCGAAGTTCTCCGGCCGCCTGCCGTCATCGCATGAGGTCTGGGGAAACGGGGCCGAATTCCGGTCCGAGATTCCGACAGTCATGCATTTCCTGCGGTCTGCGGGCTATCGCTGCGTAGTGTCCGGAAAATGCCATTTCATCGGTGCCGACCAGCTACATGGTTTCGACAGGAGATTGACCCCCGACATGTATCCCTCGCGATTTGACTGGACGATTGACTGGTTGCCTGGTGTCGAGCATCGCGAGGGAACCTCGGTCAAAAAGCTTGGTATCAGCGGGCTCTGCAAGACGAACAACCAGCTGCTTTATGACGCCGAGGTTCAGTTCCGCGCATTGGAATATCTGCGGTATGAGGCTCTGGAGGCACCGGACAGCCCTTTCTTTCTGCACGTCTCATACACACAGCCGCATGAGGCCTACCAGTCGGTCCCGAAGTACTGGAACCGCTATGCAGATCTGGAAATAAGCCTGCCGGACCTCTCGGGCGATGACGATCCGCACCCAGTGACGCAATGGCTGAACGTCCATCATGGCATCGATCAGTTCCCGCCGGACGAGGCAACGGTCCGAGCCTCGCGCCGCGCCTATTACGCGATGATCAGCCATCTGGACGACTATCTCGGGGAACTGGTGTCCGAACTCAAACATCTGGGCCTCTACGACAATACGATCATCGTCTTTTGCTCGGATCACGGCGACATGCTGGGCGAGCGGAACATGTGGTTCAAGCGTACCTTTTTCGAAGCATCATTGCGCGTGCCCTTGATCTTCCACGCACCAAAGCATTTCGTTCCGCGCAGTGTCGCCAAAAACGCCTCGCTCGCGGATCTCTGCCCAACACTTGCGGAACTTGGCGGAGCAAAGGCTGCAAGCGACATTTACGGAAGTCCCGACAGCACAAGTCTCGCCGGGATGCTCTTCGGTCGGGACGACCACGCAGGAAACGAGGTAATCGCGGAGTATTTCGGGCCTGGTGTCGAAGAGCCCTGGCTCTGCATTCGGGATGGTGATCTCAAGTATATATGGACACGAAACTGGCCCGAGCTCCTGTTCGATCTTTCTGCGGATCCGGACGAGCAGACCGATCTGTCGTTCAATCCGGACTATGCAGGCGAAAAGGGACGCCTCCGAGAGCGTTTGCTCGGTCGCTATGACGTTGAAGCCATGACCGCCCGCGCCAGGTCGTCAAAATCGACTCGCGCGTTCCTCCATTCTGTCATGGATGGCAGCAAGGGCTACGTCTGGGACTATCAGCCAGATTTTGACGCCTCCAAGCAGTATGTGCGCGGAGTGAACAAACCCAGCACGGTTTGATCGAAAAGGGCGCCAACATGACCAAGATCATATCCGTTCGCGCCAAAGTCTGGAACTGGACGGAAACCACGTTGCCGCCGACGGGCAACGTCTTCCCCTCCAGCTCCGTGATTCCGCACGGGAATCAGCGCCAGTCCCATCAGTCTGGAGCGTAATCCGTCCTCCGGACGGAATAATAGGGGAAGCTTGCGGAAAGGGAACTGGCCATTCCCGAGGTGGCCAGAGAAGTAATATCGTGGCGGTCTCCGCCTCTTCGGGCGTCATTCCGGACCCACAGAATTGCTTTGGAACCTGTCAAATCCCTGAAACGATTGAATGGCTCGACGCATTAAGGTGAACGGGCAGCTTGACTCGGCAAAGGTAACAGAGCACGAACCTGCTACGTTGCGCAAACCGCTGGAATCCCGCCGTTCTTCTCGACCGGAAACTCGATAACAGCCAGCTTCAGCGTTCGCCGATATCGGATTCCCTTGTTTTAGATGGAGTATACCTCGAGATCCTCCACAACACCCGACGCCTCGCCGAAAGTCTCCTTCAGCGCAGCAAGAGCTCCCACATGCTTCCCGACGTCGTCCATATGCACCCTGAAATGGGTCAGCATCAGCCGTCGCACCCCTGCCCGTCTTGCCATCTGGCCTATTTCTGAAGGAGTCGGGGCCAGCGACTCCATCGCCGGATGCACCCGCTCACCGTCGAGCCGATAGCACCAGTGCAGGAGAAGGTCAGCGCCTTGGCACAGACGCTCAAGCCCCTCGCAGAGGCCAGCGTCACCCGAATAGACAAAGCTTCGTCCATCCGCTTCCACCCGAAACGCCATGCAGTCGAGGGCAGGTTGGGCATGCGGAACCTCGCAGGAGGTGACACGCCAGCCATTGCCATCCAACGACCATCCAGCTACGAATTCGGTGACCTCCGGCACTGGCCAAGGCCGCGGAAGGGTACCGCCGCGCGACAGCCAGACCTGCTGGCTCGGCACAAGTTCAGTCCGCGCCCGCAGGTCGTCGGCAAAGACGCCGTCCGGCCCGAACAGTTTGCGACTGACCGCGGAAACAGGCTTCGGTCCGAAGACCTTCAGGGGCGATCCGCCCTCGTCCCACCCCGCATGAACAAGCCTCGCGTAATCCATCATGTGGTCTGAATGCAAATGACTGAAAAAGAGACAGTCGACGTCGGAGGGCCTCAGACCAGCTTGCAGCAATCGGTCGAACACGCCTCCGCCGCAGTCAAAAATAAGCTTTTCTTCTCCGGCTTCAATGAGATAACCCGACGAAGCCCGGCGGGAATTTGGTTCCGGAGAACCTGAGCCGAGGACCGTCAGTCTCATGTCTGTGTTTCCGGTGGCGGCGTGGCGCCCGGCGCCCCGAGCGTCAGCGCTGCCTCGCGCCCGCCATAGCGCTCGACCATCGCGGCCTGATCGGCAAATGCCATCGCATCGACGGCTTCGGGGTCACAGACGCGCAGAAGTTCAGCATGCATCGTCGCACGGATTCCAGCATGGGCCGGAGACTGGCCCAAGTCATCAAGTTCCTCCGGGTCGGAAGCCAAGTCAAAAAGCTCAGGGGGAAACCCGATGTAATGGTTGTATTTCCAGCGCCCCTTCCGGAGCATGAACGCGCCGGACACCGCGCCAGCGGCATGGTATTCGCTGAACACCGGACGATCCGGGTCTGCGGGATCGGCAGCGATATCGGTCAGCGGACGACCGGCACAGGGAAAGTCCACGCCAAATCGTGCGGGAATGGTAGCCGAAAGGTCGATCAGGGAAACAGGCGTGTCGCACGTTCCTGCGGACACGTCAGGCCCGGCCATAATCAGCGGAACCGCAACGCTTTCCTGATAGAGATTCGATTTTCCCCAAAGCCCTCTCGCTCCCACGTTGTCACCGTGATCCGAAGTGTAGACCACAGTCGTCGTATCTCCATATCCAGCCGCCTCGAGTGAACGGAGAATCCGGCCCACGGAGTGGTCTAACCAGGAACAGAGACCGTAATATGCCGCCATTGCACACAGACGTTCCCGAGCATCGGCGAACCGTCCCTCACTGTCCATCATCGCGTTCTGCTTTTCGACCCAAGGGTGACGGACATATCCGGATCTCGGATGCAGCTTAGGTTCGGGAATCCTGTCCAGAGGATAGAGGTCAAAATACTCCTTGGGGACGACAAGCGGGAAATGCGGCGCAACCAGCCCGACGAACAGACACCAGCTACGCCCGTCTCCGCTTGAAGCGCGGTCCCGAAACCACTGGCCTGTCCGCCGGACCACGGCGTCGTCGTATTCAGTGTATCTGCTGCTGCCAGGTCCAATGTATTCGCCAAGCATACGCTTGCTTCCGGTCACGCGTTCGTCCTCGCGGCGGATTGATGCCCAGACCATTCCGACACCGTCCGCCACCATCATCGGCAGGTGCTCCACGTCGAATCCGGCGGGATCGGCGACATCGCGGTAATGAAGCTTTCCTATGGATTCGACGGGCACCCCCGCCTCCTGCAACGCATGGCCCCAACCCGGAATCGAGCCGTCGTATGGCATTGCATTGTCCCAGAGCCTCGCATGATGAACATATTTACCAGTCGCGAAAGATGCGCGGGCTGGAACGCAGATGGGTGACGGAGTACTGGCATCCGTAAACCGCAGCCCGCGCACCGCAAGGGAATCCAGATTGGGTGTCTGAACGAAAGGATGGCCGGCGCACCCCATCGCGCGCGCCTGATGCTCGTCGGACATGATGACCAGAAGATTGGACTGGCTCACGAACCGCTCTCCGTTTCGGCGATCCGGTCAAGCCTGTCCAGCACATCAAACACAACCTGCCGTTCCGTTTCGCTCATCGATCCCATCAACAATTCCTGGCGGGAACGCATGACAGGCCATGCTCGCCGATGGAGCTGTTCGCCCTCCGGTGTCAGCCGCAGCCGGGTCTTCCGGTGGTCCGATTCGAGTTCCCTTGCCGTGACAAGCCCGCCTGCAACCATACTCCGGATGCAGCGGCTGAGCTGTCCCTTGTCCAGCTGGCCTTCCCCGGCGATTTCAGTCAGCGTTGGCTGGCCAAGCGCCCGAACCATCACCAACACCCGCCATTGAGTGAGTGAAATCCCGAAATTTTCGCGAAGGATCCTGGAAGCCTGCGCATTGAGTCGGGAATTCAGCCGCGACAGCCGGAATGTAATCCGATCCCTTATCGAATCATACTGGTCCTTCTGCTTCGCCATCCTGTACCGGCAACATTCTCAATTCTGCATGGCATCAGGATACAGGGATCTGTTGAGCCGTCAATTTTTTTTGTTGACCTTTCAACCACTACAGATTTAATCGTTCCGAATAGCCAAAGTCGAGGAGAACCATCATGAAGACACTGATAACCGCTGCCGTCGCTGCATTTGGGCTGATGTTTGGGTCGGCAGGCGCGATGGCGGCCGACTGGACGCCGCCCGGACCCATCAAGCTGATCATCGCATTCGCCGCCGGCGGTGGAGCCGACACCCAGGCACGGCTCATTGCAGAGGAGTTGGAGTCCCGCCATGGCTGGTCGATCGTGCCCGAGCAGATTACCGGCAAGGGCGGCATGAACCTCGCTATGGCAATCAAGGACGAGCCGAATGACGGGAGCGTCATTGGATTGGTGGTAACGGAAACCCTTGGCTACAACATGCGCGCTGCAGACGCTGGCGTTACTCCGACGGACTTTACGCCAATCGTCACAACGGCCGGTTTCCAGATGGGTATCGTCTCGCAGTCCTCCAAAGGATGGAACGATTTCCACGACGTGATCGCCGCGGCTCGGAGCGGTGAGGAAATCAGGTTCGGGGTCATGAGCCCGAAGCTCGCGGACATAGCATATCTGCTGGGCAGGGAGAACGGCATTGATCTCAACATCATCCAAGTGGCTGGCGGGCGCGCCGTGATGAATGGAGTCAACGCGGGAGACATGGATCTCGGTTTCATGGCCGGCATCCAGTCAAAGGGCGTGGCGGCAGGTGATCTGGTCAACCTGGCATCTGCACTCTCCACCCCTCTGCAGCAGACTCCAGACGCTCCCCTGCTGTCCGATCTGGGCGTCGACTTTACCGCCGACGGCTATTTCCTGTTCATTGGTCCGCAGGGAATGCCAGCGGAAGCCCGCGACAAACTGGCATCGGCGATCGCCGAAGTGGTTCAGGACTACTCCACAAAGGCTGGTGGCGTAATCCGGAATTCATTCGGCGGTCCAAGCGTCATTATGGGTGACGCGCTCGACGAGCTCGTCAGCAGTGACTTCGACGCCGCCGGAATGCTGCTGAAGGTCGCATCGGAGTGAACCCGGGTCGGGCTCCGAAGTTGCGGAAACTATCGGGGCCCGAACGTAGCAGCGGGGACTTCATGCGGCCCCAGCCAAAGACAGATATCGTCCTAGGGGCCGGATGCATCGCCGCGTCACTCGCGGCGATTTTCCTGTGGATCCCACCGGACACATCCTCCGGCCTGATCGAAACCGTACGCCGGCAGGTCTCGGTCGGCGATGCCCTCGCCCCAACAGCGGCTTCCGCATTCGTGCTCGCGGGAGGCGCGCTCCTAATCCTGCGGGACAGCCCGACCCGGGCAGACCAGCGTATCACGCTCGCAAACCTGAAATACCTTCTGGCACTGCTGTTTATGCTGGCCACAGGCTTCGCGCTGATGCGTTGGGCCGGACCCATCATCGCTGGAATAGCCCTGGAAGATGGATACCGGCCCCAACGAAACACGGTTCCCTGGAAATACATCGGTTTCTTCCTCGGCGGGTCCGCACTTGTCACGAGCCTGATCTCTTTCGTTGAAGGACGCGTCACGCTTCGCTCGGCAGTGATCGGCATACTGTCGACGCTTTCAATGATCGCCGTCTATGACCTGCCCTTCGAAGACCTGCTGTTGCCCCCTAACGGGGACGTTTGATGGGAGTATTCGATTACATCCGGTTAGGCGTCCTGGCCGTGTTCCAGGGACCGGAGATGTTCAGCGTCCTCGGAGTTCCGGTATCCGTCACGCTGGCGATGATTCTCTTCGGCTTCCTGCTTGGAATCGCCGCAGGCGCGACACCTGGGCTTGCCGGTCCGGTCGCGATGGCGATTTCCCTGCCGATCCTGATATCGGCTTTCGGCTTCACCCCTGACGCGCTGCTTCCAGTCATGGGCTTCCTGATCGGCGTGATGAAAGGTGCGACCGTGGGTGGCGCAGTTCCCGCGATTCTGTTCAACACTCCGGGGACGCCGGACGCATTCATGACAACGCTGGACGGCTATCCAATGGCGCGTAACGGGCAAGCTGGCAAGGCGCTTAGGATCGCCCATTTCTCCTCCGCATCCGGAGACACTTTCTCGGACGTCGTCCTGATCCTGTGCGCTCCGTTTCTGGCAATCCTGGTCGAAGCCTATCTTGATCTGCCCGAAAAGACTGCCCTGCTGATTCTCTCGCTTGCGTTCATCTCTTCGGTGATCGGCACTTCGGTCGGAAAGGGACTGATTTCGATGGGGCTGGGGCTGTTTGCGGCCTACGTCGGCACCGGCGAGGACTTCTATCCCCGTCTCAGCATGGGAACTCAGTCCCTGGCCGAGGGATTCCCGGTAACCACGGCGGTTCTCGGCGTTCTCATTTTAGGTGAAGTATTCAAGAACATCGAGGATCTCTGGCGCGAGCAGAAATCCGGCGCAAGGATGGAGCCGCTGCAGCAGCGAGGCGACCAGCGGCTACACCGGCACGAGATCGGACGGCTTGCGCCCTATATCGGGCGCTCCGCACTGATTGGCACCGCCATCGGAGCCTTGCCTGGAATCGGGTCCACCCTGGCTGCGACACTTGGTTATACCATCAACCGAAACCGCTACAGGCGCTCCAGGTCAGAAAGTGATCCGGAGTTCGGAAGCGGTGCCCCGGAAGGCATCGCGGCGACCGAGGCCGCGAATTCCTCCGTTTCCGGGGCCAACCTGATTCCGGTGCTGTCTCTCGGAATTCCGGGAAACGCCGCCGCTGTGTTCCTGATTCTAGCGGCGGAGAGCATCGGCGGCTTCAATCCCGGCCCATCGGTGTTCACCTTCACCACCGACACCGTGAATCCGGAGCTGGTCGTCGCGTTCGGCCTGTTCACGGCAATGATGCTGGCGAACCTTCTCAACTGGACGATTGGCGGAGCGTTCATGCGGTCGATGGGAGTCATGATCCGCGTTCCCAAGCACATTCTGCTGCCGATAGTTCTTCTCCTGACCCTAACTGCCATTTACGTTCAGGAAACCCGGATGGAGGCTATGTGGTTCGCGGTCGCCTTCGGCGTCCTCGGATACGGCATGCGTCGGCTTGGCATGTCACCGCTCCCTTTCGTCATTGCGTTCCTTCTTGGCGGAAAGCTTGAGGAAACCGCACGACAGGCATTCGCTGCCACCGGCGGCGATCCGTTCTTCCTCGTCACCAGTCCTGTCGCGTCGGCGTTCGTCGCGCTCTCGCTCGCGGTGATCGTTTTTTCCCTCCGTTCCGCGCGAAAGACCAAGGCATGACCCCTCCCAACATCCTGCTTATCTCCGCCGACCAGCTTCGCGCCGATTGCCTTGGAATCGAAGGCCGCAGGATAAAGACACCGCATCTAGACCAGTTCGCGCGTGATAGCACGCGGTTTTCGAACTGCATCACACCCTGTGTGGTCTGCCAGCCCGCGCGGGCCTCGATCCTGACAGGCCAGCTTTGCCGCACGCATGGCGTACACGACAACGGCATCGATCTGCGTCCGGAGACCGGATTGAAAGGATTTGCCGGTTCGATGGCCACCGCAGGCTACGAGACGGCATTCTTTGGAAAGGCGCATTTCGCCACCTACCACACCTTCCAGCCCACCGGGACGCCGGAATGCATTGTGTCGTCGGCAGACTATCCCGACACCTGGAACGGCCCTTACATGGGTTTCAGCCATGTGGAGCTTATGCTGGTGGGACATAACTGGTTCCTGCCGGAACGGCCGCCACGGGGACAGCATTACGAGCGCTGGTTTTTTGCCGACGGGCGCGGCGACGAGAAAAACGCACTGTACCGCGAGAATGCCGGCGACACCAAGGACGCGGCCCAGACCTGGCATTCACGGCTGCCAGTCGCCTGGCATAACTCAACCTGGACTGCCGACCGAACCATTGAATGGCTGAGGCACGGACGCGACGGAGGTCCGTTCTGCGCATGGGTCAGCTTTCCTGATCCGCACCATCCCTTTGATGCGCCGGAACCATGGTCCCATCTTCACGATCCCTCCGAAGTCGATCTGCCAGACAATCGAACGCTCAGCTTCGAAAGCAAACCATGGTGGCACGAGGCAGTTCTGACGAGCGAGCCGCACGGCCCAAAAAAGAGCGCGGAAATCCGCAAGTCCTACAGCCGGATTCCAACGCAGACAGATGACCAGCTTCGAGAAATCATTGCCAATACCTACGGGCAGATCGCGCTGATCGACCATAACGTCGGCCGTATCCTGATCGCACTGGATGAAGCGGGGCTGCGCCGAAACACAATTGTCGTTTTCATAAGCGACCATGGAGACTGGCTTGGTGACCATGGGCTGATTCTCAAGGGGCCGATGCACTACGAAGGGCTGCTTCGGGTGCCCATGATGCTGAGGGGCCCCGGCATACCCTCGGACACGGTCAATCACCAGCCAGTCTCGACAATGGATCTGGCGTCCACCTTCCTCGACTATGGCGGCGCAGAGGCACAGTTGGCCCAGCATGGCGCAAGCCTGCGTCCACTCATCGAAGATACGAATGTGACACGCGACTTCGCGCTGAACGAGTGGGAACTGCTGCCCACCAGGACCGGCGTAGGTCTGAACCTCCGTACGGTCAGGACGCGAACGGAAAAGCTGACGGTCGACCTGAATTCCGGAGCAGGTGAACTCTATGACCTCGAACGCGATCCCGGCGAATGCGTGAACCTGTTCGATTTACCGGACGCTGCTGGCATCCGCCGTCGGCTTGAGTCCTTTCTCGCAATGCGACCAAATGATATCGGCCCACAGCAGACGCAGGTTGGAATGGCGTAAGATATTGACTCAAGTTAAATAAATAAGCATTGCCCCGGCACCGGAGTCACGCCCGCCGCGACTTAGTCCACTTGGATGACGGTCCACGAACAAGGCATTGACTCTGCATTGCTTCGAGCAATGCTGCTATCAGCAAGAAAGGCCCGCGATGAACGTTCTTTGGATCATGTGTGACCAGCTTCGGTGGGACTATCTCTCCTGCACAGGTCACAAGACGCTTGAAACGCCGCACATTGATGCGCTCGCCGCCAAAGGGGTGCGCTTTGACCGCGCTTACGTGCAGTCGCCGTTCTGTGGCCCTTCGCGAATGTCGAGCTACACCGGCAGGTACTGCCGGAGCCACGGATCCACATGGAACGGATTTCCGCTTCGTGTTGGTGAACCGACCTTGGGCGATCACCTGCGCCGAGTCGGCGTTCATGCCGCCATCGTTGGAAAGACGCACATGACCCCTGACAGGGAGGGCATGGAATGGCTGGGCATCGATCCTGACAGCCGTATCGGAGTTACCCTCGCCGAGTGCGGTTTTGAACCGTTTGAACGTGACGACGGGCTGCATCCGTTCGGTCCATACAGCCCGAACCCTTCCTATGACAATTACCTGCGAAGCCACGGATTCGGCGGCCCAAATCCCTGGGAGGAATGGGCCAATTCCGGCGAAGACGAGGCAGGACGGCTGCTGAACGGATGGCTGCTCAAGAATTCCGACAAAGCTGCCCGCATTCCGGAAGAGCATTCCGAAACGTCCTATATGACAAACAGAGCGATGGATTTCATGGCCAACGCCAACCACCCTGCCTGGCTTTGCCACCTGAGTTTCATCAAGCCACACTGGCCCTACATCGTGCCGGAGCCATACGCCAGCATGTACGGACCAGACGACGTTCCGCCAGCGATCCGCAGCAATTCCGAGAGGCAGACCGATCACCCGGTGTTCCGCGCCTACCAGGACAGCAGGATTTCCCGTACGATCAGCCGGGAGGATGTCCGGCGCGCGATCATTCCGGCCTACATGGGACTTGTTAAACAGATCGATGACAATTTGGGCAGGCTGTTCGCCTGGATGGAGCGGCGCGGCCTGATGGAATCCACCATGATCGTGTTTACGTCCGATCACGGCGATTATCTGGGTGATCATTGGATGGGCGAAAAAGACCTGTTCCATGATCAATCCGTTCGTGTGCCGCTGATCATCTACAATCCCCGGCGTGAGGCTGACTCGACCCGTGGAACCGTAAGCGACGAACTGGTCGAGAGCATAGATCTGGCTCCCACCATCCTGAACTATTTCTGCGGCACTCCCTTACCGCACATTCTCGAAGGCCGTGATCTTACGCCGCTGCTGCACGGCCAACCGGTTGAGTGGCGGAACTGGGCAATCAGCGAATATGATTACTCTACCCGCGAAGCGCGCAGGATAATCGGCAATGCGCAGGAGGATGCCCGTCTGATCATGATCTGTGACAGGCGCTGGAAATTCGTACATTGCGAGGGCTTCCGCCCGATGCTTTTCGATCTTGAGGCGGACCCTGAGGAACTGGTCGATCTCGGCGCCGCGCCGGAACACGAGGAGGTTCGGGCACGTATGAGTGACGCAATTTTTGAATGGGCCCGACGCCACCACACCCGGATTACAATGCATCCCTACAAGATTGAGCGCATGACAGATAGGGAACCGCCTGGAATTCTAATCGGTATTTGGGACGAGGAACATTTCATGAAGGAATTCGAAAAGCCCTTCGAAGAAAGGCCCTGATCCTTTACCGGCCTGGCCGGCTGGCATTTTCGGCAGCCACGGCGCCTCTGTTACACCCCTTGTATCTTCCTGTCGCGACCGGCCTTCGGTGGCACGGCTTTGCCTATGAGATGATGACCTGCGCCGCGCAATGATTTCGTTAGGGCATCAACCAATGGATTCACCGCATATCGACAAGGCTGGCCATACCATCCCGCGTGTTCCCGATTCCTGTTGGAAGATGGTGGGCGACCCTGGAATCGAACCAGGCATGGGTCTCCCCGGCGGAGTTACAGTCCGCTGCCGCACCTTGCAGCCCGTCGCCCGACGCGAAGGCGTGATTAGACCCCTCGCTCTCCACAGTCAACATAAATTTGCCTTGCAGAGCGTCACCGATAAGGCCAAGCATCGCTGTTACGCAAGGACGGAAACTATGAAGAAACCGCGTTGGGTCATCGAGAAGGAAGCCGCCAAAAAAGCATCAGCGGCTGAAACCATCTGGCTGTTCGGGCTGCATGCGGTGCGTGACGCGCTTCTGAATCCCCGGCGCATACGAAAGCGGCTGGTTGTAACGAAGAATGCCGCGGACCGGCTATCCGATGCGATTTCCAGAGCCGACCTTGACCCGGAGATCGCCGAACCGCGCAGGTTTCCCGCGCCGCTGGATCCGGGTTCGGTGCATCAGGGCGCGGCGCTGGAAGTGAAGCCTCTTTCATGGGGATCGCTTGAGGAGGTCTGCGGCGCTGAAAAGCGATCTGTAGTGGTGGTACTGGACCGCATCACGGACCCGCACAACGTCGGCGCGATTCTGCGGTCCGCCGCGGCATTCGGCGCCAGTGCCGTAATTGCCACCCAGCGCCATTCTCCGCCCGAAACCGGCGCTCTTGCCAAGGCCGCGTCCGGTGCTCTGGAGCGGCAACCCTATCTGCGGGTCAGGAACCTTGCTGAGGCAATGGAGTCATTGCGGCACATGGGTTACGCACTATTCGGACTTGACGGCGAAGCGGATTCCCAACTTTCAGAAGGACTGGCCGAGGCGGATGGCCGGTCCATCGCACTGGTGCTGGGCGCAGAGGGGTCGGGCCTGCGCAACAAGACACGGGAGACCTGCGACGGACTTGTGAGGATCGGCATTTCGCCCGCGTCTGGTTCGCTTAACGTCTCCAATGCTGCGGCAGTCGCCCTGTATGCGGCTGGAAGCGCGAGCATTTAACGAACCAACAAGATCAAGATCCACGGTGACCAAGTCCTTTCGTGCCTTTGCGATGCGTCCAACTACCCTCTTCACCGGTCATGCTGAACAGCTTTCATTTGTGGGTTCGGAACTGAATCCGGTATCACCTCAGTTTCAATTGTAGCAGAATCGCCCATGGCCTATTCAGACAGCTACCTCCGGCGCATCCTGCTTGGCACCAAGTGCATTGCCTTGGTCGGCGTTTCCCCAAACCCGATCAGGCCGAGTCATTTCGTCGGCCGCTATCTGGCAACGAGAGGTTACCGGGCGGTGCCGGTCAATCCGGCTCATGCCGGTGAAATGCTGTTTGGCGAGCGCATCCAATCCCGAATTGAGGACATTCCGGCGGAACTGAAAGTTGACATGGTCGACATTTTCCGCCGTTCCGAATTCGTCCCTCCCATTGTCGAAGCTGCGCTTTCGAATTTACCGGGGCTTCGCACTGTCTGGATGCAGATTGGAGTGAAGAACCAGACTGCCGCCGACATGGCTGAGGCGGCAGGCGCTGCTGTAATTCAGGATCTATGTCCGAAAATGGAGCATCAGCGGCTGTTTGGTGAGCTTCGCAAGGCGGGAATCAACACCCGTGTGATCTCGTCAAAGCTATGACGCCAGCTGCGGGTTCCGGTGAAGTTTCACAGTGGCAATACCCCACGCCAGCACCGGAATTTCAAAGCGGGAACCCGGATCTGCCTCTGGTAGAATTTTGCGCGTTTCGCGAATTCCCCGAAGGAGTAGCCAGTGGCAACGTGCAGAATTCCAGCGGAGGTTCATTCCTCCCCGGTCATGCAAAGCATGTCTCGCCTATCCCGCAGTTCAGTCGAGATGGACAGTAGCTGGCCGGGCACCGGTCGCTGGACAGCCAGCCGATAGGAAGTCACCCAATGGAAATACCGGGGCATGCGTCTCCGCAGAGCTGTCAGCGGCTCGCCTTCTCGGCGATGCCCGACAGTCCTTCCCTCCTTTCAAGCTCGTCCAATACATCAGACAGGGAGACCTCGTGGGCCGCAAGCATGACAAGCAGATGGTAGAGCACATCCGCTGATTCCTCGACGAGACGGTCTTTCTGGCCGCTTCCTGCAGCAACGATGGCCTCGACAGCTTCTTCGCCAAACTTTTCGATTGCTTTTTCTTTTGGACCGGCAAGCAGCCTGGCTGTCCAGGACATCTCGGGATCCGCGGCCCTGCGGGCCTCTATCGTATCGGCAAGCCGTTCAAGAACTGTCATACGAGCCTCATCGGAATGCCGGCTGCGGACATATAGGCTTTCGCTTCCGCAATCGTACACTCGCCAAAATGGAATATCGAAGCGGCGAGCACCGCGCTGGCGCCTCCCTTGGTGACGCCTTCGACAAGGTGATCGAGCGTGCCAACACCTCCAGAGGCGATGACCGGAATGTCGACCGCATCGCTGACCGCTCGGGTCAGCGGAATGTTGAATCCGGCACGGGTGCCGTCACGGTCCATGGAGGTCACAAGGATTTCCCCTGCCCCTTTTTTCTCTGCCAGGCGAGCAAATTCGATCGCGTCGATGCCCGTCGGGCGGCGACCACCATGAGTGAAGATCTCCCAACGTCCCGGCTCAACGGACTTGGCATCAATCGCAACGACAATGCACTGGCTTCCGAACCGACTCGCCGCCTCGGCAACTACATCAGGGTTTGCAACCGCTGCGGAGTTGAAACTTACCTTGTCGGCCCCCGCGAACAGGAGATCGCGCACATCGTCATGGGTGCGCACGCCTCCACCCACAGTGAGCGGCATAAAACACTGTTCCGCTGTTCGGGTTACGAGATCGTAGAGCGTTCCGCGATTTTCATGTGTGGCCTTGATGTCAAGAAAGCACAGTTCATCCGCGCCCGCCGCATCATAGATCCGGGCCGATTCAACCGGGTCGCCTGCATCGACCAAGTCGACGAAGTTGACACCTTTCACTACTCGTCCCTCGGCAACGTCCAAGCAAGGAATGATGCGGGTCTTCAGCATGGTTTCGTGTGCTTGCAGATAGTCGCCGCTTTCAATGACACGGCAGAACCAGAAACGCTAGCAGCAAGATGATCGTCACCGGCGGCTCGAACATTGTGGCAAGAATCGTTTTTCGAAGGGAATGACGGAGTGCGCTGCATCGTGGCAAAAGTCGCTTTCACAGTCTCTGTCGGGACGCACTCTTCCTGGCGCGTGCTTCGGATTGGGTCGCGAGCATTACTCAATTTACTATTCAACGTCCGCGGACGCTTCGAGGTCAGGATAACGAAGTCCGAGCGTAATTCCGCGGACTACCAAGGATACCAAAAACGCCAGCCAAAGCCCGTGGCTGCCTAGCCACGGCACAAGCACACACAAGGCAGCCACATATGCAGCGACAGAGACAGCCATCATGTTTCGCATGTCTTTCGCTCTTGTCGCGCCGATGAAGATTCCATCGAACATCCAAGCTGCAAGTCCCACCAATGGCGCCACCACCATATAGCCCAAATACACGCGCGCCTCGATTCTAACTTCAGGCGCAGTCGTCATTGTGTCGATGATCCATCCTCCGAATATCAGGAAGCCAAGTGACAGCCCAATCACGCAGACCGCACCCCAGAGGCTGGTCAGCGCCGCACTGCGCCGGAGCTGGGCCCGTTTCCGAGCTCCAATTGCCTGCCCGACCAAAGTCTCCGCTGCAAATGCGAATCCATCGAGGGCAAAAGCCGTAATGTGCAGGAACTGAACCAGGATTTGATTGGCCGCCAAGGTAACGTCCCCAAAGTCTGCGGCAATGAACAGGAACGAAAGGATCACTGCTTCCAGCAGCAGGGAACGGATCAGCAGGTCGCGGTTCACCGACGCCATCCGGCGCAGTGAAGCACCGTCGAAAACCCTCGCACTCTCGCGCCACGCAGGAATAGCGAAAGCCTGCCGGCAAAGCCAGAGACCCAATGCCAGTCCGCTCCATTCGGCAAGAAAGGTCGCATAGGCGACACCTTCGACACCCCACCCGAGACCGAGAACGAACCAAAGATCGAGTACGATGTTCAGCCCGTTCATCCAAAGCTGCAGAACCAGAACGGCGCGGGTCTTTTCCATCGCGATGAGCCAGCCGGTGATTCCGTAGACCGCGATCGCACCCGGAGCTGACCAGACACGGATTGACATGTAGTCCCTAGCGAGCGTTTCGACTTCAGCCGATGCTGGAGAAACCACGAACGCCATTTGGAAAATCGGCTTCTGAAGAAGAATAAGCAGCAATCCGCTTCCAAACCCGACCAATAGCGACCTGCTCAGCAGCGCCGATACCTCCTCAGTCATTCCGGCTCCTCGGGCCTGGCTCGTCAGACCTGCGGTTCCCATCCGAAGGAAGCCGAAGAGCCAGTAGATGGCGGTGAGGATGACAGCACCGATACCGACTGCGCCGATCGGAGCAGCCAGTCCCATCTGGCCGACCACTCCTGTGTCCACCGCGCCGAGAATCGGCACGGTAGCGTTCGAGATCATGATTGGCACCGCGATCCGGAGCACCCTGCGATGGTCCAGTCGGGCGCCTTCGGCCCGCGCTTCCGTCATTTCTGCGATTCAGCGCGCGCGGGCATCAGGAAGTGTCCTGTAGCCTGGGCGAAGAGCCGCGAGCGGCTGTCCTGCCACGCCTCTACCTGAACAGAGGCGTAACGGCGGCCTGAACGGTTTACGCGCGCCCGTGCATACGCATCCCGCGGCAGGCCGGGACGAAGGTAATCAACCGTGAAATCGATTGTCTTTGGCAACCGAGGCATTGTTCCGCCTTGTCCAGCCCCCAGTTGAGGCCCAGCTGCTTCGAAGTCCTCCCGGCAGCATGACCAGCTCAGCTCAATGATTGCGGCGACCTCTAGGAAAGCAGCGGTCACACCACCGTGCAGGGCGGGCAGAAGCGGATTTCCGATCAGTTTCTCGTCAAATGCAAGGACCGCCGTCAGTTCATCTCCATACCGCTCAAACGAAATTCCCAGAAAGCCGATGTAAGGCACCCTTTGAGCGAATGCGTTCAACGCCGCATCGCGGCGCTGCTTCGCGGCCTGAGCGCTTTCAGGAAGACCGTCGTTCATTGTGCCCATTCCACAGTGAACGCTCCTGCCGCAGTCGCAACCGGACTGGAATCGATACCATCCACTGCGGTCGCGCGGACGAATGCGACCGAACGGGTGACATGATAGCACTCGGCGCGGGCAGTGATCGCATGGCCAGGCGTCGCTGCGCGCATATAGTCAATTCTGAGATCGATGGTCGCGATGAGCTTCGTTGCGCCGTGTCCCATAACCGCCGCGCCTCCACAGGTATCCATCAGCGTTGAGACCGCACCCCCGTGGATGACCCCCGTGTCCGGATCGCCGATCAAACGCTCGTCATAGGGCAATGTGATTTCGGCAGTGCCTTTCCCGACACTGACCAGCTTCAGGCCAAGCGCCCTTGAATGGGGCAGCGCGTCAACGATCAATTTGGTCATGCCATCCCGCTCTGGAGCCATCCCGCTTCTCCATCATATATGTCCCTGCCGCGTACCCGCTCATAATCACTCTTGCACAACAGCCGACAAGTGCTATCTTCCAATTGAGAATGATTCGCAATCGCAGGTAACTCAATGACTATGACGACAAGCGTTTCCACGCCTGAACCGATTTTGGCGCGGGATCGGATGGGTCCGTTCAGGGCACGTCGCATTTTCGTGGTGCTTGCTTTGGCAGTTCTCGCTGTGGCGCCTGGAGAACTGGGGAGTATGACCCGGGAACTGATGGTCGACTCCTATGTTCAGGTGAGCGTCTTCGTGGCCGCCACGCTCTTTCTGTTCTACGGCGCCGAACGAGTGTTCAGATTCGATATCGGACAAGTACTGAAGAGTTCACGCGGCTGGCAGGTTCCGCTTGCAGCCTTGATGGGCGCAACACCCGGCTGTGGCGGCGCCGTCGTTGTGGTTGCGGCCTATACCAGCGGAAATGTGGGCTTCGGCGCTGTAGTAGCGACATTGACCGCGACCATGGGCGACGCCGCGTTCCTGCTGATCGCCACACGGCCCGACGCTGCGGCTGTTGTTCTGCCCCTGAGCTTTGCCGTTGGCATCCTGTCCGGCTGGCTGGTTGACTGTTTCAATAAGGTGGAGTTCCGAAGGTTAACCGTCGGCGCACGTGAAACAGCACCACGAATCGGCCGAACCCGACCGCAGGATATCGCCTTTGCGCTGGTTGCCGCGCCAGGGCTTGCGGTTGGAGCAGCGCAGTTGGGTCAGGTGGAAATCACCGCTGTGTTCGGGATACCGGTTCTATGGCTGGCGCTCACGGGCACGTTCCTGGGGCTGTTCATCTGGGCTACGTCACCGCTGCAGGCAATGACCAATTCGCATGATTCTCCGTTCACGCGGATGGCAGAGGAAACCAGTTTCATTTCGGTTTGGGTTCTTGGTGCCTACCTTGCCTATGACTACCTGGTTCTGTTCGCGGGATTTGACCTTGAGGCATGGTTTCTGGCGGTAGCCCCTCTGCTGCCGCTCATCGCCATCGTCATAGGGTTCGTTCCCGGATGCGGGCCACAGGTTCTGGTGGCGACATTGTACATCAACGGCGCAATCCCTTTCGCCGCATTGATTGGCAATGCGATTTCCAACGACGGCGATGCGCTGTTCCCTGCCCTGGCACTGTCTCCCCGCGCTGCGGTCATGGCCACGGCATATTCGGCTGTGCCAGCTCTGATTGTGGCCTACGCATTCCACTTCCTGGCACCCGGATTCATGAACTGAGCCCGCTCGGACGAGCGGGACTGTCTGCCTCGGAACCGTCAACGGCGACGGATCGAAGGATTTCATGAACTGCAGGATATAGCGTGCACTCAATTGGAGTTGAACGGATGTTTCCGATGCGACTCAAGGAAAGCGATCTTGGGAACTGGCTCTTTCCAGTGCAGGAGGCACATTGTCCGGAACGCCGGCGTGCAGCGGTTACTGCCGAAGCCAGAGACAGGTGCATGGGTTTCCATCCGCACGAAGAACCCGCATTCGAACCTTGTTGACCACCCAAACAGGCTACCTGCCGAAATGCAGGACGACCTGTTCGGTCAGCACGCGGTTGGCAAATCCCTTGCGGAGCGCATGCGGTTGCGATTGATCGCTCACTGTGTCTTTGCGCATCGCCCTGAATTGCGGTGAGCTTGGCGTCAATGTCGACCGGTCAAGAAGCGAAGCAACCGTCTGGACCGACATGCACGACTACCCCCGAAGTCTCAAAGCGCGGATATTCTCCGCGATGCGCCAGGCCTTCGTGATGTTCATGTCCATTGAGAGCAGGCCGCACCAAAGCAAGCCGGTTCGACGGCAAGTGGCAATTTCGCTTGCATCAATGCGTCACTGACCCTCTCGGCCATCCGTCCCTTATCCAGTGAGCGCCCTCCGAACAGCTTCCGGCTCTTTGTCAATGACCTTAAGCAGCACAGAGAGAGGGCCACTAACGCTCCGTGTGCCTTGCTCAACTTTCCGATACCCGGAAAGGCTCATTCCCAGCATCGGAGCCATCTCCGCTTGGGTGAGCTTGATGCGCTTTCGCACATCTTTGGGATCAACAGGAGAATGCACAGTCGCAGGGCCTGCGCCTTTCAGAAAGGCCAGAGCTTCGGTCATGGACTGAATCAGGTCTTCACCAACTTGTGTCATCTCTTGCTCCTGGCTGCATTTTTGATTTCGCGGGCCAAGCTGGCCACCGCTTTCCTTTCGTCTTGAGCAAAGTCCACCTGAAAGTTCTTTTTATAAACTGCCAGCGCGAGCAGCGGGACTGTTTCATCCAGATAATAATAGACAACCGGTGAGCCACTGCCCTTTCCGCCGCCGGAGAGGGCAACGCGTACTTTTCGAACACCGCCCGTTCCCGGAATTACTTCGCCACACTCTGGATCATGTGCGAGCGCATCAATTACTCCTTTCTTTTTCAGAGAACAGGCTATCCGCCTGTTTCGAAAAAAAAGGAGTTTCGGCCACCGCTTGCACAAATTATTTTTATAACCCAATGGGTCATAAATCAAGGAACCACTGGGGACAAACGAATCTATGAGCAGGACATAATGCCGCAGACCACAAACATGGCAGGATCGAACCGTTGCCGAAAAAGGTAGCGGCAACTTGCGCCACATTAGCATAGCACAGGCACCCTGATTCCGGGCAGTGTTTCCGGGCACGACGGATCGAACGCCACGCCCCGTCACCAGACATCAACACGACACGAACCGTCTCATATGTCATCCAGTTCCCGAAAATCGGCCATCAGACCCCCAGATATCGTTCGGAAACGTCTGATGTCAGATCCGTCATCGCGCCTGCCCAGACAGTTTTCCCCCGTTCCAGGATAACGGCCTTGTCAGAAACGGAAGCAAGTTCCTTCAAGGATTTGTCAATCAAGAGGATCGCCGCGCCTGTGTTCTGTTTCAGCTGCCGTACAGCAGTCCAGATTTCCTGGCGGACAATGGGAGCGAGACCCTCGGTCGCTTCGTCAAGAAGCAGGAAACGAGGGTTTGTCATCAGAGCCCGGCCGATCGCCAGCATCTGCTGCTCTCCGCCGGACAGGGACGCGGCGCGCTGATTGGCACGCTCCGCAAGACATGGAAAGAGCGCAGTCACCGCTGCGAAGCCCCATTCCCCCAGACGCGCGGCGGCAAGGAGGTTTTCGCGCACGGTCAGCCCGGCAAAACAGCGGCGGCCTTCCGGAACCAGCCCGACGCCAAGGCGCGCGACCTTATGACTCGGCAAAGGATGCAGGTCCCGCCCGTCGAGCAACAGCTTTCCCTGGGACGGAATCATCCGGCAGATCGCTTTGACCGTTGTGGATTTGCCCATTCCGTTGCGCCCCATGAGCGCCGTCACCTGGCCTTCGACCATCTCAAGATCCACGCCAAACAATGCCTGGCTGCTGCCGTAGCTTGCTTGGAGCCCTTCAAGATGCAGAACTCTCACGCCGCATCTCCCAGATAGGCATCCCGGACGGTCTTGCTGCTCCGGATCTCATCCGCTGTGTCCGTGGCGATGATTCTGCCGTAGACAAGCACGCTGATCCGGTCGGCGAGGGCAAAAACCGCGTCCATGTCGTGTTCCACCAGCAGGATTGGCGCCTCGTCGCGCAGTCCGTGCAAAAAGCCGGTCATGGCCTTGGATCCGTCTGAACCAAGGCCCGCCATAGGCTCATCCATGATGAAGGCTTTGGGTGCCAGGGTCAGGGCGACGGCGACCTCCAGCTGGCGGCGCTGGCCGTGACTGAGGTCTCCGCAGCGTGTATTCATCTGGCTCGCCAAACCAACGCGGGACAAAGCTGCCTCCGCCCGTTCAGTCAGCCGACTCGTCCGCAACGCGGGTCGCCAGAACCGCCATGATCCACTTTCAGCACCAATCGCTCCGAGAACGGCGTTTTCAAGCGCCGTGTCCTCCATCGCCAGTTCCGAAATCTGGAATGTGCGTCCCAGCCCGGCCTGCGCACGGGTCTGTGTGGTAAGGCCTGATACATCGCGCCCCATCAATTCAACCCGACCGGCATCGGACCTGATCTGTCCGCAAATCTGTTTGATCAGCGTTGATTTACCCGCGCCGTTCGGACCGATGATGGCGTGAATCTCGCCAGCGTGCAGGTCAACCGACACGTCATCAGTCGCAATCAATGCGCCAAAGTTCTTCTTTAGATGGTGAGTTGCAAGGATAGGCTCAGACATGGGCACCCTCCCTGCCCGTCAATAGCCCGATGACTCCGCCTCGGCCAAATAGAACGACGCAAAGCAGGATGATGCCAAGATAGACATGCCAGAACTCCGTAATCCCGCCCAGGAAATGTTCAAGTGCAACAAAAATGCAGGCACCGATTACAGGGCCCATCAAACGGCCGACACCACCGATGATGATCAGTACGATCAACTCGCCCGAAAGCTGCCAGCTGAACATGGTGGGCGAAACGAACCGGTTCAGGTCGGCAAAGAGCGCCCCGGCCAGCCCGGTAACCGCACCCGAAATGACAAATGCCACGAGCTTAAGCCGCATTGGACTGAGACCCACCGTTTCGACCCGCGCTGTTGTCTGCCGCGCCGCATTGAGCGCGAGGCCGAAGGGTGACACCTGCAACCGTGCTTTCAGGAACAGCACAATGCAGAGGATGGCAAAGCAGATGACGAAGAACTGGATGGGTGCCAGCGTATTGAGACCGGGAAACCCGTTCCTCACATAGATCGACAGACCGTCTTCACCGCCATACCGCGCCCATGAGATCGCGAAGTAGTAGAACATCTGCCCGAACGCGAGGGTGATCATGATGAAGTAGACGCCTGAGGTGCGAAGGGAGAGCAGCCCGATGAAAAATGCTGCGACGGCGGAAACGACCATCGCAACAAGCCAGATGACTGGCATCGACTTGGTCCCCTCGGCGGTGAAGAGACCGAGATCCAGGACCGAATAGGTTTGCGCATGATAAGCGAGGATTCCCATGGCATAGCCGCCAAGGCCAAAGAACGCCGCATGTCCGAAACTGACCAATCCACCGATTCCCAAGACGATGTTCAGCCCCACCGCCGCCAACGCCAGAATCACTGCACGGGTGACAAGAGTAATGGTGAAAGGCTCATCCACCATCACGGCCCAAAGCGGCAGGGCCAGAAGCCCTGCGAGAACCGCCGTGCTGATATAGGTCTCGTTCAGCCTCATGAGCGTGTCCCGAATAGACCCGTCGGCCGCAAGACCAGTACCAGCCCCATCAACGCGTAGATTCCCATTGATGCCAACGCCGAGCCACTTTTCTGGGCTGCGCCTGTGTCCATGAAGAGCTTGAACAGTTCGGGCAGGAACACGCCGCCCAACGTATCTGTCAATCCCACCAAAAGGGATCCGATAAACGCACCCCGGATTGACCCGATGCCGCCGATAACGATGACGACGAACGCAAGGATCAGCACCGGCTCACCCATTCCGACCTGCACGGACTGGATCGCGCCGACAAGCGCCCCGGCCAGACCAGCAAGGGCAGCACCAAGCGCGAAGATCAGCGTGTAGAGTTTGGAGATATCGACACCAAGGGCGGCGATCATCTCGCGGTCGTTCTCGCCGGCGCGGATCTGGATGCCAACGCGCGTGCACTCGATCAAGGCCCACAGTCCAACCGCAACAGCAAAGCCTATTGCGATGAGAGTCAGGCGATAAAGCGGATATTCGATGCCTCCCGGCAACGTAACCGGACCTGACAACGCGTCCGGTATGTCGAGGAATAGCGGAAAGGAACCGAAGATCCAGCGTGTGCCCTCGGAAAAGATCAGAATGAGCGCAAAGGTTGCAAGCACCTGATCAAGATGCGCGGCGCCGTAGAGCCGTCGGATCACCACTATTTCGACGATGGCGCCTGCGAGAGCCGCAGCCGCCAGCGCCGCAACGAGTCCGGCAAAAAATGATCCCGTCGCCCCGGCCACTGCGGCCGCGGAAAACGCTCCAACCATGTAAAGCGACCCATGAGCAAGATTGATCAGCCCCATCACGCCAAAGATCAACGTGAGGCCAGCCGCCATCAGGAACAGCATAACGCCAAACTGCAGACCGTTGAGAACCTGCTCGATGATGAGGATCCAGGACACGGGAGTTCAAGGCGCCTGTGCGCCCCGCTGCCGGGGCGCACAGAAGATCACTCACATACCGCAGTCACCAACATAGGCGTTGGAATGGTTCTCAAGCGCCACGCCAACGATTCTGTTGGTGAAGACATCACCTTCCTTGACGACTTCACGGGCATAGATCGTCTGAATCGGGTGATGGTTCGTGTCGAACGCAAAATCACCGCGTGTGCTGTCAAACTCCGCCGCCCGCAGCGCCTCGCGGAAAGCATCCGCGTCCGAGGGATGAGCCTTGCCAAGAGCAGAAACCAGCAAGTTTGCGGTGTCAAACCCTTGGCTCGCATAAAGCGATGGCAACCGGCCGTATTTTTCGTGGAAGCTGGCGACGAATTCTGCATTGGCCGCGTTATCGATGTCCTTGTTCCACTGCGACGTGTTGACGACACCGAGGGCCGCGTCGCCCACAGCCTGCAGTATGCCTTGGTCAAAGCTGAAGGCAGGGCCGACAACCGGCAGGTCTACCCCACTGTCGGAATATTGCTTGATGAAAGAAATCCCCATACCGCCCGGCAGGAAGAAAAACACGCTGTCAGCGCCGCTGGCACGGATCTGCGCGATCTCGGCGGCGTAGTCTGTCTGGCCCAGCTCAGTGTACACCTCACCAGCGAGGTCACCTTCGTAGAACCGCTTGTAGCCAGTCAGTGCGTCATGACCAGCTGGATAGTTCGGTGCGAGAATGAAGCTGTTTCCGTATCCGGCGCCGTTGGCATGGGCGCCAGCGGCCTCGTGCAGGTTGTCGTTCTGCCATGCGACGTTGAAGTAGTTCTGATGGCAGCCCTTACCCGCCAATGCCGAGGGACCGGCATTGGGTGAAAGATAGAAAACATTCTGGTTCACTGCCCCAGGAACAACCGCCATCGCAAGGTTCGACCAGATGATCCCCGTCATTACGTCGACACGTTCCGACTGGATCATTCTGTCCGAGAGCTGAACAGCAACGTCAGGCTTGCGTTGATCATCCTCGATCACCACTTCTATGTCATCGCGGCCGGACTGTTCGATGGCCAGCATGAAGCCATCCCGAACGTCAATTCCCAGCCCGGCCCCACCGCCGGATAGCGTGGTGATCATCCCTACCTTTATCTCCGCCGCAGCGCCTGTGGCGCACAGGGCAACGGCAGCCGCTGTCACAGTTAGTTT
>JAJEAY010000249.1 GCA_022824145.1 Rhodobacter sp. | reverse complement strand
CCACGCAGGCGGAAAGCTTGAGGGCGGGATCAGGTTTGTCATGCATACCGAGTTCCAGCCAGCCGGCGACCAGCCGACCGCAATCGCTGAACTCTCCCAGGGCATTCGTGACGGAGAGCAGAACCAGGTTCTCCTTGGCGCTACAGGGACCGGAAAGACATACACGATGGCCAAGGTCATCGAGGAAACCCAGCGTCCGGCGATAGTTCTGGCTCCGAACAAGACGCTCGCGGCCCAGCTATACGGCGAGTTCAAGGGGTTCTTTCCCGAAAACGCCGTCGAATATTTCGTCAGCTACTACGACTACTACCAGCCGGAAGCCTACGTGACGCGGTCGGACACCTATATCGAGAAGGAGTCCCAGATAAACGAACAGATCGACCGGATGCGCCACTCCGCCACAAGGGCGCTTCTGGAACGCGACGACGTCATAATCGTGGCATCGGTCGGCTGGGCGATCGCCATGAACCGGCACTGATCGCGGAAGGGGAACGGCTGGATCCTGCGGTTGCCGCTGTACCGATCGACGGTGCGGTGGAATCCATGCTACGGAAGATGATCCATGACCTGGGCGAAGACGAGCTTCCCGGCGTACATGACGTGCATCCGTTCTGAAGGGATCGAACGTCATGGCGGTATAGCTGGTGCAGAAAGCGTTCAGGTGGAAAACACACTAAATCTGCAATTGTTCCATTGAAAACAACGCACTAAGGCATGCCCAGATCAAAACGTCGGGACACCAGTAGATTCCGGTCATGATTGCCTCAGGCCAAGGCCTCTAAGCCATGCGTCGACCTGTCCGAAGGCATCCTGTTGCCATTGATCTGCTGTGCGACCACCAAGCAGATGGGATCCCTCAATAAACCTTCTCACGCTCATTGGCCCAAAGTCTTCAACACTCCGAAATTTGCCTGAGATAGAGCGGTAACTTCGGAGAGCCGATTTGAATTCTAGAAGCGGTCGGGTTGCTGCAACGGGTGCGTCAATTCCATCAGGGTAGTTCCTTACGGAGTAGTAAATGTCGTAGGCATCCTTTCGTTTCAGACGGTTTGCGACCGCATACCCTTTCATGGCCAAAAGGGCGGGGATCGATGCCACAGCAATGTTAACTCGGTTGCGGTCACCGTCGGGCATGTGTCCTTCGATGGCCACCATTTGATAGAACCTGAGCGCTAGGTCTGCGCCGTCCGCTCGCTGGACCGCAAACTGGCTGATCAGTGGCGGCATGTTTCTAGTGATCTTAGCGTCACGTGGCATCAGGAAATCTACTACTATGTCGATATTTGGTCCACCATCTCTGGCGGGGACAGTGCGCACGAGTTGAAAACGCCGCAAGTTGTCCCCTTGAAGATAGCCATGTCCTTGAAGAGCTTCGACAAGCCGAACGTATTCACCGTCGCCCAAGGCCTCCGGATCGAGGCCGAGATCCACATCTGCGGTGCCGATGTGCTGCATTTCGGCCTCACCCAGAAGTAGCCAGGGAACCGCACCGCCAACAATCGCATACTTACCTTCAAAACTACCGAGAATTTGGCCGATCTCGATGAGTGCTGACTTGACCGCGGCCGTGGTCCGGTCATCGTAATCACCGGCGGTCTGAGTTTCCCTCACAACCATGGAAAACACCTTGCAGCCAAGTGGTCGGCAGCCTCACGGTCCCGATCATTGCCGTTCCAGAGGTCAAGATAGGTGACGACTGGATTGGAACAGAAGATGCCTGGCACCGGCTCAGCGGCGTCTTCGAACAAAGTCTCATCATTGGGGATGCGTAGGGTCACGTTGGCTCCCAATGCGGCATGTGTCAATTGAAGAGCTTTTGTCAGCACCTGTGCCCCTGATTCGTCGGTATAGAAGCTATGCCGGTCACCTCGGACATATGGTGCAAACCATTGCGCGGCCGAGTTCGACGCGCAGATCGCACGTGGAGTTTGCGGGCCCGGCTTTAAACTTTCCGAAAGGCGGGCGCGTAGGTCATCTCCATGCAGAACTGTATATCCATTGATGTAATGGGCAGTCGGTTGTAGGTAGTTTTCCCGCCAGGACTTCAGCAGCGCATCCGGCTGAACAAGGACGAGTCCGTCTTTCCTTATTTCGACCCATTCCCGGTCGATCAGCGCTTTGCGCACTTTGCTTACGTGTCCAAGGCTTGCGTTGGCCGCCTCTGCCAAGTCAGAAACGCGCCACGCGCGAGTCGGGGTTCGAAGCAGAACCCGCAGGATGGCACCCGCTCTTGGGGTGAACAGAGATCGCAGAGCGCGCGTTTCGGACTTCGGTTTGTCCGGAACGGATCGCTCGATATAGACCGGACCAAAAACAAGGTGCGCATTGCCAAATAGGTCCAGGTAAGCGACATTGTGATCCAAGCAGATTGAGCGCGACCTCGGAGACAGATAGGAGCTGACCACCATTGGGATAAACAGCCTGTCATCGTCTTGCTGATCGGATTTATGCATATGCGCCATGTAGCTCTCGTGCTTGTAGACCGCTGAACGGACATGGCGCGGCGCTCCATCTGACTTGATTTCCATGACAAGCGCGTAGCGGATTCCATCGTGACTGAAATCGATCCTTGCATCGAGACGGTAACCGGACGCTAAATGCTGCTCAGGCAGAACTCTGCTGATCTGAATGTTCGGAATACGTTCGAGTAGAGCGCAGATCGCGTCTACACCGCTGCTGATCAAGATATTCTCTATTTTAGCCTGTTTCACCATATGGTGAAAATAATAATTTCAGTGAAAATGTCAAAGCCTTTCTGAATTTTTTGCGTCACAGAGTTGCTGACGGAGGCCATGACAGTGAAACATCCCCGCACCACTCGGCAGTTCGCCGAACAAGTATGACAAGTCCCGGAACGTCCATGTTTCAACTCGGCCCGGCACGCTGCGAACGGCGATCACAGTGCTGCACTCCGCTACCCCGCCCACACATTCCGATACGCAAAGGCACGACGCCCGAATA
>JAJEAY010000239.1 GCA_022824145.1 Rhodobacter sp. | reverse complement strand
GGGCAAGCACGCCAACAATCTGTTGATGGCGGTCGCCGTCGTGCTGTTCGGCCTCGGCAGTTCCAAAAGCCGCGCCCGCAGTTGGATGCGCCACCCGATGCTGACTGGATTCCTGCTGTGGGCCATCGCTCATCTGCTGGTCAATGGCGACAGCGCCTCTTTGGTCCTGTTTGGGAGTCTAGGCGTTTGGGCCGTCGTCGAAATGCTGGTCATCAACCGCGCTGAGCCAAATTGGGTTAGGTTCCAGGACGGCACTTTGGTCGGCGATATCCGGCTTCTTGCGATCTCGGCTGTGGCATTCGCAGTGATTGCGGCAATTCACATCTGGATTGGCCCCAACCCATTCGGTGGATGACCGCACTCTGGTCGGCACGGCTACGGAACGGTCGGTCGGATCCATCTTGCAGGTGATGGGAGCGTGGCCTCCGCTGGCTGCGGAACGGGCCACTTGGCCTGACCGAACTGTCGAAAAAAGAGACCAGGACAGCGAATCGGCGATGATCAGTGACCGCTTGGCGAAATCTGGGACGAAGACGGGAATAACCGCATGAGCAAGACCAATTCCGGCAGGTACTTTGAGGATTACCGGATCGGCGAAACGATTGAACACGCGACGCCACGCACCGTGACTGACGGTGAACGCGCTCTTTACCACGCGCTGTACCCGACCCGCCACGCGATTCACTCTTCAGACAGATTTGCCCAGAACTGCGGGCTTGAACGGTCTCCGATCGATGACCTGGCGATATTCCATATCGTCTTCGGGAAAACGGTCCCTGACATCTCTCTGAACGCCGTGGCGAATCTTGGCTACGCCGAGGGCCGCTGGCTGCGGACAGTCTGGCCGGGTGATACTCTGCAGTCGGTCAGCGAAGTGATCGGACTCAAGGAAAACTCCAGTGGAAAATCCGGCATCGTATGGGTCCGTACGACCGGGCTTAACGGAGAGAACGAGCCGGTGCTCGAATATGTCCGCTGGGTAATGGTGCGGAAGCGCAGCCTGAACGCCGCAGCACCTCCCACACATATTCCTGTTCTGAAAACGGTCGTGCCGGCAGACCGGATCGTCGTGCCCGAGGGACTCGATTTCCGACGTTACGACTTCGGTGCCGCCGGCGAACGCCATCGGTGGAGCGACTACGAGCCCGGCGAGACCATTGACCACATAGATGGGGTGACCGTCGAGGAATCGGAACACATGATGGCCACCAGGTTATGGCAAAACACGGCTCGAGTGCATTTTGACGCAACCGCGAGGCCTGATGGAAGGCGCCTTGTCTACGGAGGCCATGTCATCTCATTGGCGCGGGCGCTAAGTTACAACGGTCTTGCCAACGCCCAGATAGTTGTGGCGCTGAACGCGGGTGCTCACGCGAATCCGTGCTATGCCGGAGATACACTGCGGGCCTGGTCTGAAGTGGTTGAAAAAGCCGAGACAGCCGCGCCGGGCGTCGGCGCCGTCCGCCTTCGGCTTGTCGCAACCAAAGGCGCCCCCTTTATCCTTCGCGACGAAGACGGAAAATACCTTCCGGAGGTGCTTCTGGATCTGGACTACTGGGCATTGATGCCGATGTGATTGCGCTTGCAAAGCCGACAGGTGCATTCGCGATGATGCGGCAAATCGTCCGTTGCAGCGTCTTTGGGAACCTGCGGCTGCGCCACTTGATGAAACCGCTATCGAACCACTCTCCGGGGATAAGACCGCGGTCACTCTGTTGAGCAGGCTGGCGGAAACTGTCTGGAAGCAATTGTTCCATTTGCCTGCATTCAAATCTTCGTCGATGCGTTGTCGTCTCTGCTGAATCGGATCCGGTGCCATGCCGTGCCGTCGAGGCAATGGCGGCACCGCGCGGCAACACATCAATCGAGCAAACCGCTCCACTCCAGGCGCTTCCGGACTATAAACCATTGGAACGAAGTTAAATGTTTCAGCTATCGCGGGTCGGACAATCGCCGGTCGCACTCTACGAAGGAACGTGACAGGGTTCATCCATGTCCAGGAAGCAGCATGACTCGGTTCCCGTCGCGCCGGCCTCCGCAAACGGCCTGCTTGCGGAGGCCGCACACCTGCAGGAGATCGAGGGCAATCCGCTGACGGCGGAAGAGATCGCTACGTTCGAGATGTTCGAGCGAGAGGGATGGTCACCCGAGCGGCGGCGCGCCCATATCCTCCGCCGAGTCGGAGACCGAGGCTGCGTCGCCGCCGCAGAATGAGCGACCGCGACTACCAGTACCCGCCGGACTTCTCCGTTCTCCCCAACAGGCTGGATCAGGGTTCCGCAAAATGGCCGCAGGCGGTACGGACTCCCGCTGATGCGCACCGGCGCCCGCCTTCCGGAGAAAGACACCAACGCAATGCTGGCACTCAGACGCTGTGTCAGGAACCGCAGGCTGACCAGCTTTCTCCACTCGCCGGCGAGGCAGGCGTTCCGCGCATGAACAACCAATCCGGGCTGCGCCCCATCTTGGATGAATTTACGGATCCCGCACGGTGTCTCAAGAACAGCGCGGTTATCGGTGACGGCACACTCGCCGAAACGGCAAATTCGGTCAACGGCCGTCCCTACCGCACTCGAACAAACCTTCACCGGACAGCGCCACCAAAATTGACCGCACCGCAACTGCGGCATTTCGGACAAAGAGAATCGAGCGAGTCATTCTCTTCGGCAAACTCGCCTGGATGCTTCCTTGACCTCACCACCAATCTCCCGGCCGCGCAGCGTCGATAGCGGTCCATCACCGCACTTTGCCGAAACCCGCCTTTTTTACTTTTTTGTCTCAGGCAAAACCGCTATTTCCCTACCTACACACTGTATGGGGTCCAAAGAATGGAGTCACGAAAGAGCCTGAAGTCCGGACCAAGCAAAGGATTCTGACATGGCGGAGGCAAAGACCCCTGCAGAGCGACCCCTTTCTCCGCATCTGCAGATCTACCGACCACAGATCACGTCAATCAGCTCAATCCTGACACGAATCACCGGCAACGCGCTGATTGTTGGCATTGCCCTTGCGATCTGGTGGCTGCTCGCAGTCGCGACCGGACCTGAATATTTCGGTTTCGTCAATCGGATCGCCACATCCTGGTTCGGCGACACGGTTTTCACGCTGTCGCTTGTCGCAGTCTGGTATCACTTTCTCGCAGGGCTCCGGCACTTATGTTTCGATGCGGGATGGGCACTTGACCTGCAAACTGCGGAGCTTCTTGGCTGGCTCTGCATTATCGGCTCGATTGTGCTCACCGCGCTAACCCTGATTCTGGTTTAACGGAGCGAACATGCGATTCCTTACCGACCGCAAGCGCGCCCTCGGCAAGGGTGCGTCCGGAACTGGAACCGAACACCATTGGCACATGACCGTAAGCGCCGCCGGGCTCGCCGTTCTGACTCCCGCATTCGTCTTCATCTTCGGTCGGGCGCTGGGAAGCGGTTACGAACAGGCGCACGCGATTTTCTCCCATCCCGTCGTGGCAATCGTTTCCGCGGTCGCATTGGTAGTCGGACTGTTTCATTTTCGCCTCGGCGCGCAAATGCTGATCGAAGACTATCTGCACGGGCTATTAAGGAAAGTCGCGGTGATTTCCGCAATCGCGCTGTCCTGGTTCCTGATGGCCTGCGGACTGTTCGCGCTGGCAAGGATCGCACTTTGAGGATCGATTAATGGCGGCGTATGATTTCGAGACCCATGAATATGATGTTGTGGTGGTTGGCGCCGGTGGATCCGGCCTGCGCGCCACGCTCGGAATGGCTGAGCAGGGTCTGAGAACCGCCTGCGTGACCAAGGTATTTCCGACGCGCTCCCACACTGTCGCTGCCCAGGGCGGCATCGCGGCTTCGCTCGGCAATATGGGGCCGGACAGCTGGCAGTGGCATATGTATGACACAGTCAAGGGCTCGGACTGGCTGGGCGATACCGACGCGATGGAATATCTCGCGCGCGAAGCGCCCAAGGCCGTTTACGAACTCGAGCATTACGGGGTTCCGTTCTCCCGAACCGAAGAGGGTCTGATATACCAGCGACCGTTCGGGGGACACACGACGGAATTCGGCGAGGGGCCTCCGGTGCAGCGGACCTGCGCGGCGGCGGACCGGACCGGTCACGCGATGCTGCACACGCTCTACGGACAGTCCCTGAAGAACAACGCTGAATTCTTCATTGAATATTTTGCCATCGACCTGATCATGTCGGAGGATGGAGTCTGCCAAGGCGTTGTCTGCTGGAATCTCGACGACGGCACGATGCACGTGTTCAGTGCCAAGATGACGGTGCTGGCGACCGGCGGTTACGGCCGGGCGTATTTCTCCGCAACGAGCGCACATACCTGTACCGGTGACGGCGGGGGTATGGTGGCCCGTGCCGGGCTTCCGCTGCAGGACATGGAATTTGTCCAGTTCCATCCCACCGGGATTTACGGTTCCGGCTGCCTGATCACCGAAGGCGCCCGAGGCGAAGGCGGTTACCTTACCAATTCCGAGGGCGAGCGTTTCATGGAGCGTTACGCTCCCACCTACAAGGATCTGGCAAGCCGCGATGTGGTGAGTCGCTGCATGACACTGGAGATCCGGGAAGGCCGGGGGGTGGGATCCGAAGGTGACCATATTCACCTGCATCTCAATCACCTTCCACCGGAAACGCTGGCCGAGCGACTTCCGGGCATTTCTGAGTCCGCCCGCATCTTCGCAGGTGTCGAAGTCACCAAGGAGCCGATCCCGGTTCTTCCGACCGTCCACTACAACATGGGCGGAATTCCGACGAACTACTGGGGCGAGGCATTGAACCCCACCGAGACGGATCCCGACGCCGTCGCGCCGGGACTGATGGCAGTGGGAGAAGCAGGATGCGCCTCGGTGCATGGCGCCAACCGCCTTGGATCCAATTCACTTATCGACCTGGTCGTCTTCGGCCGCGCCGCAGCCATCCGCGCCGGGCAGGTCGTGAACGCCGAAGAGCCGAGTCCCCGCGTGAATTCCGCATCCGTCGAAAGAGCGTTCGATCGCTTCGATGGCCTTCGCAATGCTTCAGGAGGAGTTCGGACGGCCGATCTCCGACTGGAATTGCAGAAGACAATGCAGTCTGACGCCGCAGTGTTTCGCACCGACAGGACGCTTGGCGAAGGCTGCCAGAAGATGAAATCCATAGCAGGCAAGATGACCGATCTTTCGGTCACGGACCGCAGCCTTGTCTGGAATTCCGACTTGATGGAGACGCTCGAACTCACGAACCTCATGCCGAACGCGATTGCGACAGTTGTCAGTGCCGAGGCGCGCAGGGAAAGCCGCGGAGCCCACGCCCACGAGGACTATCCCGACCGGGATGACGTGAACTGGCGTTGCCACACGCTTGCGTGGACTGATGACCACGACACGGTAAGGCTTAGCTACCGGCCTGTGCATCTCGATCCGCTTACACCAGCCGACGAAGGTGGAATCGACCTTGCAAGAATCGCACCGAAAGCACGGGTCTACTGATGCGTATTCTGGCTTTTCTGGCGTTAGCAGCGGCTTCGGCCTGCACCCCGCCGCCTATGACGCAGGAACGCGCCGAGCGTCAATGCGCAGAACAGGCTGGGCTTGCGGACGGCATATCCGGAGCCGTTCATGTCGGGGTCGGCTCCGGTGGATCGCGTTCCGGGGCATCCATCACACTGACAAAGCGAATCTTCGCGCCCCAGACTGAAAAGGAATTCATGTCTGAGTGCGTCGACCGCCTGCTTGAGGGCAAGACCGGCACGACCGAAGTCAACGTTTCGGCAGGAAGAACTATCTGAAGGCTTGCCGGGGCCAGAATCGACAGGACAAAATATGGTTCAGTTCACGCTTCCCAAGAATTCGAAAGTCCATAACGGAAAGACCTGGCCAAAGCCGGATGACGCTTCAAATGTCCGCACCTTTCGCATCTATCGATGGAGTCCGGACGACGGCCAGAACCCGCGCGTCGATACCTATTACGTCGACATGGACAAGTGCGGCCCCATGGTTCTGGATGCGCTGATCAAGATAAAGAACGAAATCGATCCGACCTTGACGTTCCGCCGGTCATGCCGTGAGGGCATCTGCGGTTCCTGCGCAATGAACATTGACGGTACCAATACCCTTGCCTGCATTCATGGAATCGAGGAAATCTCGGGGGTCGTACGGATCTATCCTTTGCCTCACATGCATGTGGTCAAGGATCTCGTGCCCGACCTTAACCATTTCTACGCACAGCATGCGAGTGTAATGCCGTGGCTGGAAACCACAACGAACCGGCCGGGAAAGGAATGGCGCCAGTCGATTGAGGACCGGAAGAAGCTGGACGGTCTCTATGAATGCGTAATGTGCGCAAGCTGCTCTACAAGCTGTCCAAGCTATTGGTGGAACGGTGACAGATATCTCGGCCCGGCGGCGCTGCTTCATGCCTACCGCTGGATCATCGACAGCCGCGATGAGGCGACCGGCGAGCGCCTTGATGACCTGGAGGATCCCTTCAAGCTCTATCGGTGCCACACGATCATGAACTGCACAAAGACCTGTCCGAAGGGCCTCAACCCGGCCAAAGCAATCGCTCACCTGAAGAAAATGCTTGTTGAAAGGCAGATCTGAATTTCCGCGCGCCTAGGTGCGAACCGGTGCGCATTGCCAGCGCCGGACGCCGTGTGGAAACGGTTGTTCAAGCGATTTTGGTGATTGGCTGCGGAGAGATCGTTGGCTCACACCCCGCGAATGCGCGTCATTTTTTGAGTGTTTGAGAGGCAATTGCTGGGGCGTCAGTTTCGACCGACGCCCTTTGCCTTCCGGGATTTGATGGCCTCGATCGTCTTTCCCTGAACCAGCTTGATGAACATCGATGTAAATTCGCCCTTCAATGCGCGGCTCTAGGTAATAAATGCGCTTGCAGGCTTCGAAATTGCACTCATTGGCAATGACTCACGCCCGAACGGACGGGTCTAGACCTGCTCGGCGCATCTCGATTTCTGGCACTTCTATCGCGAATGGGTTGTTCTCTGGTTCCAATGTCGTCAGCGGCGCCGACATCACAACTGCTTCGCCATCCTTGTTGGTTGTCAGCAGCGAAACCGCTGTCGGTCTTTGCTTCTTGCTCTCGAAACACCCCGCATCTACCTCGTGCGACCACAGGTAGGGATAACGCCAGACCTGCCCGACCTTCCGCGCGCTACTATCAGTCTTTGTCGATGCTGGCATGCAACTCGGTCATAAGACGTGTGGCTTCGGCATCGTCCAGATCGTCCACATGATGCGCAGTACGACTATCTTTGCCTTGGCGCAGAGCTTCGAATTCTTCAGTGGATAAAACCACGAAGCGCCGCTTGCCGTGGCGGGCGATGGCAACGGGCTGCTGCGCAGCAACCGCCAGAACATCGCCAGTCTTGTTGGCAAGGTCCGTTGCGGAGAACTGTCGCATAGTGCTTCCCTTCTCAGTTTCAGCTAATTTAGCTAATATATGCAAAACGCGAAGCGGCATTACAATAGCTATATTAGCTAAATTCCCAAAAAATACCATGCTGGACGGTGGTGCGGCTAACTGCTGCGATGCCGGGACATTCCAAACAATGGAGTGTTCAGCGTGCTCAAGAACGCAACACGGATTGCGCGTTTTGTCACCGCTGTCGAGGACAAACCCATTTATGTCGGGCTGGATGCTCACAAGAAGACCTAATCGGTAGTGTTGTTCGTTCCGGAAGACGGGGTGGTGGAGACCCACACCTGTCCCTCGGGTGATAATGCGCTGGCCGAGCAGTTGGCCGGGCTTGGATGCCAGACCGCATCTGGTATTGCATTTCAGTGCGGAACGGGGGGACAAGAAATCTTGATCAAAGCGCGCGGCCCGCTCGCTGAACAGGCCGCGCGGATCCTTCAAAAAAGAGCGCTAATGCTCCGCCTTCAAGACCAAGCTCGCCGAAGGAGAAAGAATGAAACTGTCGGACGAAGAAAAGGCGATGCTGGCAGGCGAATTCGGGCCCGCCTGCCAATGGGCGATCAAGCATCAAAAACAGGTCGGCAGGATGTTTGATGCAATGGACATGGTTGAAGTGAGCCAGGCCCACATGATGGCTGATCCGGAAAGTCTGGGTGACGCCGGGGTCGAGTTCGTCGAGTCCATCGCCAAGGACGGCGCCAAGGTTGCCATTCCGATGATAACGGACCCGCGTGGCGTGGACCTGAGTTACTACGATCCTCTTGGGCAGACGGAAGACATGGCAAATCTGGAACGTCGGTTCATCGCAGCCTGCACCCGGATGGGCATCATGATGACGGATACGTGCATCAACTATCAGACCATAATGCCGCCAGTGCGTGGCGATCACGTTGCCTATGGCGACACCGGCGTGGTGATCTACTCAAACTCTGTGTGCGGCGCTCGGTCAAACTTCGAAGGAGGGCCGTCGGCGCTGGCTGCCGGGTTGACGGGCCGAACGCCAAGGTACGGGCTCCACTTGGACGAAAACCGCCGTGCGACGAAACGGTTTGCCGTCACCGCACAACCGAAGGATCTCATGGATTGGGGCGTGCTCGGCGCCACGGTCGGCCGCAAGTCGGGGAGCTATTGGGAAGTTCCCGTCATCGAGGGCATCGAGAAAGCGCCGACATCGGACGAAATCAAGCACATGGGCGCAGCCATGGCGAGCTATGGATCGACGCCGCTCTTTCACATCGTCGGCCTGACACCTGAATGCCCGACCCTTTCCGATGTCGAGGGGGAGCGTCTGAAGCCGGTCACCGTCACCGATCAGGACATTGCGGATCTTTACCAGCCGTTCGGCGCCCACGGGGAAGCCGTCGATGTCGTGGTGTTCGCGGCGCCGCAGCTCAGTCTTGTTGAAATGGGACAGGTCGCGGCGCTCTGCAAGAGCCGTCATCGGTCGGAAACGACCGACCTGATCGTCTGCACGCCCGCCCAGGTCTATGTGGATGCCAAGCGCATGGGCTTCGTGGACGCCATCGAAGGTTTTGGCGGGAAAGTCCTGACCGGCACCTGTTTTTACCAGCAATACGCGCGCGAGATCGGCGAAGCGAACGGGTGGAAACGGCTGTTAAGCAACTCCGCAAAAATCGTGAACATTCTGGGCGGCTACGGCTATCTGCCCGCGCTTGCCAGCATGGAAGACTGCATTGCCTCGGCTGTGAAAGGACAAATTGTCTGATGGCTACCGAACTGAAGTGCCACGTTGGGATCGGGCCGACTGCCAGGGGCAAGGCCCTGGTGGCGGACGACAATTTTTCTGCCCGCTATGATCTGGACCGGATCAACGGAGTGTTTTCCAGACCGCAGCACAAACTTGCGGGACAAAGCTACCGCGATGTCATTCTTGTTCTGAACACCGCCAAGGGTGGCGTCGCCACTGCCTGGATGCTGCACGAAATGACGTCCAGAGGCATTGCGCCTAGGGCGATCCTCTTCAATTCGGCAAACACTATCCTCGCGCAAGGGGCGGCTCTTGCAGGAATGGCGATGTGTGACCGGTTCGAGGACGGCGACGTCACACAGCTGATAGCTACGGGCGATGACGTCGAAGTTGACCCGGAATCGGGCGTCGTCGTCATACATAATCGTTGATCTCCGCGCGCGCTTGCATCCGAGGCGGCGATGAAATTAACGCTGCTGAAGAACCTCATTGACAAATGCCCCTTCCGCCGCAACTACGGTCACTGCAGCGTCGGCGCTGTGCTACCTGATGGAATTTACCTGCTGTCGATGAAGATCCTGAACCCCTTGGTCATCGCCAGCGCAGCGGCGGCAATGTGATCTGGGAGTTCCAGAACGACGATCTCGGCGGTCAGCACGATGTGCAGATGACACACAAGGGCATGTCGTCGCCAACGGCCTCTATGCCACCGACCTCTCGTACTCCGCCGTCCAATGGCATTCGGATAAGGATTCCTGACGTATGGACAGGAAAGCCCCCGCGCTTCGGGCGTCTGCCGGAAGCCGGGGGCCTTGTTTCGCGGCCGGTGCCTGTGTCAGGCGGGCACCCGGTTTTGCCACTTGCTCCTTAGCTGTTTCGACCGTCGTTCGTTGCTTCCGCCCAGCCTTTCGCGCTGGACGCAGCGTGACAAGCCGGTCATGATCCGCCGGTCGGATTCCGCGACCGCCTGGTCCTGCCCGAGGAACATGGTCTCGATCTCCTTTCCGACGAGGCGCAGGCCGCTCCAGAAGTTGGCGACGGCCCTTTTTCCGGATCCTGCGGCCCTCCCGCCACGCCTCGCGCAGAAGGATGGCGGGCTTTCCGGCCTGGTTGGGGACGGATTCGATGCTGAAGGCCATGGCGGTCACGGATTATGGGAACATTCCGGTTTCCAGGACAGGTGAGCGGTTCGCTATAGTTTCAAGGGCTTTCGCAAAATAACTTCGCACGGATCTTGTGGGAACGGAAATCCGTGCCCAGCACCCCTGAAAGGACGGATTCCCGTTCAGTGTCAATGATATACGGGAAAATTCCCCGTGCCAAGTTCCGGTTAGGAATCTCAAGACCCACGAGTTGCGGAAGTCAGGCCAGTGCCAATGCCGATGTGAATTCTACCCGTGTTTATGGAGGACGCGGGCACACTCGGCCTGAGATCAGCCCTGTTGATTGGCACCAGAAGGCTGCAGCGGAAACCAAGCGCAAAAGAATCAGGCTGAGTCCAGGTCGTAGCGAACCGCCGCAACCCAAAGATCCCGTTCGCTGGGACTGACCGCACTACAGCATCGAAGGGCCCTTCGATCCCTCGATCCTGACGGTAATGAAGTCGATATCGTGGTATTGGCGATGGCGGACTTCAGAGGCGAGGTGACGCAGAAGATGAAGCGAAATGTCCCGATCAGCTGGACGTGAATCGCTGGCATCACCCAGAAAGGCGATCCGGTCCTCGATATTGCCATCGCTCGACTTGGCGACGAACTCGATAATCGCATCTCCGCCTTCGCTTTGGGCATTAACCCACAAACGCCGGGCATCAGTGCCGGAATCCGATTGTCCCTCAACCAAGGTCAGCAGCGTTTCCTCCGCCACTGCGTCCAGGCGATCGAGCATTTTCTGCGAACAGCCACTGTCGCTACCGAACTGTGCGACAAACTCCCGCAATTCAGGAAGGCCCGTCACGCTGAGATCCATGACGAGCTTGCGACGACGACGCACGGTCATTTCCAACAAGACCGTCATGACGATTGCCGTCATCCCTCCTATGGCCAGGCCATTGTTCAGGATTCCGCCCCCAACTTCAGGTAGGATATCGGGAACCAACAGCCCGTACTCGCAACCGGCGCCAATCCAGAAGGAGATGCCGGTTATCAGCGTTCTCCGATAATCGAGTCCTTCTGACACGATCAGTTTCATTCCAGTTACGAACAATGTGGCAATCATGATCGCGAGATAGGCCGCGAGCACCGAAGGCGGCATCGCGAGGATCAATGCGGTAACTTTTGGGAGAAACGCGAGCGCTATCAAAGCAGCGCCGAGCGAAAGGCCGACATTGCGGGCGCTCACCTGCGTACTCCTGATGATCGAGGCGCTTGATGAGCGAGTTGTGTTCATCATTGTGCCGCCAAGCCCGGCAAGCAGGTTCGAAAACGCTTCGGCCGCCAGGGCACCTTGCACGGAGCGTAGGTCCGGAGCGCGGGGAGACCGCCATGATACATCCTGAACCGCAAGGGCGCTACTGACTGTTCGGATCGAGCAGGAGACCGCGACAATCAGGAAGGCCGGAAGGAGTCCCCAGAAAGAAGGCCCTAAATCGACTTCAAGCGTCGGCCACGCCGTGGCGGGCAACCCAACCCAAGACGCTTGACTAATCCGGTCCAGATCAACCAACCCAAACGCCCCGGCAACAGCTCCGCCGGCAAAAATCCCCACTAGCGGAGCCCATGGCCGAATGCGCGGTCTCCCATAAAGCGAAACGAGAATGATCGCCACGAGGGTAACAACTGCGCAGGCAAGACCGATCGGCTCCGACTTTCCAGGTGAGACCTCCCCTATTCTCTGAAACATGATCGGTGCCGCGGTGACCGGAATCAGTATGAGTATCACCCCCGAAACAGTTTGTGTGATGACCCTTCTGAACATCGAAATCCGATATGAAAACACTAACTGGAAAAGTGCTGTGGCAATCATGAGTGAAAGAAGGAGCGAGGGACCACCGGCGGAGAGTGCGTCGACCGTGACTGCGAGCGCCGCAGCCGTCGGGCAGATGGCGAGCACAAAACCCGCACCGAACCGGCTGAGGGGATATGCCTGAAGCGCACTGACGATTCCCGCGATGACCAACGACGCGAAAATGGCCCAGACAGCGACCGATTCGGTGACCCCGGCGGCTTGATAGGCTATGGTGGGCATGAGAATTATCGCACTCAGGAACAGGAGCGCCGTCTGCAGGCCCAGACCAATTGTCAGCGTCGCCGGGGGATTTTCGTCAACTTGGTATAAAAGCTCCGTCTCAAGGTCATCGGAAATATGCTGCGGCATGGACTTACTCGCATGTCAGTCGATTGAAAACGAATAGGTGGCGGCGAGAGAATTTGTCAAGGTAGTTCCAGAGCAGGTCCGACCTTCAGCCAAGCTGTTATCCAACCGTTCCCGCGGGAGGATTCGGCCGATCCTAGTAGAAAAGCATCGACGGATACCAAATGACGGCCATTACGCGGTCGAATAGGATATGTATGAACGCCCACGTTCCGGCAGCGCATAGAATTGCGGTCAGCCACGAGCGTTTGACAACAAACCGGATATGGCAGGCGACGAAAAGAGGCAGAGCAATGAGTTGGCCAACAACGATGGTCGTGACTACGATGCCAGCCCACCAAAAGTGAAGATGGGCGATCTGACCCAGATTCCGTCGACTAGGGAAGACGTCCCCACCACTGCTGTGTACATGCCGAATCTCCTTAAGGCCGAGCACAAGAGCCAGAACGGCGAGACCGATGGCGGGAATGAACGTCATCATCGGGATGGAGCCGACGTCGGTCGCCCATGTGAAAGTCGGCATCAGTCCCCAGATCGAGAACGCGAGGAGCATCGAAATCGCGACGAGTTTGATCGTCGGATCGGCAGACTGGGTTTCATGACTGCTTCCCGTGGCCAAGGAAGACTGTTTCTTCCAACGACTGCCAAGAATAAGAGAAAGCACGATCAGCGCACCGATAACCAAGCAAATTGGGCGGCCTATCCAAGAGAGTCCATCATATGCGTGATTCGTTATGAACAGCGCGTTCTCCATTATGGGCCCAACCACGAAACCCAGGACCATCGGGGGCCGCGGTACGCCACCCTGCTTCATCACGTAACCTATCGCACCGAAGGCAAGGAGCACGAACCAGTCTCCAAGATTGCTGGAGGAGAGCCAGGCACCCATGAATACGAAGACCGTGATCGCCGTGACCAGCAGGAGTCCATTGACGAAAGTCACAAGCGCCAGCTGCCTTGCCACCAGCATCAGGAGGACAGCGCCTGCCACGTTGGCGATAGCCAAACTCCATATCAATGAATACGTGATTTGAAGCTTGCTACCCAGCATCTCGGGGCCAGGCGTCAGGTCGTGGATGAGCAACGCGCCGAGGAGGAGAGCCATCAACGGGCTGCCAGGGATGCCTAAGGCAATCGTTGGCACGAGAGCACCACCCTTCATCGCATTATTGGCTGCCTCCGGTGCGATGACTCCTCTCACATCGCCCTTTCCGAAACCCTCCTTGTCGCGAGCGCTTTGCACTGCGTGCCCATAGGCGACCCAGTCAACGACGGACCCGCCTAGACCGGGCAACAAACCGACATACGCGCCGATCACCGTCGAGCGTATCACCAACCACCAGTTCCGGCATGCATCGATTATGCCAGTAACCAAGCCGCCTGACACGCTGCTCCTCGGCACCTTCGAGATGGAAGTGCCTTTTGCAGTGAGTTCGATCAACTCTGGAATTGCAAACAGGCCGAGAACGAAGGGAACGAGAGGCAGACCGTCGAGCAGGTAGGTTGTTCCGAGCCAATAGCGCGGTAGCGCACCGTTCTCGGCGTATCCGACATAGGAGAAACCAAGTCCTCCTAGCGCTGCAATCAGGCCACACAGCACCGATCCTCCGGAAAGGGATCCAACCATTGCTAGCCCAAGCAACGCCAGCATGAATATCTCAGGTTGGGCAAATGAGAGGATGAGGGGCTTCACGAATGTCAGGGACACTCCGAGCAGAACAGCCCCCAATAAGCCACCTACTGCCGAGACCGTGAAAGCTGCGCCCAGCGCCCGCGCCGCCTCGCCCTTGATCGCCATAGGGTAACCGTCGACGATGGTCGCCTGCGAAGCTGAGGTGCCCGGGATTCCGAGAAGGACGGACGCGATGGTATCGCTTGTTGTGGTGACCGCAACCATCCCAATCAGGAGTGCGAACGCCGGGACCGGATCCATCGAGAAAGTGAAAGGCATCAGGATCGCCAAGCCGACCAGACCCGACAGTCCAGGAACGGCACCGAGGAACAATCCTGCAAGCACGCCCGCAAACAGGTATCCTATTGTTGGCCAGGCGACCACCGACAGGAAACCGGTAAGCGCGGCTTCAACCATTACCGAAACCTGCGGCTGACCTCGTCCCGGCGAGACTCTCCATCTCGAACCGGCAAGCAATCAGCCGAGAGCGCTTCTATTCCTGCGCCAGGTATTCCGCGATGAACGCCACAATCTCGGGGTCGAGGCTGCCGAGGCCGTCCATTTGTGCCTGTGCTTCCGCAGCATTGAGGAAGGCTGGAAGCTCATTGGCCACGCTCTGGTACTCCGCGATGAAGTCCTCGTCGTCGGCGAGCGCATTCCAAGCCACTTTCAGTGCTTCCACTGCCTCGTCTGGCGAGCCTTCGGGAAGGAAAACGCCGCGCAGCATTGCAACCGCAAGATTGTTGATAAGTGAAAGGGAGTCGAACATCAACCCCGAGGGTTTCTCGCCCTTCAGCCTTTCGTAGACTTCAAAAAAGGTCGGGATACCTTCAAGCGCCGGTTCCTTAACAGGATTACCGTCCGCATCTATCAAAGAAAAATAGAACAGCACTGTTGCCAAGCCCGGCTCAATCAGGTTGGGGCCAAAGCTGCTATTGACCACGGCAATGGAACCACAGGAATACTGAACCTCGTTCTGCAGCAATGCAGCGAGCACCTTTGCACTGCTCCTGTAACCGCTGACGTATCTGTAGTTGACGCCGAGCATGTCCAGACCCAGGCGCATCCTTATGTCGGTCGACGAGGTCGGCCTGTAACCGCCCAGCTTTATTTCGTCGCCATTCAGAAGGTCTTCGACTCCCTCAATGCCCGATCCCGCATCTTTGCGGACAAAACACAATGTGGGTTGGCCGAATCCCCCCAACCAAACGAATTTGGAGATGTCAGCATTTAACGCAGGGTCTTCGAGCACCTGCTGCATGAATGAAGTGGCGAAAAAAGCCAGTGTTAGCCCATCCGGCTTAACGACCTCGCTCATGTGGTTGGTGCCAACGATGCCGCCAGCCCCAGCCATGTTGCTTACCACAATCTCTGGATTGCCGGGAATGTGCTTTTGGAGATGCTTGGTGACAAGGCGTGCCAGAATATCGGTTGAACCACCGGCTCCGTAGTTCACCAAAACCGTTAGTTGCTTGCCGGCATAGAACTGTGCCTGCACCGAACTGGCAAAGTTCGTCAGCAATACCACCACACTTACCAAGAGCAGAGAAGAGAGTCGGTTCATGGTCGCCTCCGGGACGCTTTATTCGAAATTGTCAATAACACCCAAAACACAGCTTTAGATGTAGCGCAATTCAATTTAACGCAAAACCCAAAAAAGTGAAACGTGCAGTCGGGTTCTTTGAACGTTCTTTGATCGGGACGATTCGTTTCTTCGCCACATTCGGTCGAGAGGAGCAAAGGTGACGCCTCTGATCCGGACTTTTTGGTCGATCGCAACCGCAGAAGAAGGCTCTTGGA
>JAJEAY010000252.1 GCA_022824145.1 Rhodobacter sp. | reverse complement strand
TGATCGCATCGGATGCCGTCACGGAGCGCTTCGGATTCGTTGAGACGTCCGTACTTTCATTTGAGGATCTGTACGGCGGAAAACTTGTTGCGGCACTCGACCGCCAGCATCCACGCGACCTCTATGATGTGAAGCTACTGTATGAGAACGAAGACCTTACAGCGGACCTCTTCCGAACTTTCTTTGTCTATGTGGCGAGTTCCAGCCGTCCGATGCATGAGCTGCTGGCACCGAAAGCTCCTCTCCAGCGGAAGCTGTATGGTGAAGAATTCGTGGGGATAACCCGCCAACACGTATCCTGGGATGCTCTGACCGATACGCGCTGCTGACTGCATGCCGACATCGGTTCGCGGCTGACCGGCTCCGCCGCTGCCTTCCTGCTCTCTCTGCACAATGCCGAGCCTGATTTCCAACTGATCGGCATGCCCAATGCCGCTGAACTGCCAGCCGTTCGCTGGAAGCTGCTGAACCTGGAGAGGCTCAGGCAAGCGGATCCCCGGAAGCACGGGGTCCAGCGGGATGCTCTCGAACGGCTCTTTCAGTGAAACTATGCAGCCCTTACGGTGCGCTTTTCCGCCTGTTCCGCAGTTTCACCGCCTTCAGTCACTCAAGGATCCGCGCATATGCGCATATGCAGTCTCTGGAGAGACGCTGGTGAACTGATCGGATTGTTTGGTCGTGCTGAATGACGCGAAGCGGAATAGGGTAACCGAATTACCCGCTTGGCCACGGAGCGATCCGGGAAGGCCGTACAACAGTTTGATAGTTGCCAACCGAATGGACCGTGCAAGATATGGTATGAAGCGATGCTGGCCCAGATGGTCCTGGTCGCGGGAGCACTCACTTCGAAGCCGTTGGTCCCTCGGGCATTGGGTCATCAGATGACATATACCGATAGTGTTCCCCCGCACCTAACAACAGCCGGCACAGCATCGTTCCTATTGTATGATCCAGGAACCTGCCAACTGTCTTGGCACGGATGGACGCTGTTCTCGCTTGCGGCGCGAATCTGGAACCCGCTCCAATTACCGGAACCGTGATTGCTGCCTGAATCCAACTCCGCTATAGGAGCGCCGGAACCCCGGAGATGAGAGTGCCCAATGTCAAACGCCCGACTCGAAGCCGCCATTGAAGCCGCATGGGAGGAACGTGAAAAAATAACTCGCGACACCGTCGGAAAATCCCGGGATGCGATTGAGGAAACGCTGGACGCATTGGACTCAGGTTCGCTTCGGGTTGCTGAACGGAGGCAAAACGGTGACTGGCACGTAAACCAGTGGGCGAAGAAGGCCGTCCTGCTTGGTTTTCGCCTGAAAGACATGGAATTGCAGTCCGGCAGTCCCCAGGGCGGTGCATGGTGGGACAAAGTCGACAGCAAATGGAAGGGCTGGGATGACGGAAAATGGCGGGCGGCCGGGTTTCGGGCAGTGCCTAACTGCGTCGTTCGCAAGTCTGCCTTCATCGCCCCCGGCGTCGTACTGATGCCAAGCTTTGTCAATCTCGGTGCCTATGTCGATGAGGGCACCATGGTCGATACATGGGCAACGGTCGGTTCCTGCGCTCAGATCGGGAAAAATGTGCACCTTTCTGGAGGTGTCGGGATAGGTGGCGTTCTTGAACCTATGCAGGCGGGGCCCACAATCATTGAGGACAACTGCTTCATCGGCGCGCGTTCCGAAGTTGTCGAAGGCTGCATCATCCGTGAAGGGTCGGTGCTGGGCATGGGTGTCTTCATCGGCAAGTCAACGAAGATCGTTGATCGGGACACCGGAGAGGTCATGTATGGGGAAGTGCCGCCGTATTCTGTCGTCGTAGCTGGCACGATGCCCTCAAAAAATGGCATTAACCTCTACTGTGCCGTCATCGTGAAAAGGGTCGACGAGCGGACGCGCTCGAAGACTGCCATCAACGATCTGCTGCGCGACTGAAGGCCCGGCCACCGGAAAGTGTAAGCAGCATCAAGGGCTTTGGTATTGGCGTCCCGAATGCAGCGCATGATCGCCACTACGACGCAAAGAGTCGTCGCTTAGGCAATCTGTGCTGAGTGACGGTCCAGTGAGGGCCAGGATTCCCTATTGGTGCAGGAAACGGCAGGCGACATGACCGAGGCCAATAACCCGCAGGACGTCTATACGCTTTTGGTGGAGGTTGGCCGCACAAGGGGTGACGGTCTTCCGAAAGGCGCAACCGGTGCGGCCTTGATGTGCTATTCCAGCGGCGGCAGCGAGGCGGAAGCGGTTCGGGAAACTGTGGCAATTCTGAAGACCGCTGGAATGGCGCCTCTGGAAGTCTCAAGCTATGGTACGCTGCAGGAACGGCTTGCCGAAGGCCACGACATCTCCGGAGACGAAAGTGACCTGATGCAGCGGGCTGTCGACGAGAACTCGGTGATTGTTGCCCAAATGACGCCATTCTTCGATGGTTGATCCTGAATGCTGTCCCTCACTGCCGACCGCTGCGGTGTTCCAGGCGAGTGATGGGATTCGACCGCCAAATGGCTTCGACAGGAATTTGTGTGAGTTGTTTTTGGTGAACGGAAGGATTGCCATTGGCTTGCTGCTACGGTCTCACTGCGCCAGAGAACAGCCGGGAATGGCCGGGCGCAAAAGACAATTGGGATGGAAATGTCGGAACCCATTGATCCAGTTGAACTGACGGCCAAGCTGGTTCGATGCCGTTCGGTGACTCCGGCGGAGGCCGGAGCGCTGTCGCTGCTGCAGGATTGGCTGCGGAACGCCGGGTTTGAATGCCACCGTGTCGACCGTGGCGGTGTAAGCAATCTCTTCGCACGCTGGGGTGCCCGCGGCCATCCGCGGACTTTCGGGTTCAACGGCCATACCGATGTGGTTCCTGTCGGCGAACCGTCGGACTGGACTGTGGATGCCTTCGGCGGTGAGATCCGCGATGGCTGGCTCTGGGGACGCGGTGCCACAGACATGAAATCCGGCGTCGCGGCATTTGCCGCCGCTGCGATCGACTTTGTGCGCGAAACGCCGCCCGACGGCGCGGTGATTCTGACGATTACCGGAGATGAGGAAGGGGATGCGGTCGATGGCACCTTGGCGCTTCTGGACTGGATGGACGCGAAGGGCGAAAAAATGTCCATTTGCCTGGTTGGCGAACCAACAAGCCAGGTGTCATTGGGAGATACCATCAAGATCGGACGCCGTGGCTCGCTAACGGCGAATTTCTCCGCAACCGGGATACAGGGTCATTCCGCCTATCCTCACCTTGCAAGGAACCCCGTACACGCGATGGCGAAACTGGTGGACCGGCTTGCCAGCCACTGTCTGGACGAGGGCACTTCCTACTTTGATCCCTCTTCTCTTGCCGTCACGACAATAGATACGGGCAATCCGGCCAGCAACGTGATCCCGGCCACCTGCCGAGCCACCGTGAATATCCGTTTCAGCGACGCGCATTCAGGCGACAGTCTCCGCCGCTGGCTGCAGGCGGAGGCCGAAAGCGTATCGGAAGCGACAGGCGTGGCGATCACTTCGGCCGTGAAGGTCTCGGGCGAGAGTTTCGTTACTGAGCCAGGCGACCTGTCCGACCTGGTCGCACGTGCGATCAAGGCCGAAACGACGAACACGGCGAAGCATTCGACGTCGGGCGGAACCTCGGATTCCCGTTTCGTCAAGGACCATTGTCCGGTTGTGGAATTCGGGCTTGTGGGGAAAACCATGCATCAGGTTGACGAGCGTGTGGACGTCGCCGAAATCACCGGGCTAAAGGCCATTTACCGCAGGATGCTGGATGAATATTTTGCCTGAACCGGGTTCTCTCGCTGTTGCATCACCCGCTTCAGAAGATCGCTGATGGTATCCCGTCATGTATTCCTGATGGTCAAGGAACCGCGGGCGGGACGGGTGAAGACCCGTCTTGGCGCTGATATCGGCATGACTGAAGCCGCGTGGTGGTATCGGCATCAGGTCGCCCGCATGATCCGCCGACTCGACAGTCCGAAGTGGAGTCTCCGGGTAGCCGTTACCCCTGACACGGCACTTCGATGCTCAGCATGGCCAATGCGGATACCGCGTATCGCGCAGGGCAACGGAGACCTTGGCAAGCGCATGCTGCGGCTGTTCGGAACTGAGCCGCCCGGTCCTGCCGTGATCGTGGGCAGCGACATACCGAGCCTGGCGGCCAGTCACATCATGCGGGCCTTTCAGTTCCTTGGCCACAACGATGCCGTCTTTGGTCCCGGCGTGGACGGAGGATACTGGCTGGTGGGCTTGAAACGCGCTGCGCCGGCGCCTCCCACGATGTTCCGGAACGTCCGCTGGTCGACTCCGCACGCCCTTGTCGACAGCGTTGCCACACTTCCCGGCTACCGAATCGCCATGGCCGACACTCTCGCGGATATCGACACTGCTGCGGACCTTTCTGCATGACGTGAACGCCATCCCGTGTTAGCGGGCACCCATGAAAGGACTGCCCACCAAATCGCAGGTCATGGACTGGATTGCCGAGAATCCCGACCGTGCCACCAAACGCGACATCGCGCGCGCGTTCGGCGTAAAGGGTGCCGACCGCATCGACCTGAAGCGGATGCTGCGGGAGTTGGAGGGAAGCGGACATTTGGGACGACGTAGAAAAGTCTTTCAGGATCCGGACAGGCTTCCGCCGGTCGCGGTTCTCGAGGTACGGGGTGCAAATCTTGATGGAGACCTTTTCGCCGGTCCTCTTGAGTGGAAAGGGAAAGGACCGGAACCGCGCATACTCGTAGCGCATAGGCCATCGGGCCCGGCGCTCGGAAGAGGTGACCGGATACTTGCCCGGCTGACTCCCGTGAAGGCGGAAGGCCATGCATTTGAAGCTCGTTTGATCCGCCGTATTGGGCAGAATCCGCGGAAGATATTTGGAATATACCGCACCGGACCCGACGGCGGACGCATCATGCCGATCGAGAAGGGCTCGGACCGGGAGTGGCGAGTCGATGACAACGCCACATCCGGAGCACGGAACGGCGAGTTGGTCGAAGGCGAATCTGTCAGCCAAAAAGGTCGCATCGGTATTCCGTCCGCCCGAATCACCGCCACGCTTGGCGATCCTGCGGCGCCGGGATCCGTATCGCTGATAGCCATCCATCAGCATGGCATTCCCGACGACTTCGGGGATGAGGTCATTGCGGAGGCTGAGGCCGCGAAACCAATAGGCTTTGAAGGACGGGAAGATCTCTGCGAACTTCCCTTTGTCACTATAGATCCGGAGGACGCGCGGGATCACGACGATGCCTGTTTCGCCAAACCGGACACGGATCCGAAGAACCCTAATGGACACATTGTTTGGGTAGCCATCGCCGATGTGGCGGCACACGTCCGCTCTGGCACCGCGCTTGACGCAGAGGCGCGTCGCCGCGGCAACTCCACATACTTTGCTGACCGTGTCGTACCAATGCTTCCCGAGCGCCTTTCCGGCGACCTCTGTTCTTTAAGGGAGGGGCACCGGCGTGCCTGCATCGCTGTCGAACTGAAGCTCGATTCCAAAGGCAACAGGCTGGCGTACCGATTCACGCGGGCGCTGATGAAGTCCGTGGCCTCGCTCAGTTACAGGGAAGTACAGACGGTGAAAGACGGCGTGCCGAACGAAAAATGCGCCCACCTGGCTGCGGATGTCATCCATCCACTGTTCGATGCCTACCGTTCGGTCAGGCGCGCCCGTGAAGAGCGGCAGCCACTCGATCTCGAACTGCCTGAACGCGTGATCGCGCTCAGTCATGACGGCACGGTTGAGTCAGTCGGGCTGAAGGAACGGCTGGACGCCCATCGACTGATCGAGGAATTCATGATTCTCGCGAATGTCGCCGCCGCGGAGGATCTCTTTGCGCGACAGTGCAGGCTGCTCTACCGCGTTCATGAAGAACCTGCGCCGGAACGGCTGGACGCGCTGCGCGAAGTGGCTCAGGCAAGCGGCCTCACACTCGCAAAAGGTCAGGTGCTGCGTACCAGACACCTGAATTCCCTTCTGGCGCAGGCGAAAGGCAGCGAATTCGACGAACTGGTCAACCTCTCAACGCTTCGGGCAATGCAGCAGGCCTATTACCATCCTGAGAACTTTGGCCATTTCGGACTGGCGCTGCGCAGCTATGCCCACTTTACGTCACCGATCCGCCGCTATGCCGACCTGATCGTGCACCGGGCGCTGATCTCGGCGCATGGCTGGGGCGACGACGGTCTTTCGCCGGACGATATCGACAGGCTTGAGGCTGCGGCCAAGCATATCTCCGATACCGAGCGCCGCTCAATGGTTGCCGAGCGCGAAACAAATGACCGTTATCTCGCCGCCTATCTGTCGGAACGGGTGGGCAGTGAGTTTACCGGACGAATCAACGGTATACAGCGTTTCGGCGCATTCGTGAGGCTGGACGAGACAGGCGCGGACGGACTGATTCCGGTTCGCTCCATCGGCCAGGAATTTTTTTATCACGACAGCCGAAACCAGACGCTGAAGGGTGAAAAGTCCGGGCTTGAACTGTCAGTCGGTCTGGCCGTCAGGGTCAGGCTTTCCGACGCCGTTCCAGTGACTGGCGGTCTGACATTTGAGCTGCTTGAAGTGAACGGCAAGGCACTTTCAAGCCTGTCGAAGCGACGTGGGCCGGTCATGCCGAATCGCGGGAAGGCAAAGTCCCGCCGAAGGGCAGTAAAGGCAAGTCGCCGATCCGAGCGGCGGCGTTAGGTGATCGGTATTGTATTTCGGACAGGTTGCCCGCCGTTCGAAGATTGGCAATCGTCAGATGACGACTCGGATCCTGCGTTTGGCGGAGCATGAACCGTAAAGGAGTCTCGGAGTTTCGCATTGGGATTCGACATGTAACCGTGCAATCCCGTGACGGAGCAAAGCCGGGCACGGCCTCACCCTACAGTCGGGGTCTGCGGTCCCGATTCAGACTCTCACCCGGATTCCTGGCGGCGGCGACCAGCTAGAAATCAACAGCGATGCCCTTGTTTTCCCAATCGCCGTACCGAACGGGATCGGGGCCGTCACGGCCACCAAGTTCGGTTGGAGGTATTCGCCCATCATTGTTCCTGCGGCGCAGTTCGGCTTCCGCCAATGCCCGCTTTGCGGCGGCAGGCAGGTCCGGGCCAATACTGTCGTCTGCCACCTTCGCGCTCCTTGTTTCTGGCGTCTGCCGGACTGCGCGGCGAGCAAGCGGGCCAATACTGTCGTCTGCCACCTTCGCGCTCCTTGCCCGATTCCATGGAAGTGGTATAGACGCGGTCTTCCGGTGGCAAGTGCTGGGCAGCGGACGGCAAATCGGGAGATCGCGGGCTTTCAGTGTTCCCGCATCTGTGTAGGAATTCCCTGTTTCCGATTTCTATTCCTGATCGCCCCGTTCTGCTCCTCCGCGGTGGCGTCATGAAGAGGCAGGACGCTGACATCGCCCAGGCAAAACGACTGGAAAGGGAGAACAGGAATGACAGTTGAAACCGAGCTCTGGGATCCTGCGGAGCGTCTCGGCACGCCCGAGGCGGAGCAGGTCTATTTGGATGCCGCCTTCAGGGACGGTGACCTGGCTCTGATCGTGGCGGCGGTCGGTGACATTGCACGAGCGCGCGGGATGAGCGAGATTGCCAACCGCGCAGGTGTCAGCCCCAGTGCCCGGCGGGCATCAACCGCTGGCGATTCGAGCCGAGCGCTGCCACGGCATCGACCTGTATCAGTGCGCCTTCCCGGTCTAGACCCGTTCGGATGTCGGTCACAGTCGATCCAGGATTTGAAAGCTCGGCGAGGCGAATCCGGTCAATCTCCGCAACGAAAGCAGCCGCGGCGGCATCATCGTCCCCGCAGCTTAAGTAAACGTTGTGCTTGACGGCATCGTTCATGTCGGCACCCGCCACCGCAAGAACACTCTTCAACGCATCGAAGGCGTTCTTAGCTTGGGTCGCGAGATTGTCGCCGATCACGCGCCCGTTCTCGTCGAGTGACATCTGACCGCCGACGAACACAAGGTCTCCTGCCCTAACGGCCTGCGTCGCACCGGGTGAGGCGCCACCCCGGTGGCCGCTCAGCGCGATACGTTCGATCTTAATTGGTCAGATTCCCCAATCACTTGCAGAGAGACTGACGCTAACACAGTGAGCGCGGCAACGCCATTGTCCGCCTCGTGCCAGCAGCAATTCCCGCTAACGTGACTGTCGTCCTGCCAGCTTCCGTTCCGGACGCGCACGGCTGACGCCCCGGGGGGGGTGACGCCCGTTTTCGGGAAGGTCGGCGAAGTGCTGTTGAATCCCACATTGCTTTGTCCTGAGTGCTAGGTTCTGTGCCGGATTATCCGGTACGCGATTTCGGGCGCGGCCGGATCATTGCGGAACAGGATCGGACATTCGCTGCCTGACCAGACGGGGTTCCGGTAGCGGCAGGAATGTCCGTTACCCGACGCCCCAACCGCGATTACCGACAGGGAATCGCGGCGGCTCTTGACATCGTTTCGAGTCAAGGCCAATGCAATTGCGTCCGAGCGTCGAAGGGTCAAACATCTCAAGGATCAACCGTGTCCCGCAGTGAAGCCCTTCGATTTCTCAATCTCGCGCACTTCTTCGATCACTTCTTCCTGCTGATCTTTCCGACGGCTGCGCTGGCCATCGCTCCGTCATGGAACATGAGCTACGCCGACGTTCTTGTCCTCGGAACGCCGATGTACGTGATGTTTGCGCTCGGTACGCTCCCGGCTGGCTGGCTCGGCGACACAGTCGATCGCATGGTGCTAATCGCGATTTTCTTCCTGGGCTGCGGCGGATCCAGTCTCTGGATTGCGATGTCGGACGGCCCAATGGCCATGGCATTCGGTCTCGCCTTGCTTGGGCTCTTCGCGGCAATCTATCACCCTGTCGGGCTGGCCCATATCACGCATATTGGGTTGCGCACGGGTCGTGCACTGGCCGTCAATGGGGTCTTCGGGAACATGGGGTTGGCCGGTGCCGCTGCGGTGACCGGGCTGCTTGCCGGGTCCCTGGGATGGAAGTGGGCCTTTGTCGTGCCCGGAGCGCTTTCGCTTCTGATCGGCCTGCTGTTGCTGAAGCGCAACAGGACGGCACCAAGCGCAGCGCGGCCTGCTGTTCACGCGGATTTCGACGCCGCGCAGAAGAGCGATCGCCGAACGCAGTTGACCGTGTTCGGGCTCGTTTGCGTAATGGCCTTATTTGGCGGGCTGATCTTCAATGCTGTCACGATCACGCTGCCAAAGTTCTTCGACGAAAGGCTGGCCGGCACGGGGGGCGACCTGGCCTGGATCGGTGCGTCCGCGGGACTGGTCTTCGCCGTAGCCGCCTTCGCGCAATTGCCTGTAGGTGAATTGCTGGATCGAATTGGCGCGCGTTCCGTGCTGGTCGTGCTACTCGTGTCCCAGGCGACGCTGCTCATGCTGTTGGCATATGCCTCGGGATGGGCGGCTCTGGCCCTCGCGCTGTTGCTCGTGACCTTCATCTTTGCGGAAATCCCCGTGACCTCGTGGTTGCTCGGCCGGTATCTTGCTCACGGCATTCGCTCACGGGCGCTTTCGGTGGAATACGTCTTGTCGCTGGGCATCGGATCGATCGCCGTTCCCCTGATTGCCCTGCTGCACAAGCGAGGGATTGGCTTTGACGGACAGTTTCCAGGTCTCGCACTGATTGCGCTGATCGTCCTGTCCGCAGCGATGCTTCTGCCCAAGCATATCCGGGCGGGCTCCCGGCGGGGGACGGAAGCGACAGGATCTCCCGGAAACTAGTATCCTGCCATCATTGAATTGATGGATATAGCGACTTCAGCTTGACGCGGGCGTCCTCGGTCCGGAACCGCCAGTTGACCGGTTTCGCAGAAGCGTTGCGGTGTTCCTGCCATGCGGCGACCTCGCTGATCATGGTTTCCCGATCCGGGATCCGGCGGTCCAGGCACTGGCGCGACAACACATTGATCTCGATCTCGGCCATATTGAGCCAACTGCCGTGCTTCGGGGTGCAGTGAACCTCGAACCTCCTGGCGAGGCGCGGTGCCTCTGCCGGTTCGAATGTGCCGTAAAGCGTCGACAGTCGATGAGTGTTCAGATTGTCCATCACCAACCAGTATGATCCTCTTTCCGGGAAAGTGGACATCGGCAAGATCCTTCAGCACCCTGGCGAAGTCCTGCCGGGTGCGGCGGTCGGTGACCTTGACATGACGCCAGCCATCGAGCGGAGCATAGATCATGAACAGGTTTGCGGTGCCGCTGCGCTCTTACTCGAAGTCGTATCCGGCTGGCTGGCCCGGGCGTGCCGGCAGCGGTGCCTGGGTTTCCTTCGTCCGCTGCCTCGAGGTTTCGTCCACGCAGACCAGCACGGTCCCGCCGTCATGATCCCCGCTGTAGACATCAAGCACGTCCTCCATGGCGCAGACGAAGTCCGCGTTCGCTTTCGACCGACCTAGCCCCGTGCCACTCCCTCACTGCCCTCGCCAAGAGCCATTTCGCACGCTCCTCGCCGAATAGCTGCGCGTAGGTTAGGAACAGTTCGTTCCTCTTTCCTTCGGTTATCATCTCCGTCACCTTCGTGTCGCGGAGGAACTCGACCTGGTTCCGGAGCTTCTCGACCGACGCCCCGTCGAAAAGCTGTTCGAGCACCCCGGCAAGGTTTTCAATGTCGTACAGCAGCCCTTTCCGGTCATGCTCGTTCGGCACCAGCCGCTCGGGATCCGGGCGGTCGCCGAAGATCGACAGGTGCGCGTTCAGCGCTCGGTCTATCGGGTAGGGCGATGATTTCATTCCGGCGGCGGCGCGTCTCTTCGCCTCCGCCCACTGGTCGTCGGAACAGGAGACTTGGAAGGTCGTCCGCTCAGGTCTCTGCCGGGACCGCGCCGAACAACCCGGATCCTTCTTCCAGCCCCGATCCGCCCCCCGGCATACCGTAAACCATCATGTCGGCGAGTCGATGCATTTCGCTAACCTTCCTACTGAGATCCTGCTGCTCCTCGGCGGTCTGCACGAGTGCCGTGGCAGGCGGGGGCGCCGTTGCGCAGGCCGCAGGTCATCACGAACTCCGAGGTGCTCTTTCCGACCGGTCTGCCCGCTTCCTGATTCGCTCCCAGTCGGCGGGATCCCTGCAGTAGACCAGGTGCCCTCTTTTTGACGCTCATCGCGGACCACCGGGCTCGCCCGAGATCGCACGCTCGGTGAGGAGCTGCAGCTCGACCTTCCGGAGCGCTGCCGTCCAGCCGTCGTCTTCCCCGCGTTCGGCCAGCCGCAGCACTGCGGTCTCGATGCTGTCAAGTCTCGCCGCGATCCCGTCCGCCGACGGTCCCGGCAATTTCTCGGGCGCCAGCGCGCGCTGGGCAATGTAGCCGCATGCGGACATCCGTGCGGCACTTGCCCGCTCGCGGATGGGGTTCCATTCGCTATCGGTCGTGTTCACGGCCTTTTGCCGCCTGACGGCGCTAGGATCTTCGGTGTCGTCTTGCATAGTCGCATCCTTCCGTTGGCAACCACTCTGCTTCGGAGAATGCGGTTATCGGAATCCGGTATAGTGCGTATATTGCACATAACCTTGCCTATGCCGCATTCCTCTACCCTAAGGGGTCGGCGCTCTCCGCACAGCGCTTTCGCACTGTCTCCAAAAATGCAACTGCGGAACGCTGGATTCCTTCGATTTGCATATGTGCACTGCAAATGATTCCCGCTTGCACTGTCTTGCAACCTACTGTATTGTATCTCAAATCTACACGAAGGAAGAATGCAAGGTAACCTGTCTGGCACGCTCAGTCCAAAGGTATTGAGGTCCACACCCCGCAAGCGCGCTCGTCATCTGTAGCGTGAGGCGTCGCTTTCAGCGCGGAGGACCGTCAGCTTCCCGAACCATTCCATACCTGTTCGGTGCCTTCTCCATCAGGCGCAGTTCGGCCTCTGCTGATGCCCGCCTTGCGACGGCGGGCAGGTCTGAGTCAAACCCTCCGTCCGCCGCTTTCACGTTCCTTGCTGGGCTTCCGGGAAGTGGTATAGACGCAGGGTTCTGACGGCAAATACTGGACGGAACATGGCAAAACCAGGGCTCGCGGCCCGTCGAACGGCGTTGTGGTTGATGCGGCAGGTCACCGAGGAGCGCCGGGCATTGGCAGAACTCCTTCCCAAGGCCGTGGAGCGGCTTGCGCCAGAGGAACGGGCTCACGCTCAGCGGCTGGCTAACGAGACGTTGCGCTGGATGAACCGCGCGGACCGGATGCTTGGGCCGCATCTCAGGAAACGGCCCGGCCCGGACGTGCTGAACGCATTGCGGCTTGGTGTTGTCGAAATGGCGGTATGCGCCGCACCGCCTCATGGCGTTGTCGATACGTTGGTTTCGTTGATGCGGGAGCGCATGCGAACCGCAGGCAGTGCAGCTCTGGTCAACGCTGTGCTTCGGCGCACGGCGGAAGAACTCGACAAATGGAAGACGCTTCCTCCACCGCGCATGCCAGGATGGCTGCGCCGCGCATTGGTCAGTGTCTATGGTGCGTCTTCGGTTGCCGCGATGGAACGGGCGCATTGTGCCGGTGCGCCGCTTGACATCACGCCCAAGGCTGGAAATCCGGCTGAACTGGCGGAGATGGTTGGCGGCTTCGTTCTGCCGACCGGAAGCGTGCGTGTTCCCGAGGCAGGACAGGTTTCCGCGATGCCGGGCTACGGCAGCGGTAATTGGTGGGTGCAGGACGCATCCTCCGCGCTCCCGGTTAGGTTGCTGGAGGTTCGGCCCGGTGAACGGATTCTTGATATGTGCGCTGCGCCGGGCGGCAAGACGATGCAGCTGGCTGCGGCGGGCGCGGATGTAACAGCTCTCGATATCTCTGCAGATCGAATGGCTCGGGTGAAGGAGAACCTGGCCAGAACCGGGCTGTCGGCACGCTTGGTGGTGTCTGATGCGTTGGCCTGGAGTTGCGATGCCGCGTTTGACGCGGTCCTTCTGGACGCACCTTGCTCTGCGACAGGCACGATCCGTCGGCACCCGGATATACTCCATGTCAGGGACGGTTCCGGGCTGGATGGTCTTCTGGATCTGCAGGCGCGACTCATAGACCGTGCGGCAATGCTGCTGCGGCCCGGTGGACGCCTGGTTTACTGCACATGTTCGCTGCTTCCGGAAGAAGGGGAAACACAGATCGAACGGGCGCTCGAAAGGCATCATGGATTGGCGGTCGATGCGGCAACGTTCGGTTCGGCCGGATTGGCTATCTCGGAATGCGCGGTCGAGACGGGACTGCGCATTCGCCCGGACTATTGGGAGAATCTGGGTGGAATGGACGGCTTCTTTGTCTCGATGCTGCAAAAGGCAGCAGCGCCTTCGTTTCGGCAATGACAGGAAGTTTGGCTTTCTGTATGGTCTGACTGAGCACAGCGTCAACGATTGCAGCATCGGGCAGAGCAGTTTCCGTGTCACGAACCGAATCCGTCCAAGGGTTATGGGCCCGACTGATAAACCGGTATCATGTGCGCCGTGCTTACCGTGAATCGTCTGAATCGTCCTTTGTTTTCCTCCCTGAACCCCGCATGATCGGGCGGCTTGCGCGCGGCCGCCAGATCTGTGCCGGAAAGTACCTGTTCGCTGGCAGCGTGGTTGAAGCGCCTGACCGAGTGATCTGGGACATCGAGACGCCAGACGCTGCCTTTGAGCGGGAGCTTCATGGCTATGTTTGGCTCGATGACCTTGCCGCCGTGGGAGGAAGCGAGACCTGGAGCCGAGCGCAGGATTGGCTCCAGGACTGGATCAGGCGGTTTGGCCGTGGAGCCGGACCTGGATGGTCGCCAGAAGTCACCGGGCGGAGGTTGATCCGCTGGATCAACCATTCTGCCTACCTGCTGCAAGACGGGGACGAACAGCGGTCAAAGGCGTTCGGGCGGTCGCTTGGACACCAGATCCGTTTCCTGTCGAATCGATGGCAAACGATGCCGCAGGATCTTTCCCGTCTCGAGGCACTTACCACGCTGGTCCAGGCAAGCCTTGTGCTGGCCGGGCATCAGATCAATGCAGAACAGGTGATTGCTGCCCTGGCTCAGGAAATTGACCGGGAAATCGGGTCTGATGGAGGGATTTCAACCCGGAATCCGGAAGAACTGCTTGAAGTCCTGTCACTGCTCGTCTGGACCCAGTCCGTGTTCACGGATGCGGAGAGGGTCACGCCCGGTCCGGTTGTCGATGCCATCGAAAGGATCGCACCAGCGCTTAGAGCGCTGAGACACTCCGACGGCGCTCTTGCGCGCTTCCATGGCGGCGGGCGCGGCATTGAGGGCCGCCTGGACCATGCGCTGGCCAATTCAGGGGCGCGTCCGACCGCACAGCCCGGTTCGGCGATGGGATTCGCGAGGCTATCGGCCGGCCGAACCACTTTGATCATGGATGTAGCGCCGCCGCCGACTGGAAGTCTCGCAGTCGGTCACGCATCGACGCTGGCATTTGAGATGACGTTGGGCCGTCGCCCATTGGTCATCAGCTGCGGGTCGGGCGCGCAGTTCGGTGCGGGCTGGGCCAAGGCCGGGCGGACCACGGCGCTGCACTCGGCTCTCGAAGTTGATGGAAGTCCGTCTTCGGTGTTCAGTGCCGGTCACCAGAGAGATACGGGACGCGACCCTCTCGTCGGTGTCCCCAGGGACGTGCGGGTGAGGCGGTACTCGGACGTAAGCGGAAAGGGGATTCATGCATCCCATGATGGTTACCTGCAAACACATGGATTGAATCATGTCCGGGCAGTCGAACTGGTGCCCGACGGCGGAAGATTAAGCGGCGACGATACGCTTACAGCGGCTTCGGAAAACGACATCCGGCGATTTGAACGAATGAGGGATAGGATGGGGCGGTCCGGAATTCCGTTCAGCATCCGTTTCCATCTTCACCCGGATGTAACTGTACAGGCCGGCCACACCGATACGGCCGTGTCGCTGCGTCTCGGAAGCGGCGAGATCTGGGTCTTTAGCTTCCAGGGAACCGCGACAATGCTGCTGCAGCCCAGCGTCTATCTTGAAAAAGGGCGGTTGGTGCCGAGGGAGACAAACCAGATCGTTCTCTCCGGTCGTGCCGTGGCCTATATGACGCATGTCCAATGGGCGCTGGAGCGGGCACAGGACTCGCCTGCTCACATTCGTGACGTCGGCGATGAAGAAATCGAAATCTCTGGATGAACCGGCAAATGGAACCTTCTCCCATGTCCGATCCTATACCGCTGCGCCGCGCGCTGCTTTCCGTTTCCGACAAGACGGGCCTCGTCAGATTCGCGGCGTCCCTGGCGGAACGTGATGTGGAGCTCCTTTCGACAGGCGGGTCGGCAAAGGCACTGCGGCAAGCGGATCTTGATGTGCGGGACGTAGCCGATCTGACCGGATTTCCGGAAATGATGGACGGTCGGGTCAAGACTCTGCATCCAGCGGTGCATGGAGGTCTGCTGGCGCTGCGGGACAACGCTGAGCATGTGGCCGCAATGGATCGCCATTGCATCAGCCCCATCGACCTGCTTGTGGTCAACCTCTATCCGTTCGAGGACACCGTCGCACAGCAGGCACCCTGGAAGGACTGCGTGGAGAACATCGACATCGGCGGGCCAGCGATGATTCGCGCGGCGGCCAAGAACCACGCATTCGTTGCCGTGGTGGTGGATGTTGGGGATTACGGCAGCGTACTGGAGGAAATGGACCGTCATGGCGGTGCGACCAGCATCGGATTTCGCAGGATGCTCGCGCAGCGCGCCTTTGCCCGCACCGCCGCCTACGACGCGGCCGTTTCAAACTGGATGGCTGGAGTTGCAGGGGAACCCGCTCCACGCCGTCATGCCGTTGCCGGCACGCTCGTGCAGAAGCTGCGGTACGGTGAGAATCCGCACCAGACCGCCGCGTTTTATTCAGACGGAACCAAGAGGATGGGTGTCGCGACGGCTGTCCAGCACCAGGGCCGGGAACTCAGCTACAACAACATCAATGATACCGACGCGGCCTACGAGCTTGTGAGCGAATTTCGTCCCGAAGATGGTTCGGCCTGCGTGATCGTCAAGCACGCCAATCCCTGTGGAGTTGCGCGCGGCGCGAGTCTGCGTGATGCCTATACCCGCGCTTTCGACTGCGACCGAACCAGCGCCTTCGGCGGAATCGTTGCGCTGAACCAGCCACTTGACAGGGAAACCGCTGAGGTGGTCTGTGACATCTTCACCGAAGTGGTCATTGCGCCTGAAGCAAGTGCTGCGGCGAGAAGGGTGTTCGCCAAACGGAAGAACCTGCGGTTGCTGACAGCCGGCGGTTTGGCGGATCCGGGCGACCGGATATCGTCGCTCCGGCAGGTTACCGGCGGGTTCCTGGTTCAGGACAGGGACTGTGGCCAGGTTTCGCCGGACGACCTCAGGGTTGTGACCAGGAGGTCGCCAACGGAACGGGAATTGGCGGATCTGATGTTTGCATGGACTGTCGCGAAACACGTCAAGTCGAACGCGATCGTCTATGCCAAGGATGGCGCAACGGTTGGAATCGGCGCCGGGCAGATGAGCCGGGTCGACAGTTCAGCCGTTGCTGCGCTGAAGGCTGGGCGCATGGCAGATGAACTTGGACTGCCAGGCAACGCGGCTGAGGGTTCGGTCGTCGCGTCCGATGCGTTTTTCCCGTTTCCTGACGGCCTGCTCGCCGCAGCGCAGGCCGGAGCGACGGCGGTGATCCAGCCTGGCGGTTCGAGGCGGGACGATGAGGTGATCGCTGCAGCTGACGAGGCTGGACTGGCCATGGTCTTCACCGGAATGCGGCACTTCCGGCACTGAAGTCACCATGCTGCGTATGTATCTCGCCTCTGCGATTGTTTTCGCGCTTGACCAGACAACCAAATGGCTCGTTCTGAACGTGTTCGATCTGACCTCGGTCGGCAGCATCGATGTTCTGCCGCCGCTTCTGAATCTGCGCATGGCCTGGAACTTTGGCGTGAATTTCGGTCTGTTGGCACATGACAGCGCATTGGTGCGCTGGATCCTGATTGCCGTCGCTTTGGTGATCACTGCAGCGGTGGCATTCTGGATGCGCAGCGAGCGAGACGCCATGGCACGGGTCTCGGCGGGACTCCTGATCGGTGGCGCGCTTGGGAACGTGTTCGACAGAGTGGTCTACGGTGCGGTCGCTGATTTCCTGAACATGTCGTGCTGTGGAATCAGCAATCCCTATTCCTTCAATGTTGCCGATGTCGCTATCTTCGTGGGCGCCGTCGGACTGATTCTGTTCACGGGCAGAAGCGCAAAGTCCCCGTGACGGATGGGATCGGATCGGTTAAGCAAGGGGCGAACAGTGGTTTGGGAGCGTAATATGCGTTCAGTTTCCGTGAGAACTTTTGCCGTTCTGCTTGTGGCAGGCTCCTTGGCGGCCTGCGGTCAGAACGCCGAGCCGCAGCTGATGAGTTCCCCTGCAGCGAAGCAGGGGCCGGACGAGTTTGGCATTTTGCCGAGCAAGCCGCTCCAGGAGCCGGAGAGCTATTCCGAACTGCCGCCGCCAACTCCATTCGGACGCAACCGGACGGATGCCTCGCCTATAGCGGACGCTGCCGTCGCGTTGGGCGGGAACCCTGCGTCAGCTTCACAGGGCAGGATTCCTTCGGCTGACCAGCGGCTCGTCCGCTACACCGACCGCTATGGCCGTCAGGACGGAATCCGTGCTGAGCTTGCCGCTGAGGATCTTGAGTTCCGGCGCAACAACCAAGGCCGTGTTCTTGAGCGGCTCTTCAATGTCAACGTGTATTTCCAAGCGTATGAACATATGTCGCTTGATCAGTATGCTGAACTGGAGCGTTTCCGGTCGCTGGGGATACGGACACCGGCCGCGCCGCCTGAACCCGGAGAGGAAGAATAGGATTAAGGTCCGACGCGGACCTCAGCGAATTGACTCCTCTGATGGCAAGCGTCCTATGACAGCGGTTCGGGTTGGGTGCGTCCGGATTGCTCCCACACCGGCTGTGGGCATGTGGTCGAACGCTTCGATCACGTCACTGTTAAGCGAGCACCCCTTGGTACCGCTGTGCAGCCTTTCGCCCGGAATAGTTCCGACATCTCTGGAGTTCCATTCGCTGAAATCCGCAATTGCGCGTTCCTGTCAAATGGAATCAACTAAGCGTCAGGCGGATTGACGTGACATCCGTATGCCATAGCTTCGGCGAGACGAACTCAAAGTAGGATGACTCCATGCATCGTCTTGCCGCGTGCTTCATTGCATGTCTGACCATGTTCCCGGCGCAGGCTGCGGAAGTAACCAGCTACACGCTTGACAACGGATTGGAGGTGGTTGTGATCGAGGACCACCGTGCCCCGGTCGTTGTGCACATGGTCTGGTATCGTGTCGGCGCCGCCGACGAACCGCCGGGTAAGTCCGGCATTGCGCATTTCGTCGAGCATCTGATGTTCAGGGGCACCGATGATCTGAAACCGGGCGAATTCTCGGAAATCGTCGCTAGTAACGGCGGTACCGACAATGCGTTCACATCTTGGGATTTCACCGGCTATTTCCAGCGCGTTGCGGCGGATCGGCTTGATCTGATGATGCAGATCGAAGCGGATCGCATGCGTGACCTGCTGCTCACCCAGGAGGAGGTGGACATCAACCTCGACGTGATCCTCGAAGAACGCAACCAGCGGACCGAAAACGACCCCGGTGCGCTCTTCGCGGAGCAGAGGCGCGCCGCCCTGTTCATGAACCATCCCTACGGCATTCCGGTCATTGGATGGAAACACGAGATGGAGGGGCTGGAACTGGAGGATGCCGAGGCGTTCTACCGAAAATTCTACGCCCCGAACAACGCGGTGCTGATCGTTGCCGGCGATGTGGTTCCGGAGGAGGTGCTGGAACTCGCGAAGATCCATTACGGCCCGTTGGCGCCGTCGCAGGGACTGCAGGAACGTAAACGGCCTTCGGAACCTCCGCAGCTCGCGGAGCGTCGGCTTCTGTTTGAGGATCCCAAGGTGGGCGAGCCGTATGTCGTCCGCACCTATCTCGCGCCCGAACGGAATCCTGGCGCACAGGATGAGGCGGCCGCACTGGCAATGCTTGCCGAACTTCTCGGCGGAAACAGCGCCACATCGGTGTTGGGACGAAAGCTGCAGTTCGAGGAGAAGAAAGCAGTCTATGCATCGGCGTTCTATCAGGGACTGTCGCTGGACCACGGAACCTTTGCGCTGTTCATAGTTCCGTTGCCCGGTATGTCACTGCAGGAAGCGGAGGACGCCCTTGATCAGGCGGTCGCGGAATTCATGGAGGACGGGATTGATCTGGAGCATTTCGAACGAATCAAGATGCAGATTCGCGCAGCACGAATCTATGCTGAGGATTCGGTCCAGGCACAGGCCCGAAACTTCGGGACAGCCCTGACTTCGGGCCTTGAAATCGAGGATGTCGAGGCATGGCCCGACATACTTCGGGCGGTGACTCCTGAGCAGGTCATGGCCGCCGCCGACCGGGTTTTCGACCGTCGCCGTTCAGTCACTGGCTGGATCCGCAAACCGCAGGAAAGCGAGGTGACGCAATGAAACGAACCGTTCTGGCTCTGCTCGCCACATTTGCCCTGGCCGCTCCGGTACGTGCCGCAGTCGATATTCAGGAAGTCACCTCTCCTGGAGGGATTGCAGCCTGGCTTGTTGAAGAGCATTCGATTCCCTTCGTGGCGCTGGAGATTTCGTTCACCGGCGGCGCTTCGCTTGACGCGCCGGGCAAGCGAGGCGCTATCCACTTGATGACGGGACTGATCGAAGAAGGTGCCGGCGAGCTTGACGCCCAGGAATTCGCTGCCGCCCAGGAGGCGTTGGCTGCGGGATTCGGATTCGGTGTCTATGATGACTCGCTTTCGGTATCGGCCCGTTTTCTGACCGAAAACCGTGACGAAGCGGTGGCGCTGCTGAGGTCGGCGCTTGTCGAGCCACGTTTTGACGAAGATGCGATCGAACGCGTACGCGGTCAGGTGCTTTCCGTTATCCGGTCCGATCTGGAGGATCCGGACAGTATCGCGGGCAGACGGTTCAACGAACTTGCATTCGGAGAGCATCCCTATGGCTCGTCGCTGGAAGGAACTAAGGAAAGCGTGTCAGCCCTGACCCGTAACGATATCGTGGCGGCGCATCGGAGCGTTCTGGTCCGGAACCGGGTCCATGTAGGCGCGGTCGGAGATATCACCGCCGAGGAACTGGGTTCCCTGCTCGACACTCTCCTTGGCGGCCTGCCGGATTCCGGCGCGGCGGATCCTGTTCCGGTCGAGCCTGTTTTCGAAGGCGGTGTCGACATTGTTCCCTACGATGTTCCGCAGTCGGTGGCACTGTTTGGGCATCGCGGAATCTCCCGCGATGATCCCGATTTCTTCGCTGCGTTTGTGCTCAATACAGTTCTGGGTGGAAGTGACTTCAACAGTCGGCTCATGCAGGAAGTGCGCCGGAAGCGCGGACTGACCTACGGTGTCTCCACCTACCTCGTTGACAAGGATTCCGCCGACCTGATGATTGGCTATGTGGCCTCTGCCAATGACCGAATCGCGGAGGCGATCGATGTAGTCCGGGATGAGTGGGTCCGTATCGCCTCTGAAGGCGTGACTGATGAAGAGCTTGAAGCGGCGAAGACGTTCCTCACCGGCGCCTATCCGCTGCGGTTTGATGGCAACGGGCGAATCGCGGGTATCCTGTTGGGAATGCAGATCTCGGGATTGCCCTTGGATTACATCGCGACCCGCAATGACAACGTCCGGGCTGTTACGGGAGATGACATCAAACGGGTCGCGGCCCGGCTTCTTGATCCCGACCGGCTTACATTCGTGGTGGTTGGTCAACCCGAGGGCATCGAACCGAGCTACTGACCGCAGGCTTCGCCGGAGAGTCCGTTACGCAGAAACAGTGGTTTCCACCTCCCTTTGCATGTTGCGCAGCGTCGACGAGGCAAGCTGAAATCGGTCTTTCGCCGTTCATGACCGGCACTGCGGGATCTGTGCGGCAGTGGCTGCCTTTGGCAATCCAGAATCACGATGGCGCAGTTGAGTCGGTAGGGCCTCAGGCGGGCTGAACCATGCCGAATTCATTGACCTTTGGTCTGGAACCACAGGTCCGGCTATGCTAGTGATAGTAACATGCAAGCAACGTACGACAAAATAGACGACAGTCGCCCGGTCATTCGCCAGCTCGGCGAATCCGTGATCAACCGAATCGCGGCGGGCGAAGTGGTCGAACGCCCGGCCTCCGCGGTCAAGGAACTCGTCGAAAACGCGCTTGATGCGGGTTCTCGCCGGATAAACGTTCAGTATGCGGATGGCGGAAAGACCCTCATCCGGGTTGTGGATGACGGCTATGGCATTGCTTCGTTGGATCTGCCGCTGGCGCTGTCCCGCCATGCGACTTCCAAGATCGACGGCAGTGACCTCCTGAACATACATACGTTCGGGTTCCGGGGCGAGGCGCTGCCGTCGCTTGGCGCCGTTGGACGGCTGAGCATCACGTCACGGGTGGAAGGCGAGGGTGGCGCCAGGATTTCGGTAACCGGCGGTCGGCAGGATGACCCGATTCCGGCAGCCCTGAACGGCGGAACTGTGGTTGAATTGCGGGATCTGTTCTTCGCAACGCCGGCGAGGCTGAAATTCCTTCGCTCGGACCGGGCTGAGGGTCAGGCCATCCTTGATGTAGTCAAGCGCCTTGCGATGGCCGAACCGCAGGTGGGATTTACCCTGCGTGACGTTTCACGGGGTGGAGAGGGCAGGCTGGTTCTGCGCACCGACCCTGAAACCGGGGACTTCACCAACTCGCTTCGCGGTCGGCTGGCATGCATTCTGGGGCCGGACTTCACCGACAACGCGGTGCCAGTTGACTTCTCCCGTGAAGGGCTGCGCCTGACGGGCTTTGCGGCGCTGCCCACGTATTCCCGCGGACGGGCGGTCTCCCAGTATTTCTTCGTTAACGGACGGCCTGTTCTGGACCGGACTCTGTTCGGCGCTCTCCGGGCCGCTTACTCCGATTTCCTCAGCCGTGACCGGCATCCGGTGGCGGCGTTGTTCATCGACTGCAATCCGCAGATGGTTGACGTGAACGTGCATCCTTCCAAAGCTGAGGTGAGATTCAGAAACCCGGCTTCCGCACGATCGCTGATCGTATCGGGACTGCGCAGTGCGCTGACGGATGCAGGGCACCGCGCTTCAACCACGGTGGCGGATGCAACACTGGAGGCGATTCGGCCTGCATCCGAAGGCCGTGCCCGGGTCTACCAAATGGACATGTCGCCGAGGCCCGCGTTTCCTCGGCGGCAGGAACGGTCCGACCCTCTGTTCGAAGAATCAGTCACTGTATCCGGTCGCATCGAGGAGGTGGAACCGGCGGCGGTTGACGAGGCATCTTCCAATCCACTGGGCGCGGCGCGGGCCCAGATACACGAAAACTATATCATTGCCCAAACCGGCGACGGATTGGTGATCGTCGACCAGCACGCTGCCCATGAGCGGTTGGTATACGAGAAACTGAAGGGACAGATGGCTGGGCAGCGTGTGGCTTCACAGGCACTTCTGATCCCTGAAATCGTCGAAATGTCCGAAGAGAATGCATCTCTGCTTCTGGAAGTGGCAGACGACCTGGCTCGGCTGGGCTTGGTGATCGAGAGATTCGGAGGAAACGCACTGGCCGTGAGAGAGACACCGGCCATACTCGGCACAACGGATGCTGCGGCGATGCTTCAAGACGTGCTGGACGAACTGCGCGACCTTGGCGACAGCACTGCAGTCAAGGAACGTATCGATGCGGTTCTGTCGCGCATGGCCTGCCATGGTTCTTTGCGCTCCGGCCGCCGAATGGGTGCGGAGGAAATGAACGCGCTCCTGCGCGAAATGGAGGCGACTCCTCATTCCGGCCAATGCAATCATGGCCGACCCACCTATGTGGAACTGAAACTGAAAGACATCGAGCGGCTGTTTGGAAGAACATGATCTCAAGGGACTCATCCAGGATTCCGCTGTTCGTTCCGAATCCTGGAGACTCCACGATAAAGGTGTGCCGGACCTCAGCCGCTATCGCTGAGATGGCTGCGCACATGTCCTCCGTGATCCATTTCCGGGTGAGCGGCGATGCAGGCGGTTCTGCCCAGATTGGATTCGGATCTATGCGCTGACATGAGAGTGGCAAGGGAATGCTCGCTTGTTCGGGTGGCGCGTTCGAACGGCTTGGCGGCGGTCAGGTCATTCATGACAGTGTCGTGACAGGGAGGGTCAGCAATGAGTGACGATTTCTTTCAGCCGGTATCCGGTATGGATCTGCCGCGATTCGCGGGGATTCCAACATTCATGCGGCTGCCGCATATCGGCTTGAGCGATGTCAGAATCCGGGACGTTGATATCGGGCTGATCGGTATTCCATGGGACAGCGGTACGACAAACCGGCCGGGACCAAGGCATGGACCAAGACAGCTTCGTGACCTGTCCACGATGATTCGGGCAGAAAACGCGGCGACGGGAGTCCGACCTTACGAGGCTGCCAATTGCGCGGATCTCGGCGATGTCGGGCCGAATCCGGCAGACATCCCGGATTCGATGGACCGGATCACGTCGTTCTATGATCAGGTTACGGAAGCGGACATCCGGCCGCTGACAGCGGGTGGAGACCATCTCCTCAGCCTGCCGGTGCTGCGCTCGCTTGCCAGACGCCGTCCCTTGGGAATGGTGCATTTCGACAGTCACACTGACCTGTTTCACTCATATTTCGGCGGGACGAAATATACCCATGGCACGCCGTTCCGGCGGGCGGTGGAGGAAGGTCTTCTTGATCCAAAGCGGGTGGTTCAGATCGGAATCCGCGGAACGGCTTACGACATGGAGGACAGGGACTTCGCGAAGTCGGTGGGGATCAGGGTGATTCCCATCGAGGAATACTTCTCGCGCGGGCCGGAAGACGTTATGGCGGAAGCGCGGGAAATCGCAGGCGACGAACCGACCTACGTAAGCTACGACATTGATTTCGTGGATCCGTCGTTCGCGCCTGGAACAGGAACTCCGGAAGTGGGGGGACCGAACTCGTTCGAGGCGCTGCTGGTGGCCCGGCTTCTGGATGGACTGGACATCGTGGGCGCCGATCTTGTCGAGGTGTCTCCTCCATTTGATCCATCGGGCGGCACTGCCTTTCTAGGCGTGTCGATCATGTTTGAACTTCTCTGCGTCATGGCAAAATCCCGGGAAGCGGCGATCAGGGATTGACGGCGAGGTCTCTACGGGGATCCAGCCAGCCAGCCGCATGTCGCAGGATTTTCCTTGAGCAAACGTTTTTGCCACGGTCGAAACCGCCGGAGTCGCAGAGGATCCCGTTCAACGGCGAGACGAACATAGTTTCTGGACTTCATATTCCCGGTCCGGTCTTCAGTTCGTTGTACGGCTTTTCGATAAATGCGAATATTTCGATTGATTCGAATAAGGGACGCTCTATACCAAAGCCGCAGAAGAGAGAGACGGAGCAATAGGATGAGTGCCCGAGGGAAAGGAGCGTTTTTGGATCGTTTGCCCAGCGAGGACGAGATCAAGAGTGCCAGACAGATCGAATCGATCGTCGCTTCCCAAGTCGAGGAAGATGGATCAACGAAGCTTTCGTTTGCTCTGGAAGAAGGAGAGGTCCAAACCGTGGGTCTGGCGCCTGCGCTGACAAAATCTTTGCTGGACGTGTTGAGTCTCATCTCGAGCAGGCGTGGCTTTTTCTTGATTCCCGTCACCGAGCAACTGACGACGCAGCAGGCTGCTGACGTTTTGAACGTGTCTCGCCCGTTTCTGGTGAAGCTGTTGGAAGAAGGCAAAATTCCGTTCGCGAAGATCGGTCGGCACCGCCGTATCCGAGCCGATGATCTTCATGCTTACATTGGGAATTATATAGTTGACTAGCGACTGGTCAGAAAAGTGTTGCTGTTTCGTTCCTTTATGCTATGGCGTGTGGGAGGGTGCTGAACACACCCTGTCCCCAAACGCTCACGCAGGAGCGACCACATGGCCATTATCAAGACTCACAGGCAGGTTGTCTATCGGCTTCTGCCGCAGACCCGCGAAAACTGGCGGTGGCTCGAAATGACGCTGAAAGCGCAGCGCCAGCTTTACAACGCCGCTCTTGAAGAACGGATCGACTTCTACCGAAAGACCGGAAAGGGCCGGACATACTTTGACCAATGCAAGGGTCTGACGGAATGCCGACGCGACATCCCTGAAATGGCCGAATGCCCGGTTCAGGTGCAGCGCGGGACGCTCAAGCGGCTTGACGGCGCGTTCCAGCACTTCTTTCGCCGTATGGAATCGGGGCGGAAACCGGGCTTCCCCGAGTTCAGGGGCAGGGTGTTCTTCAACAGTATCGGCATAGCGGAACAGGTGAAGGTGCGCGACGGAACGCTGCACATTCCTGGCTTTGGCGCACTCGCGGTCCGCCGCAAGGGCGGGAACCCGTATCCCGATGGAAAGCCCGTCTCCGCAGTCCTGAAGCGTCATGCGGGCAAGTGGCAGGCCATCGTCTGCTACGCCGTAGGTTGAAGAACCGGCAGACAATGGCCACATCGTCGGCCTGGACCGCAATGCAGGGCAGGTGGCCGACAGCGACGGGGAAATCCATGTCATGCCGGACATGGCGTTGCTGGACGCCAAGGCCCAACGGCTGCAGCGCCGCATGTCGAAACGCCGGAAAGGCAGCAAGAGGCGCGAGAAGGCGAAGAACCAGGTCGCAAGGGTTCGCCGCAAGATCGCGAACAGGCGGCACAATTGGCATCACCATGCGAGCAAGGAACTCGCCGCCAAGGCGGGAACGGTCGTGGTCGAGAAACTGAACGTCAAGGGGATGACGAGGACGGCGAAAGGGACGGTCGAAGATCCCGGAACCAACGTGCCGCAGAAGGCCGGACTGAACCGCGTCATCCTGAACACGGGGTGGACTGCGCTCCAAGGAATGCTGGAATACAAGGCGGCGAGCGTTGTCAGCGTTCCCGCTCCTTACACGTCGCGAACATGCCACGAGTGCGGCGCGGTTGAGACCGCGAACCGCAGAACTCGGGACGATTTCATCTGCGTTGCCTGCGGGCACGCGGCACATGCCGACACAAATGCGGCGAAGAACATCCTTGAGAAAGCCTTTCCGGGCTTTTTCGGGAGACACGAGGCGTCCGGGATTGGCGCGTCTGCACGGCGAGGGGCGTTCGGGTTGCCGACCCCTGTGACCCGTGAAATCAATGCGGAGGCGGCATGATGCTACCTACGTATATAATTCCCCTTACATGGCGCGACGCGACGCCTCCCGATCAAGAGCTTTGGACTGCCTTGCGCAGGTCGATCAAAAGGCAGGCAACGTATGGGCGAGCTACCGAAGCAGGAACAGAGTCGTCGCTGGGGCGAATGTCACCACCATCAGGACTGCAAAAATCACGGCCACAAAGGGGAGCACGGCGCGGCATATGTCCAGAAATCCCTCCCGGAAGGCCGTCATCGCAACAATCAGGTTCAGGCCAAGGGGTGGGGTAAGGAACCCGATCTCGAGGTTGATCGCCATGATGATCCCCAAATGAATGGGATCGATGCCGTAAGCCAGCGCCGGAACCATCAGCAGAGGAGCCAGTATCAGGATCGCCGAAATCACGTCAAACAGACAGCCGACAATCAGAAGAAGCAGATTGATGGCGAGCAGAAATGCGATGCGGCTGTCGGTCATTGACGAAATCCACAGAGCGAGCTGGTCCGGGATTTCCTCGATTGTCAGGATGGTCTTGAGCGACAGGGCGACCGCGACAATCGGGAATAGCATTCCCAGGAGCTTGGCCGTGTCGACCGCCGTATGATAGAAATCGATCAGGCGCAGTTCGCGGTGAACGAAAATTTCCACGAACAGTGCGTAGACCAAGGCTACCGCAGCGGCTTCCGTCACCGAGAAATACCCGGAATAGATTCCGCCAAGCAGGATGACCGGAAGCAGCGCCGACCAGCCGCCACGCGCTGCCGCAGTCGTAAACTCCCTTATGTCGAAGCGGCTGGATGGCATGTTCCTGTTTACCCAAAAGGAATATCCGGCCAGCGCCGTTGCGATCATCAATCCCGGAATGATTCCGGCGATGAACAGGTCCGCGATCGAGGTCTCGGTCACGATTCCATAAAGGATCAATGGAATTGATGGGGGAATGATGATGCCAAGCGTTCCACCGGAAGTGAGCGCGCCGAGAGCGAACCGCTTTGGGTACCCGTTTCGCAGAAGCGCAGGAAACATGATCGTTCCCACCGCCAGGAGGGTCACCGGAGAGGATCCGGAGATGGCCGCGAAGATCGCGCAGGACAGAATCGTGGCGACGGCCAATCCGCCAGGCAAGGGTCGGGTGAGACATACCGCAAGGTCAATCAGCCGCTGTGCGATCGACCCGCGTGTCATTACGTTTCCTGCAAGGAGGAACATCGGAATCGCCAGCAGCAGCGCATTGTCCAGCGAGATCCAGATGTCCTCGGCCAGGTATTCAAGGCGCCCGTCTCCCCAGACCAGATGCACGTAAGCCGCCGCGCCAAGCAGGATCACGATGATGTTCTGGCGCAGCGCAAGCGCCGTCAGCACCAGCAGGAGCAGAACGACAGCCGCCATCCGCCTAACCGACCCCGGCGTGGGGCTCGGGCTTCAGATCCGGCCGAAGCGCAAAGATGAAATGCTTGAGGCTTGTCGAGACGAATGCATAGGGAATGACGAGCTGCAGGGGCCAGACAGTGAAATATAGTACAGGCGCCCGGTCGCCCGCCTCCATCGATATGGCTACGAATGTCCAGGCTATGAAGGCCGCCGCCAAAAAGAACGCTGCCGAAAGTCCGTCCGCCACCTGGTTGATGCGCCTTTCATGACGTTGAAACACGAAATCCATGAATCCAGGGCGCAGGTGGCTGTTGTCGGATGTTGCGAGGGAAAGGCCGAGGAAGCCTGCCAGAATTGCGCCGTAGACGGCAATCTGCTGCGCTCCGAACAATGAGGTGCCCAGCAGTTCCCGGCCGATGACATCGGCCATTAGAAGCAGTGCGACAGCCGCGTATGCGGCTGTCGCCATGATGGATTCCACCAGCCTTAGGCCGGAGAGAATTCGTTTCGACACAGGATCAGGAACACTGCGCCTTCGCGCCCTGGATCTGTTCCCATTTCGCGGCCGCCGCGGCGCCCATTTCGACCAGTATTTCCTCCTGAGCCGGAGCAGCCAGGGCCTTCCACTCAGCCAGTTCGTCTTCGGTCAACTCTATGACCGTCGCGCCTTCGCTGGCCGCTTTCTGCAGAAGCGCGCCCTCAGCGCCGCGGATCATTCCGCGAAGCTCAAGAAAGATCGGCGCCGCTTCCTCGATCCACCGCCTTTCCTGGTCGCTCAAGCCGTCCCAGGTGCGTTTGGAAATTATGATTCCGCCCACCTGATGCTGGTGCCGGGTCAGCACGATGTTCGGGGCCACTGCCGGATATCCCGTGACAATTCCGAATACGGAGAGTTGGGTGCCAGCGTCGACTTGCCCTGTCTTGAGCGCGGGGATGGTGTCGGCAGGGCTTAAGGGGACAGTCGTTGCACCGGTGCGATCAATGAACAATGTGTCGGTTACCGATGGCGCGGTGCGCACCTTTACGCCAGCGAATTCCGCAGGCGTCCTGAGCGGATTCTTCGAAAAGATGACCTGGAATCCAACCTCCATCCAGCTCAGCGTGCGGAGCCCGGCCGCTTCGAATTCCTCGCCGTAGGTGTCGAGAAGATGGTCATCCGCAACGCAGTCGAACTGCTCCGCGCTGTCAAAGGCGTAAGGCGAAGCAAGAAGCCCGAATTCCGGCACGACAAGGGAGACGGCGGTGTTGGACATCACGCCGAGGTCAACCCTTCCGCGCGCGATCTGCTTTATGATGTCCTGTTCGCCGCCGAGCTTCGATCCCATATACGCGGTGACCGTCAGTTCGCCGCCTGAGATCTCGGTGATCCGGTCGACGAATTTCTGCGTGATCTGGCCCCATGGCGTATTCGGCGGCGGCGCCGCGCTCAGGCGCAGTTCTTTCGCATGTGCCGATACTAGCCCCATGCCGATCGCCAATGCCGATGTGATCAGGATTTTCATATGTGTTCTCCCTGTTTGTGGAATGGTTGGGCAGGCCGAAGCCCTGCCTCGTTGAGATAGGGTGTCAGCGCTTCGATGATCTCGTCCGCGAAACTAGGATCCCGAAGCCGCAGCGGCCCCGGATCGTGCATCAGTGCATTGACCATGGCCCCGAACGCAAGCTGGACCGCGATTCGTATTCGCCGGGCGGTGTCCGGTTCCAGGCCAGCCGCGACGGCGTCGGCGATCCGTTGAGCCGACGCTCTGTTTGGCGCCCAGGCGTCGGGAATCCGATGCTCGTAGCGCAGTGCGCAGCGGATGAGACCGCCATGCGAACGAAAGTATGCCAGGGTGAATTCCACGCAGAGCGCCAGCCGCTTCGCCGCAGGCATGTCTGACAGGTCCGCTGTCTCGAACTCCGCCTGTATCCGGGCGTCGAGTCCTGCGCTGACCCGGCGCTGCACTTCGATGAAAAAGGCCGTCTTGTCGGCAAAACATGTGTAGAAGGACCCTGTGGAACAGCCAAGCGCCCGCGTGAGTTCCACGACCGAGATCTCTTCCAGGTCTCGCTCGTTCAGCAGCCGTGCGCCCAGATCGATAATGCATTCGCGGCGGGCGCGGCTGCGGCGCTGTTTGGGCAGGACTGTGTCAAGCATCTGTGCTATTCATGTCTCGCTCGTTTCTTGAATCCGAATTCAAGTTCAGTTTCCATAGGCGCGTCAAGAAGAATCGTCACAAAAGGACCGAGGAATTGAGCCGTCCCAATGTCATTCTCATTATGTCCGATAACCAGCAGGCCGCGACGCTGGGCTGCTATGGCAATTCCGAGATCGAGAGTCCGAACCTCGATGCCATGGCTGAGTCCGGACTGCGCTTTGACCGTGCTTTCTGTCCGAACGCGTTCTGCTCGCCCTGCCGAGCTTCGGTACTGACTGGACTGCTGCCGTCACAGCACGGGGTACATTCATGGATCGATGACCGAAACGCCGAAGACTGGCCCTCGGAATGGCATGCTCTTCAAGGACACCGGACCCTTCCCGAAAGTCTCAAGGCGCATGGTTACAGAACCGGAATATTCGGAAAGTACCATCTTGGGGAATCCGAAACACCGGGTGCCGGCTGGGATGATTGGGTGACGATGGAGCACGGGCATGTCCGGTCATTCTACGGTAACCGGATCACGGAAAACGGAGAGCGCTACGTGCACCGGGGACATGCGGTGGATTTCTTCACCGACAAGGCGCTTGAGTTCATCGGCAGGGATGACGGGCCATTCTTTGCGTTTGTTCCATATCCCGCGCCTTACGGTCACTGGCCTGCGACCAATGACGGCGTGCGAAACCGTTATTCGGATCGATATGACCGCTGCCCGATGGAGTCTGTTCCGCGTATGGGCGTTTCAGCCGAAGCGGTCGCCAACTATGACATGATCAGATCCGAAAGCGGAGGCGGGCTCGATTTCTCGATGCTGGTCCGCGCCCCGAACCACCTCCCATCCCTGCGCAACTATTACAGCCAGATCAGCATGGTTGACGACGCAGTGGGACGCATTCTGTCAGCCGCTCCGGACGCGCTGGTTCTTTTCACCGCCGATCACGGACTTTCGCTGGGCCATCATGGATTCTGGGGCCACGGCGCGTCGACCTATCCGTCAAACCTTCACCTTGCGGCGCACTCGGTTCCCCTGATCGCTCATCGCGCTGGCGCATTGCCGTCCGGCCGGTCCGGCCTTCATGTTTCGAACATGGATCTCCATGCGACAATCCTTGACTATGTTGGCGCGGAATTTGACAGGGGCGGGCCTAGCCGGTCTTTCGCGCCTCTGCTCCGTGGCGAGGAAATCCGCAGCTGGGGCGATGACGAGGTATTCTCGGAACAGGAAGAGACCCGCGTTATCCGCACGCCGCGATGGGCGTTCTTCAAGCGTTTCCGGCGGGATGGATCTCCTGAACTTCCGGATGCCCTGTTCGATGTGGCCAAAGATCCCGATGAGACCCGGAATCTGGCGAATGACCCGGTGCATTCCAGGACGGTTGCTGAACTGTCCGCGCGAATCGATGCGTTCTTCGAGCGGCATTCAAGGAAGGAGGCTGATCTCTGGCGGGGAGGGCAGCCGATCCAGAATTCAATGCTGACCCGATACTGGCGCAGTGTCTGGGGCAACGAATGGGGACCGGTCTATTCCTACTGAAGGGCGTTGATCGGACCTTTCCCGGCCAAATCCGTGCCATTTGTCTGCTGCTCCCGGCAGATGCTCAACGCCAGCCAGTATCCTTCCATCGGGATCTGGATCCGTTCAGTCGGACATGTTCCAGTGGCACGGCTCTTGCCTGCGCTTTGGCGTAGATGCTATTGCAGTATCTATGAGCAGTCTCACCGATGACCCCAATATCAAGGCTCACGAGAGCCTTGAGCCCCTGAGTCGCGCCATCGGCGACCGATACCTGACCTATGCTCTGTCAACCATAATGCACCGGGCGCTTCCGGACGCGCGCGATGGCCTCAAACCAGTGCATAGACGCATTCTTTACGCGATGCGGGAACTCCGGCTCGGATCAAACGGGGGGTTCCGCAAGTCTGCCAAGATCAGCGGCGATGTGATGGGAAACTACCATCCGCACGGCGACGCGGCGATCTACGACGCCATGGTGCGGTTGGCCCAGGAATTCAGCGTGCGCTATCCGCTGGTCGACGGGCAGGGGAATTTCGGAAACATCGACGGCGACAACGCGGCGGCGAGCCGCTATACCGAGGCGCGGATGATGGACGCGGCCGAGGCCCTGATGGAAGGCCTGGACGAGGATGCCGTCGACTTTCGGGACAATTACGACGGAACTCTGCAGGAACCGGTCGTTCTGCCCGCGACCTTTCCGAATCTGCTTGCGAACGGCGCGAGCGGCATTGCCGTGGGCATGGCGACAAACATTCCGCCGCATAACATCGGGGAGCTTTGCGACGCCTGCCTCCACCTGATCAAGTCGCCTGATGCCCGAGATGACACCCTGCTGAATTTCGTCCAGGGGCCTGACTTTCCGACCGGAGGCGTGATCGTTGAGCCACGGGACAGCATCGCGCAGACCTATCGAAGCGGTCGGGGCGCGTTCCGTCTGCGGGCCAAGCACGAGATCGAGACGCTGGGCCGGGGCCAGTGGCAGATCGTCGTCACCGAAATGCCCTACCAGGTGCAAAAGGCGAAGCTGATCGAGCGAATCGCGGAACTCATCCAGAACAAGAAGGTTCCGATCCTGGCGGATGTCCGTGACGAGAGCGCGGATGACATCAGGCTTGTACTTGAGCCAAGGTCGAAAAACGTCGATCCCGATGTCCTGATGAACATGCTCTACCGGAATTCGGAGCTTGAGATCAGGTTCAGCCTCAACATGAACGTGCTTGTCGATGGCCGGACGCCGAAGGTCTGCTCACTCAAGGAAGTTCTGCGCGCGTGGCTCGATCATCGGCGTGAGGTTTTGCTGCGCAGGGCACGGTACCGGCTCGGAAAGATCGATCTGCGGCTCGAAGTGCTCGAAGGATTCATTGTCGCGTTTCTGCATCTTGACCGCGTGATTGAAATCATCCGCTATGATGACAGTCCCAAGGCTGCGCTGATGCGCGAAGACTGGTCGCGCAGCTTCACGCGCGCGGACTCGGAGGATGACTATATCAGCCCGCCTGCAGCGGACTCCGATGCCAATGCGCTTTCGGAAGCGCAGGCTGACGCAATCCTGAACATGCGCCTCAGGTCGTTGCGGAGACTTGAGGAAATGGAGCTTCGCCAGGAGCGTGACGACCTGATGCGGGAACGCGCCGAAATAGAGGATCTGCTCGAAGACGGGGAGCTTCAGAAAGCCCGGATCTCCGAACAGGTGCGCGAGGTCCGGAAGAAGTTCGGAAAGGACTCCAGAGGCGGCGCCCGCCGAACCCAGTTCGCTGAGGCGGCAGAGGTCGCGGACGTGCCCCTTGAGGCGATGGTCGAGCGCGAGCCGATCACCGTGGTCTGTTCCAGGATGGGCTGGATCAGGGCAATGAAGGGACACATCTCTCCCGACCAGGAACTGAAGTTCAGGGACGGAGACGAAGGCCGGCACTTCATTCATGCCGAGACCACAGACAGGCTGCTGGTCTTCGGAACGAATGGCAGGTTCTACACGCTTTCGGCGTCAAATCTCCCCGGAGGCCGAGGCATGGGTGAACCGGTGCGCCTTATGGTCGATCTTCCGAACGAGGCCGACATCGTAGCGCTCTTCATCAACAGGCCGGGGCGAAAGCTGCTGGTGGCCTCGGCCGCAGGGAACGGGTTCATCGTGGCGGAAGATGACGTAGTGGCACAGACACGAAACGGAAAGCAGGTCCTGAATCTTCCTGACGGAGATGCCGCGCGGGTCTGCAAGCCCGTCGAGGGTGACCATATCGCGGTCGTCAGCAGCAGTGGCAGGTTCCTGGCGTTCGCGGCGGATGAGCTGCCGGAAATGTCCCGTGGCAAGGGAGTGCGGCTGCAGAAATACAGCAAGGCAAAGGGCAAGCAGCGGACGTTGGGGTTCGAGGACGGTCTTTCAGACGCCGTTACATTTGAATTCAGTCATGGGCTGACCTGGTCGATGGGCGGGGGAAAGACACGCCATCAGGCCGATATGTCCCAGTGGAAGGCGAAGCGGGCGAGTGCTGGCAGCCGACCGCCATATGGATTCCCGAAGAACAATCAATTCTCCTGAACGCACCGCGACGACGCGGTGACGGCATCAATGGCGGGGGCAAGGTCCGTACCTCTGCGGGCTTTGTCAGGCTCATGCGGAACAGGCCCCTGCTGCTCGAATTCCTTGCCGGATTGCCGGAATACGCTGGTTCCGACGACCTCTGCCACAGCAGCTTCATGGCCGTGCGATTCCATCGTTTCAGGGAAGACTGTGAAGATACTGCGCGTGGCATTGATCCGGCTTTGCGCACGGCACGACCGCAGCGGCAAGGGATCACCGCCAAACAGACCCTGAACCGCGCAGGTGTCCACCGAGTGCGACACTTGGGATGCAGACCGGTTTCTTCGAAGGAATGCCCGAATACCGGTTGGCAGATGTCATGGCAGCGCGTGCCGCCCGCGCTTGCGGTTCGCTGGTTCCCCCGGATAATTCGGTCGGAACAAAGGAATCACAGAATGGCCGACCTGCCCGTAATCGGTGCCCAACTCAGCGTACTGGACCTTGGCCGAAACCGCGACTGGCTGTTCGAAAAGAACCGCGACATCGAACTGCCTGAATTCTGTTTGGCTGACGTGCTCAGGTCGCCTCAGGGCGTCATCGACATGGCGAAGACGTGTCTTGAAGGATGGAACGGACGACTTGGAATTCATGGCCCGTATTCGGGATTCGGACTCGACACAAAGGATCCGGACGTTCGCAGCACGGTGCAGGCACGCCTCGATCAGGCGCTCGATGTCTGCGCCGAACTTGGCGCCGTCTGGATGGTGGTGCATTCACCGTTCGACCAATGGGACGCCCACAATCTCGAAGAAATGCCGAACGGACTCGAACAGCGTCTTGCCGCCATCCTCGATACGCTCTCCCCCGCTCTGAAGCGCGCCGAGGAAACGGGAACCGTTCTGGTGCTGGAAAACATCAAGGATGTAGACCCGGCCCATCGCGCCGCAGTCATCGAAGCGGCTGCCAGTCCGTCCCTGAAGCTGTCGGTTGACGTCGGCCATGCAAACTGGGCGCATGCGATGGCCGGCGCCCCATCGCCAGACCGATTTGTGTCGTCGGCCGGCGGGATGCTGGGGCACATACACCTGCAGGACACAGACGGCTATGCCGACCGGCACTGGGTTCCCGGCGAGGGAAACATTCCGTTCCATGCGGTCTTCGCAGCACTCTCCAGAGTCAAGGCCGATCCGCACCTGATCGTGGAGATCAGGGAATTTGGGCGGGTACAGGAAGCCGTAGCGCATCTGGAAACGCTGGGACTTGGTCAATAGCCCATGGCGAATTCTCTGGTCGTACTTGCCCACCCGGAACCCACGTCGTTCGGTGCCGACTGGGCCCGGGCTTCGGTGTCAGGAGGCATGGCTGCGGGTGATTCAGTGCGTTTCAGGGATCTGTGCGGAATTGGATTCGACCCAGTGGAGCGGGGCGAACTCTATGGCACTGATGGCCCGTTCGATCCGCTGAAGGCGCAGGAGACCCAACAGGTTCCGACGGACATCGCCGGCCTTGTTGCCGATGTGGAATGGGCTGACCGGCTGGTGTTTCATTTCCCGATGTGGTGGTTCGGACCGCCCGCGGTGCTGAAGGGCTGGTTCGACCGGATCCTGGTGCATGGACGGCTGCATGACGTTGACCACAGGTTCGACAGGGGAAGGTGCCTCGGAAAACGCGCGCTGTTCTGTGTCTCGACCGGTGCCACCGGGGCCGGGTGCGGGCCAGACGGCAAGGAAGGAAACGTCCGGTTTCTGCTGTGGCCCATTGCCTATGCCCTGCGTTACTGCGGACTCGATATCTGCGAACCGGTTCTCGTGCATGGCGTTCACGGATATTTCGAGGGACGGGAGAAGGCAGATCTTGAAGCGCGGCTGAAGGGGGTGATTGCGGACCAGGCAAATGTCATGGCCACTTTGGATAGACGGGAACTTTGGCCATTCAACGCTGACAGCGACTTTGACCGGGACGGACGGTTACTGCGGAATGCGCCGGTGCATTGGCCGTTCGTATCGCATTGAAGCGGGCAGCGCTGGGCGTCCGAACAGCCTGTTCCTGCCGGGCCGAGCCGCTTTTCGTCTCTGCCTGTTTCTGCGCCTGCAGCAGCCGTTCGGCGGTCAACGGCGACGGTTTCGGGTGACCAATGATCTCGCCGTTGGGCTGCTCCATTCACATGTGTCCGTAAAGGGATTTCCCGCGTTCGCTGGCCGCAAAGCCGTCGGTCAGCGTTTTTTCTTCCGTGCTTTTCCGGCCCGCTGTCCCGGCCGTCCCGAGGTGGATCTGCCGGAAACGGTCGAACTCGCCGCCTCGATCGCGCTCTGGCGCGCCATCGGGTCGTCATGGACGGCGAGGTCAACCGCCTCCAGCCGCTTGATCTCGTCGCGCAGCCTTGCGGCTTCCTCGAATTCAAGGTTTTCCGCAGCCTTGGTCATGTCGCGGCGCAGCGCGTCCAGATGCGCCTGGAGATTGCCGCCGATCATCGGCTTCTCAACCGTCGCGGTAACCCGCGCCAAATCGGTGTCGCCTTTGTAAAGGCCAGCCAGAATGTCTTCGACGTTTTTCTTGACAGTCTCCGGCGTGATGCCGTTGGCTTCGTTGTAAGCGACCTGCTTAGCGCGGCGGCGCTCGGTTTCCCTGAGAGCGCGGTCCATGGAACCGGTGATGCGGTCCGCATACATGATGACGCGTCCTTCAACGTTTCGGGCCGCACGGCCGACTGTCTGAATCAAGGACGTTTCGGAACGCAGGAATCCTTCCTTGTCGGCGTCAAGAATCGCGACAAGCCCGCATTCCGGAATGTCGAGTCCTTCACGCAGCAGGTTGATTCCAACAAGCGCGTCGAAGGCGCCAAGCCTGAGATCGCGAAGTATCTCGATGCGCTCAAGCGTATCTATGTCTGAATGCATGTAGCGGACACGGATTCCCTGCTCGTGCAGGTATTCGGTCAGATCCTCCGCCATGCGCTTGGTGAGGGTGGTGACAAGAGTGCGGTCGCCCCGTTCCGCGACTTTGCGGATTTCGTCCAGAAGGTCATCGACCTGTGTCTCGACCGGGCGGACGTCGATTTGAGGATCCACGAGTCCAGTGGGGCGAATTACCTGTTCGGTGAATACACCGCCGGTCTGCTCAAGTTCCCACCCAGCGGGGGTCGCGGAAACGAAAATCGACTGGGGACGCATTGCGTTCCATTCTTCCGCCTTGAGCGGGCGGTTGTCCATGCAGGACGGCAGGCGGAAGCCATGTTCCGCGAGTGTGAACTTGCGGCGGTAGTCGCCTCGGTACATGCCGCCGATCTGGGGGACGGACACATGCGACTCGTCGGCGAACACGATTGCGTGGTCGGGGATGAACTCAAAGAGCGTGGGAGGCGGCTCGCCGGGACGGCGACCGGTTAGGTATCGGGAGTAATTCTCGATTCCGCTGCAGGATCCGGTGGTTTCCAGCATCTCAAGATCGAAGTTGGTGCGCTGCTCAAGGCGCTGTGCTTCGAGGAATCTTTTTTCGGACACCAGTTGGTCAAGCCGTTGGCGGAGCTCCTTCTTGATGTTGATGATGGCCTGCTGGAGCGTTGGCCTTGGAGTCACGTAGTGACTGTTGGCGTAGACGCGGATTCGGTCAAACCGGTTGGTTTTCCGGCCGGTAAGCGGATCGAATTCCGTAATTGATTCCAGTTCCTCACCGAAGAACGACATCCGCCAGGCACGGTCCTCGAGGTGTGCGGGGAAAATCTCAAGGACGTCACCGCGTACGCGGAAACAGCCGCGCTGGAACGCCTGGTCATTCCGTCGGTACTGCTGGGCGACGAGGTCCGCCATGACTTGACGCTGGTCGTAGGATTTGCCGACAGCAAGATCCTGCGTCATGGCGCCGTAGGTCTCGACCGAGCCAATTCCGTAGATGCAGCTGACCGATGCCACGATTATGACGTCGTCGCGTTCCAGAAGCGCTCTTGTGGCGGAGTGGCGCATCCGGTCGATCTGTTCGTTTATCTGGGACTCCTTCTCGATATAGGTGTCCGAACGCGGCACGTAGGCTTCCGGCTGGTAGTAGTCGTAGTAGCTGACGAAATACTCGACGGCGTTTTCGGGAAAGAACCCCTTGAACTCGCCGTATAGCTGGGCCGCGAGCGTCTTGTTCGGGGCCAGAACTATCGCCGGGCGCTGGGTTTCCTCGATGACCTTGGCCATCGTGTATGTCTTTCCGGTCCCTGTTGCGCCAAGGAGAACCTGGTTCTGCTCTCCGTCACGAATGCCCTGGGAGAGTTCAGCGATTGCGGTCGGCTGGTCGCCGGCTGGCTGGAACTCGGTATGCATGACAAACCTGATCCCGCCCTCAAGCTTTCCGCCTGCGTGG
>JAJEAY010000044.1 GCA_022824145.1 Rhodobacter sp. | reverse complement strand
CACACGCTTGCAGCCTTTTGACGCGCCCAGTTCCACAAGCGGCCCTTTTACGAATTCGGTGGCAGCGGCATGAGAAACCGACTCGATTTCCGTAAGCGTCGATCCGCAAGGAGCGTAATTTTCATCTTGAGAGACAGCGCCAACCAAGAGGTCGAAACAACATATCCCGTGCGTTTCGACCTCAATCAGCCGAATCCACTCAACGCCAGAGGTTAGGGCTAGTTGTTCCGTTTAACAAAATTCTTCCGGTCGTTACATCCGCCCTGCCTTCGGTGCGGGCTCAGCCGCACTTGGAGTACCCGCAGTTCGCGCAGGTCAGGCAGCCTTCCATCATCTGCACCTCAAGACTGCCGCAGGAAGAGCACGCCCGACTGCGACGGCCACCAAGACGGGCAATCGACGCCTTGGGGTCGGACTTCAGCCCCATACCCTTTCCCTGAAGGAATCCGATCGCGACCAGATGGCCTTCGATCACACCGCCGATCGCCGCAAGAATCGACGGAATGTACTGTCCGTTAACCCAGGCACCGCCTCGCGGATCAAACACGGCCTTGAGTTCCTCGACGACGAACGACACGTCGCCTCCGCGGCGAAACACCGCCGAGATCATCCGCGTCAGCGCCACCGTCCAGGCATAGTGCTCCATGTTCTTGGAATTAATGAAGACCTCAAACGGCCGTCGTCGCCCATTCACTGCAATGTCGTTCAGCGTGATGTAGATCGCATGTTCGCTGTCCGGCCATTTCAGCTTGTATGTATTTCCCTCCAATGCCTGTGGCCGCTCCAGCGGCTCCGAGATATAGACAACTTCCGCGCCGCGGTCAGCCTGCGGCAATGACTCGCTCGCCTCGCTGACACTGAGCACGGAGCCGGTCACCTCATTTGGACGATATGTCGTACAGCCTTTGCAGCCGGACTCGAACGCCTTCATGTAGACATCCGCAAACGCGTCGAACTCGATGTTCTCGGGGCAGTTGATCGTTTTGGAAATCGATGAATCCACCCAATTCTGCGCCGCGGCCTGCATCCGCACATGGTGCTCCGGCAGCAGCGTCTGCGCATTTACGAAACAGTCCGGCAGTTCCCTGTCGCCGAAACGGTCGCGCCACATCTGCACGGCGTAGTCAACAACCTCCTCGTCGGACTTCGTGCCGTCCTTCTGCAACACCTTGCGCGTATAGCTGAACGCGAAAACCGGTTCGATGCCGGACGACACATTGCCGGCGCAGAGCGAGATCGTTCCGGTTGGAGCTATCGAGGTCAGCAATGCGTTCCTGATGCCGTTTTGGCGGATCAGGTCACGAACATCTTCATCAAGGTGCCTCAGCAGACCACCCGCCAGGTAAGCGTCAGCATCAAAGAGCGGAAAGGCTCCCTTCTCGGCAGCAAGACGCGCCGAGGCGCGGTAAGCTGAATGCGCGATCCGGCGCAGCCAGCGTTCAGTCTGATGCGTGGCCTCTTCGGACCCGTAATTCAGTCCACACATGATCAGTGCGTCGGCCAGCCCGGTCACTCCCAGCCCGATCCGTCGTTTTGCCCGCGCCTCATTCGCCTGTGCCTCGAGCGGGAACCTCGATACGTCGACCACATTGTCCATCATCCGAACGGCCGTGGTGACAAGCCCGTCAAGCGCGGAATCACAGATGCCGGCATCAGTCTCAAAAGGACTGTCAACGAGCCTCGCCAGATTGACCGAACCGAGAAGGCAGGCTCCGTACGGCGGCAGCGGCTGCTCACCGCAGGGATTTGTCGCCGAAACCGTCTCGCAGTAAGCGAGATTGTTGCTTCCGTTGATTCGGTCAATGAAGATCACGCCGGGCTCGGCGTAGTCATAGGTCGACCGCATGATCCTGTTCCACAGATCCCGCGCAGCAACGGTGCGATAGACCGTGCCGTCAAACACAAGCCTCCATGACCTGTCTGCCTTGACCGCGTCCATGAACCCGTCGGTCACAAGAACGGAAACGTTGAAGTTCCGCAGCCGGGCTGGATCCGACTTGGCGGCGATGAACTCCTCGATGTCCGGATGGTCGCAGCGCATGGTCGCCATCATCGCGCCCCGTCTTGATCCGGCGGACATGATCGTTCGGCACATCGCGTCCCAGACGTCCATGAAGGACACAGGTCCGCTTGCGTCCGCCCCGACTCCGGCAACCGCCGCGCCATTCGGGCGGATCGTCGAGAAGTCGTAACCGATCCCTCCGCCATGCTGCATGGTGACCGCAGCCTCCTTCAGCATGTCGAAAATCCCGCTCATGCTGTCCGGAATCGTTCCCATGACGAAACAGTTGAACAGAGTAACGGCCCGATCCGTTCCGGCGCCGGCCATGATCCGTCCGGCAGGAAGGAACCTGAAGTCCTCAAGTGCCTGGTAGAACTCGCTTTCCCAAGCCGCAGGCTCGCGCTCTACCGCAGCCAGCGCCTTCGCGACCCGCCTCCAGGTATCCTCGATGGAAACATCCAAAGGTGTTCCATCGGACGCCTTGAGCCGATACTTCATATCCCAAATCTGTTCTGCGATCGGCGCGGTGAAACGGGTCATGCCGGACTTCCACATAAGGGAACCGAAGCATAGTCCATCACGTTGAACAATGCTACCTTTGATTGCGGAGCATCTGGAGAGTCCTACCATAGATTGAGCCACAGGAGACCATCGGTTGGCATCCTATATCAACCTGATCAAACTGTCCGTCGGGTCGGAAAGCGTGGATAGCCTCGATCACTGGCAAAGATCCGCAGCGGCCAGGGGTCAGGACAACCTTCCCCGTCATGTTACCCGGATGTGGCCGAGGCGTGAATCCGAGATTCTGGACGGTGGTAGCATCTATTGGGTGATCGGGGGCATGGTTTCATGCCGACAGAGGATTCTTCGGCTCGACGAGGTCATTGGCAGCGACGGCATCCGGCGCTGCGCCATCGTGCTTGACCCGAATCTGGTCCGGGTGGCGGCCGCGCCGAGGCGTCCGTTTCAGGGATGGCGGTACCTCCGGCCAGAGGATTCACCGCCTGACCTCCAGGCAAGCGAAGCGGGCAAGGAAGCCCTGCCCTCCGAGTTGGACGCCGCCCTGGCGGAAATCGGCGTGCTGTGGAGAGCCAGCGGTGGAAGTGGGAATTGACCGGCGGGCGTTCGAGGATTTTTCCGCAACACCAGCGTTCAGGTTCAGGATTTCAACGGGATGCTCTTGGAGACCGGCGTTGACATTCTGGGAATTCCCGAAGCGTCCCTCTGCGGCGAATGCACGATCGGGGTCCGTAGACGGCCATCCGGCGCAACCGGGAATCGTGATTGTGTCATTCAGACCGGACTGACTTGCCAGCTGAATTCAACGGCGGTGCCCCGAAGGCATGCCGGTCCCCATCCTGTTTACCGCAGAGACTGCCACCACTGCATGGCCAGTCCACAGAATCCTGGACAGACTGAACCGCGATATCACCACGCCACACCTAGATTCTGAATCCCGGGTCACGGCGAAGGAACTGTTCGGCCAGGCATCTTCCCATGTGTTCAACGAGTACTTGCGACTCACGGCATTTGGTGGCTTTCTGCGGTGCAGCACATACTCAAGGAAAGACACATGAACATCAGCGACAGACCGTTTCGCTCAGTGCTGTATATTCCGGGTTCCAAGGAACGTGCCCTGCTGAAAGCAAGGGAGCTTCCAGTTGACGCGATCATCTTTGACCTTGAAGACGCCGTTACACCTGACCAAAAGGCTTCCGCCCGCAAGATGGTCGTCAATGCGCTCGGTTCCAGCGGTTATGGAAACCGGACAACGATTGTCCGAATCAACGGACTTGACACAGAGTGGGGATCCGATGACGCGGCTGCGATAAAGGGTACGGCCGCTGATGCGATCCTGCTGCCGAAGGCTGGATCCGCTGCCGACCTGGACGAACTTGCGAATGCAGTCGATGGCATCGACTTCTGGGCGATGATCGAAACACCTGCCGGGATCCTTAATGCCAACGAAATCGCCGCGCATTCCCGATTGAAGGGATTCGTGCTCGGTACGAACGACCTTGCAAAAGATCTGAATTCAAGGTTCCGTCCGGACCGGATGCCGTTGCTGGCGAGTCTTCAGCTTGCACTGCTGGCGGCGCGCACCCATGGCGTGATCTGCGTTGACGGTGTCTACAATGCATTCAGGGATGAAGAAGGACTGCGTACGGAATGCGTTCAGGGTCGCGACATGGGCTACGATGGAAAGACACTGATTCACCCGGCACAGGTTGCAATTGCGAATGAGGTCTTCGGTCCAACCGCCAGTGAAGTAAGTCTGGCAAAGCGCAGGATCGAAGCGTTCGAAGCGGCGGAAGCGGCAGGCCAGGGTGTTGCCGTGGTTGACGGAAGCATCGTGGAGAACCTCCACATCGCAACCGACCGGGCACTTCTCGCAAAAGCCGAAACCATCGCCGCGATGGAGAATGCAGCATGAACTGGTATCCCACCCTTTTCCTTGGCATCGCGCTATGGTGCGCGGCGCATCTCTTCAGACGGATTGATCCCGGGCGCCGCGAAGAGATGGACAAACGGATCGGCAAGGCAGCGCGCGGCATAGTCGCGGCCGCAATACTCATCTCGGTCGCGCTGATGGTCATTGGCTTTCGCGGCATAGACGCGACGTTGGTCTATAATCCACCTGAATGGGGCAAGCACGCCAACAATCTGTTGATGGCGGTCGCCGTCGTGCTGTTCGGCCTCGGCAGTTCCAAAAGCCGCGCCCGCAGTTGGATGCGCCACCCGATGCTGACTGGATTCCTGCTGTGGGCCATCGCTCATCTGCTGGT
>JAJEAY010000016.1 GCA_022824145.1 Rhodobacter sp. | reverse complement strand
CGCGCTTTTCTTTTCGCAGAGTTTCTGCGCCAGATCGGCTATATTCCACCAAATGTCCGAAACGGTTTTTGCCTTGTTTTCAACTGTTTCGTGCTGAAATGACTGTCTGCTGGGTAGGATCAGACTTAGCGGGAATTGCTGACAAAGATGACATGCAGCTTGACACGTCCATGAAACCGCAGTGCAGAAGGTGGGTGTTCCTGAAGCCGAATCGAACGTTCCCTTGGTGATGCCGCCCGCGGAAGTCCATAGGTCATTGCACCCCAAATGCAAGACATGGCCAAGCTTCCGGTTCTTCTGCGGAATTTCGAGGAGAACCACGTCATGACAAACGCTCTTTTGGTCTATCCGCGGCAGCCCCCGACCTACTGGGGTTCTGATTTCGCACTGGACATAGTGGGAGTGAAATCGGCCTTCCCGCCCCTGGGGCTGCTCACGATTGCCGCGATGTTTCCGCCGGGGTACGACCTCCGGGTCGTGGACATGAACGTGGCCCCTCTGGAGGATTCGGACCTGGAGTGGGCCGACATGGTGTTCACTTCCACGATGATCGTTCAGCGGATATCTCTCGAGAACGTTGTCGAACGATGCAACCGGGCCGGGGTTCCGGTTGTGGCAGGCGGCCCGCATCCCACAACTTTTCACGACGAGATCCAAGGCGTGTCGCATTTCGTGCTGGATGAAGTTGAAGAAACTTTCCCGGATTTCCTGCGTGACTTGGCGGATGGCACGGCCAAAGCCATTTACAGGGCGCCGAGGAAACCGGACGTGACCCAAACGCCGGTACCGCGCTTCGACCTCATTGACATGAACGGCTATTACTCCATGGGGGTGCAATTCTCCCGAGGCTGTCCGTTTGACTGCGAGTTTTGCGACATAATCAAGCTCTATGGCCAGGTTCCGCGGACGAAGTCGCCGGATCAGGTCGTCAGGGAATTCGATACCATCTACGAACTCGGGTGGCGGGGCCCGGTCTTCCTGGTTGACGACAATTTCATCGGAAACAGGCGCGCGGCAATGAAACTTTTGCCGGAGATCGCCGCGTGGCAGAAGGAACGGGGCCATCCGTTCACGTTATCCACCGAGGCAAGCGTCAATCTCGCGCGCATGGACGAACTGATGGACATCATGGTCGAGGCCGGTTTCGACACGGTTTTCCTGGGTATCGAGACACCCAACCCAAAGGCGCTACTCAAGACCAAGAAGCCGCAGAACGTCAGCAGGCGCGATGACAACTACCTCTTCAATGCGGTTCGCGCCATCCAGGGAAAGGGAATGCAGGTGCAGGGTGGATTCATCCTGGGCCTTGACGGCGATGATGAAGGGGTGTTCGACGCGCAGATAGATTTCATCCGCGACGCGGGCATTCCCGTAGCGCCCATCTATCTTCTGACCGCCTTGCGGGGAACGGACATGTACGAGCGCCTCAGGCGCGAGAACCGGCTCATTGACGTTCCGATCGGCACCAGCGCCACGACACTCAATTTCAAGACGGAGATGGACCAAGGAACCCTGATCGAGGGATACATGCGGGTAACGGCTACCCTCTACGATTCCGCACTCGAGAACTACCTGGAGCGCTGCCTGACCCTGCTCGAAAACCTGAAGTTCGTCCCGCACCTAAACAAGCCGAAGAGCAGGAATGCAGTCTTTGCGGATCTGATGGGCGTTCGCAGCCGACTTTCGACCGAACAGCTTCCCGCCTTCACGAACTTCATCGCCAAGGTCTCCAAGGAACACCCAAGCATGCTTGCCAAGGCGGTGCGCCTCGCCGCAATGGGCTACCACTTCGAGAAGATCACCCGTCAACAGAACTCACTCCGGGCGTTCACGCAGTTCCTGACCACGGAACTGGATGGATTCAGCCCAACATCTTCACAGGACGAGCTGCAGGCCGATGAAGACTGGTGCCGGAAGGACGAGGCGCTCAGGCGGGCCGAAAGTCGCTACGAGTCGATTCCCGAGGAATTTCGCTACGACGGCGACGGGATCGACCATGCACTTGCATCGTTTCGCAGCGAATTGAATTCCCGGCCGAACCGGGCACACGCTAGCTGAACTTAACCGAGGACCGCGTGGCGTCGACCCACTAGGAAAGGCACGACATGTCCAATGCGACAAACACTTCACAGGAGATGCCGCGGCTTGTCGGCACGCTCCCCCCGCATTGCAGGCAGGATGTCGAATCCCTGCGTCAATTCGTTCGTTCGGTTCTGGATGACGAAACGCCGGAGGAAGCGGTGTCTCCGACGGAATTTCGAGAGGTGCTCCTGACCGGCGCGACAGGCTTTCTCGGTCGCTTCGTTCTTCGGGATCTGCTTCGCTGGAATTCCAGCCTGCTGGTGCATTGCCTGGTTCGTGCCGAGGATTCCGAACATGGCTTGCGCCGTCTGCGTCGTGCGCTGGAGGAAGCGGAAATCTGGGATGAAGGATTCGCGTCCCGCATACGGGTCGTGACCGGAGATGTCACTGCTGTGCGCTTCGGGCTTGGCGTTCCGGAATTCGTGCGTCTGTGCCAGCGGATCGATGCCGTCTTCCACCTTGCGGCAGAAGTGAACCTCGCCTCTTCCTACCGAAACTTGCGCAAGGCGAACGTTTTCAGCACCCGAAACGTGATCGAACTTTGCTTGCGAACCCGCTTCAAGCATCTTTTCCATGCCTCGACCATGGGAGTATTTCCCCAGGCGTTCTGCGGCTTTGCGGAGGAATTCGGCGACGGCCTTATCGAAGACCAGATGCAGCCGGATCTCGCAAGCATGAAGAGGACGTTCCCGATTGAATGGCTCGGATATCCATGGAGCAAGCTGGTTTCCGAACAGGCACTGCTGTTCGCGCGTTCGGCCGGTATGCCATTGGCCATTTACCGGTTTCCACGAACCTCCACCGCAAGCACCGGATACACGAATGCAGACGATGCCATGGTGCGCATCCTCGCGGGTATAGTCGATGTCGGATTGATGCCCGAAGGATTCACGATTCATGGAAGCAACGAGGCAGTTGACGTCCTTAGCCGAATCTACACGGCGGTTTCGATGAATCCGGCCCGACGCCATACGATCTATCACTGCTGCGACCCCCGGCCGGACTACCACCAAATCGAACTCGCCGACTTCGGCCTGTACTATCCCGAGGCGACCTACCAGGCATTCAGGCGCGCCTGCCTGGCCCGCGGCGAACGATCCCCCGTGCATGGTCACTGGGCATTGATTGACCACTTTGCCCGATATTGGTTCGGAAAACGCAGTGCGACCGGTTCCATCCCCGTTTCCGACCGCGCCATCCGGGAGGATTGTTCGGAACCGATCCAGTGGCCAAGCCTGTACACCATGCTCAAGCGCTCGCATGACTGGATCAGGCGCCATCGAGGGGAATGGCCATATGATGTGCCAACGAGTCGCCTGGAGACCGACTGCCTGGTAAACCGCGCCCGCCAATTCGCCGCAGACGCCGGAGTGCCCTTTGAATCGACTTATCCCGAATGGATGCGCCGCGGCCTCGGGGAACTGGTCCACGCGTTGCAGGCCCCGGACGCCAGGCTTCTGGAAGACAGACTAAGCGATGTCGTCTTCGATCTCTGCGGTTCCTTGCGCAATACAGCGGCATTCGCGGCCGAACGGCAACGCCACCCGGAAATCGAGACGGAAGTGATCGATCGCCCCGTCTTCATCGTAGGCATCAACCGAACCGGAACAACCTATCTGCATCGCCTCATGGACCGCGATTCAAGATTCTGGGCACTTAGAAGCTACGAATTCACGGATCCGGTTCTGTCGCCGGAACTGTACGCCACGGTGGCCGGTACTTCGGAGGATCCTCGTCGGAAGTACTACGAGGAGCTCTTGGAGGCGTCCGGCATTCGCGAGGCCTTCGAGGGAATCCACCATCTGGACATTGAAGAGCCAGAGGAGGATTTCCCGATCCTGAGATTGGCATTTGCGGTCTGGACATTGACGGTTCGATACCACGTGCCTGGCTACGGCCGCTGGCTGGCCGAAGCGGGATCGCGGAACGCATATTTCCATCACCGTCGCATCATGCAGCAATATACCTGGCAGCGTCGGCAGCGCCATCCCGGGCATACAAGGCAATGGCTGTTCAAGATGCCCGGCCATCTGATGGAGCTCGAGGCGCTCTGCGAAGCGTATCCGGATGCGCACTTCATCCAGACCCACCGCGATCCCAAGCAGTTCATGGGGTCTTGGAACAGCATGGCGGAACGGATACGGTCACGGTCCAGCGAACAGCGTTCCCGCAGCGAGTTCGGCGCCGAGCAATTGGCCTTCATGGGCGGCATGCTCAACAAGGCGGTTCGTTTCCGGGAAGCGCATCCGGAATTGAGGGATCGCTGGGTCGACGTGAATTACCATGACCTGATCCGCGACCCGCTCGCAGCCGTGCGTCATGTCTATGACCGGTTTGGCTGGACCCTCAGGCAGGAGACGATGGACGCCATGGTGAGCTGGAACCAGCGGCAGGCGGAGCAACGCAGGGCGGAGACCCGGCACCGCTACCAATTACAGGACTTTGGGCTCACGCCGGAAATGGTGGACGAGGCATTCTCCCCCTACCTGGATTTCGTCACCTCTCTCGGCATTCGGTGGCCTTGCGCGTTTCCGGAACATTCCGCCGTTTCCACCCTGAAGCATCCATGCAGCAACTCGACCGGCACTTGAACGACCGCATGGACTGTTTCGGAGTTCGAGGGAAACAGGTTGCTGCGATTAATTCCAATCCAACAAAATAAGGACTCAAGAACAAAACGGCCACATGCTGTGGTTCGCCCCGGGATACTGCGCATGTCTGCGCGAAGGCCAACACCGAAGAGATGAACCGCCATCTCCGGGAGGTCGGAGAACAGGTTCCCGCAGGCAAGCATGCTCTCGTCGTCCTCGACGGAGCGGGCTGGCACCGGTCCAAGGACTTGGAGACCCCCGCCAACGTCTCCCTGCTGCGGCTGCCGCCCTACAGTCCGGAACTGAACCCCGTCGAGACGCTGTTCTCGGTCCTGAAGCATCGCCACTTCGCCAACCGGGTGTTCGAGAACGCCGAGCATGTCAGGGAGA
>JAJEAY010000260.1 GCA_022824145.1 Rhodobacter sp. | reverse complement strand
TCGCTGACCGGGGTGTTGGTGGTGTCAACGCCGCAGGATGTAGCTTTGCTCGACGCGCGAAAGGCAATCAGTATGTTCAGACAGCTATCCGCGCCCGTCCTCGGACTCATTGAGAACATGTCCACATATATCTGTCCCAATTGCGGGAACGAAGAGCACATCTTCGGACACGGCGGAGTGCGAACCGAAGCCGCGGCGCTTGGAGTTCCGTTTCTCGGTGAGATTCCGCTCGCGTCCGAGGTTCGGGTTGCCGGAGACAGCGGTGTTCCGATCGCCGGTAGGGAAGGTCGTGTTCCGGACGCATACCTTGCGCTGGCTGCCCGCCTTATTGCGGGTGGGATGGCCTGACTGGGTGGTTATGCGCCTCTTCGGGGCGGCCGGAAGTTGGGTAAATCGATTTTCGCTGACTTGGCATGGGATTTAATGGGCAGGAGTGGGTGATTCGCGTTATTTCCGCTCTAGCTCAATCCAGAAGCGGATTTTTAGGAAATGACTCAAATAATTGTTCTTGACGTAACGGAAAATATATGGTTTATTTCTGGTATATGCTTGGTGTGCCTGAAATTTTCCTTCACGATTTTATGATCAACATATAGTAGGTTGGTTTGAACACCTTATAATTTCGTGTGTCTATTGGTCGCCAGCAGCCACAATGAATCACCCGCTATTGCCCTCTAGCGTTCAGGCGGCAACTTTCAGCCTTAGCCATTGCCCATGGAGTGGCGTGAAATCCCTTGACATCCCATTGTGCGATTTTGTAGAAGTTTGGACGACGATGAAGGCGGGACGGACTAACGAGCAGAAGATTCACCTCCCTCCGCGAAGCAGGTTTCATACGGGCAACCCAGGAATCACACAGGCTCCGCTTTCATCGCGCCAAGAGAGAAAGCCGGAACGCATGCAGGCAATCCCCCCCAAGCAGCATGCACGGCTGGACGGCCCTAAATCTGGGCAGGTCGGCGGGCTGGATGATGGCAGTATCCAGTCCGCCGCATCCGTTAGAGGCGTTGCGGTGTAGAAAGGGGACACGGCGAAGGGATCGACGGGAAATTGGCTCTTTGGTTCGTAGATCAGTTCCTCCAGAAAGTCGATGGAAAGGGCAGGGTCTCGGTTCCAGCCGACTTCCGACGTGTTCTCGAAAAGGGCGATCCAGAGTATTTGCCTGAAGAACGGCCTGCCCAGTTCGCCATTGTCTTTGGAGACGAACACTCCGACACGCCAGCATCTCTCCACCAGTCATTCATGGAGGGCCACACTATCAGTTTGTTTCACGAGATTGTGTCCTGGATCCATGAACAGGACGAATCGCCTGAAACGGAAGCGAGGTTGGAGCACTATTCCACCTACTCGCACTTGGCCACCATCGATAACACCGGGCGCATCGTCATTCCTCCGAAGCTTCGAAAGCGGTTTGGTCTTTCTGGCTGGGCGCTGTTTGTGGCAAACGGTCCCACTTTCCAGATCTGGGCACCCGAGACCTACGAGGCCTACAAAGAAGGAAGACGGAAGGTCAGATCGGAAAGCCTCCCGAAAGATTTCAATCCGCGCGTTTCGATCAGTCGGCTTCGCGGAGCTTAGACCGATGGCCGCGTCTGCGTCCGTTCCAAGCTCCGAGCCTCACATACCCGTCCTGCTGCGGTCTCTCTTAGACGAAGTGTCTCCGGTTTCGGGTGTATGGCTGGACGGAACGCTGGGCGCGGGCGGCTATTCCCGCGCACTGCTTGAAAATGGCGCCGAGCGCGTCATCTCCGTCGACCGTGACCCTGCTGCCCTTGAAATGGCAGCGGACTGGGCCGGGAACTACGGTGACCGGCTGCAGCTTGTTAAGGGAGGGTTCGGCAATCTCGATCGCTTTGCCGACGTACCGCTGGACGGCGTCACGCTTGATCTCGGTGTTTCGTCGATGCAGCTCGACGACCCGGAGCGGGGATTTTCTTTCATGGCCGATGGGCCGCTTGATATGCGAATGGGCAGTCAAGGACCGACCGCAGCTGATTTGGTCAACCGCCTCACCGAAAAGGAACTGGCCGACATCTTTTTCCTTTACGGTGAAGAGCGCGCCGCGAGGCGCATCGCGCGGGCAACCGTTCGCCGTAGGGCAAAGTCGCCGATCACACGTACATTGGAACTGGCATCAGTCGTTCAAGGATGTCTGCCTCGGGCAAAGTGCGGACAGTCCCACCCCGCTACACGTGCGTTCCAGGCAATTAGGGTCGCGGTGAACAATGAGTATGAACAGCTTGTGGATGGGCTTGAAGCCGCCGAGCGGGCGCTGAAGCCTGGCGGATTCCTCGCTGTCGTAACCTTCCATTCAATCGAGGACCGCGTAGTCAAGCGTTTTTTCCGCCAGCGCAGCGGCATGGACCAGCGCGGAAGCCGCCATGCGCCTCCGCAGGAGAGCAAGGCGACGCGCTTTCGCCTCAAGACATACACTCCCATAGGACCAGACGACCGGGAACTGGCCACCAACCGGCGCTCGCGTTCGGCCAAACTCCGGATCGGTGTCCGCACCTGCGCTGAGGCGGGTCAGTGCGACCGAACCGCACTCGGACTGCCCGCACTGCCACGGCGAGGGATGGGAAAATGAGACCGTTATTGTGCACGCTCTCAGTGCTCGGGGTCATTGGCCTCGCATTTTGGGCCTATCAGGAAAACTACCGAACGCGGTCTGCGCTTGGCCGGCTTGAACAGCTGCAGCGTGAGGTTGGCCACTTGATGGAGGTTCGCGCCGTGCTGAGGGCGGAATGGGCCTATCTCAACCGTCCTGACCGGCTGCAGGAACTCGCCGAACTGAATTTCAGCGAACTGGGACTGTTTCCTCTGCTTCCTGAGCAGTTCGGACATGTCGACCAAATCGCCTTCCCGCCGCCGCCGCCTCAGAAGACCGCCGCATTGACAGGTCCGAACCAAGGGTCTGTGTCCGGCAAGGGCGTGGTGGAATGAGCAGGCGCCTGCGCCCGCTGGCCCGGATCCTTCTTGCCCGCGAGGAAGGCGAGACCCCGGACGCGATCGAGCGCGAGAGCACCCGCCTTCGTGTGGAGGAAATGCGCGACAAGGCGCGTTTCCGCGCAGAGGGGCGCCTGGTGGTCCTGGCGCTGCTGTTCCTCTGCGCGTTCATGGCTGTCGGAGGCCGGATGACCTTAATGGCCGCCTCTGAGCCGGAAGAGCCGCGTTCCGCGATTTCAGCCAGCAGGATTGCTGCCCAGCGCGCCGACATCGTTGACAGGCGTGGAAGGATACTGGCGACAAACCTTGTCACGCATTCCCTTTACGCGCATCCGCCGCAGATGGTGGATCCGGCGCGGGCGGTTCAGGAACTTGTCACGATCTTTCCTGACCTTGATCGCGAGCGGCTGGTCCGCGACTTCACCGGATCACGCAAATTCTTATGGATAAAGAAAAAGATCTCTCCTGAACAGCGTCAGCAGGTGCATGACATCGGTGAGCCGGGATTGCTGTTCGGTCCACGGGAGATGCGCCTTTATCCCAACGGACGGCTCGCGGCGCATGTGCTCGGGGGATATGGATTTGGACGCGAAGGTGTTCATGCCGCTGAAGTCATCGGCACCGCGGGTGTGGAAAGGGCCTTCGACGAATTCCTTCGCGACCCTGCCGAGCAGGGAAAGCCTCTGCAGCTTTCCATCGACCTGACAGTTCAGGCCGCCGTCGAGCGCGTGCTTCAGGGCGGTATGCAGATGATGAATGCGAAGGGCGCCGCAGCAGTTCTTCTTGACGCAGGTTCGGGCGAGGTCATCGCACTGGCCAGCCTGCCTGACTTCGATCCCAATGACCGGCCTGTTCCGCTGCTGAAGGGCGACCAGTCCGAGAGTCCGTTGTTCAACCGGGCAGTGCAGGGGGTCTATGAACTCGGCTCCACTTTCAAAATTTTTACCGTGGCGCAGGCGATGGAGCTCGGTCTCGTCGGAACGGATACGATGGTCGACGCGCAGGCGCCGCTTGTGTGGGGCAGGTACAGAATCAAGGAATGGAACAACAGGAACTATGGCCCGGAACTGTCTGTCCGGGACGTGATCGTTAAGTCCTCGAATATAGGGACGGCCAATATAGCCCTGATGATCGGCGAAGGGCGCCAGCGGGAATTCTTCGCTGAGCTTGGGTTGCTGGAAGCTTCTCCAATCGAGCTGTTCGAAGCGCCTGGGGCAAGGCCGCTGGTGCCTGCGAGATGGTCGGAAATCGTCAGCATTACGACGTCCTACGGTCATGGCATGTCGGCCAGTCCGATTCATCTTGCCGCAGCCTACGCGAGCGTCGTCAACGGAGGCGAATTGATTGCCCCGACGATCCTGAAGCGGCGTTCGGCGCCTCCCGGCGCGCGCATCATCAGTCCAGAAGTGTCGGCCCAGGTCACGGAACTGCTTGGAGAGGTGGTTCAGAGGGGTACTGCGACGATGGCAAGGGTTTCCGGATATCGCGTCGGAGGCAAGACCGGCACTGCAGACAAGCCGCGGCCGGGCGGCGGTTACTATCAGGACAGGGTCATTGCCACTTTCGCCAGTGTGTTTCCGGTCGGCGATCCAAAATACGTTCTGGTCGTATCGCTTGATGAGCCTGTCGAGACATCCGGCTCGAAGCCGCGCCGGACAGCGGGCTGGACGGCCGCGCCTGTAGCTGCGGAGATCATTCGTCGAACGGCGCCGATTCTCGGCCTTCGGCCCGAGATTGAACTGAGCCTTAACGATGGCTAGGTGTCCATGATGCCGCAATTTCCACTGACGGGCCACCAAATGGACGATCAGGCTAAGTCACTCGCGGATCTGGGACTGACCGCTCGTGGAGGGCGCGAAGTGCATGTGACCGGCCTTGCTGTTGACAGCCGTTCGGTCAGCAAAGGCAACCTGTTCGCGGCGCTTCCCGGAAGCAGGATCCATGGCGCGGAATTCATACAGTCCGCTCTGGACAGGGGGGCGGCAGCCGTACTGACCGATCCAGAAGGTGCGCGAATCGCCGAGCCTGCGCTGGCGGATTCCGACGTGGCGCTGGCAGTCGCACTGGATCCCAGACAGACACTGGCTTTTGCCGCCGCCCTGTGGTTCGGACGGCAGCCGGAGGTTGTGGTGGCGGTGACCGGCACCAACGGCAAGACGTCGGTTGCCACATTTACCCGCCAGATCTGGTCATTGTTGGGACTCGCATCGGTGAACATCGGAACCACCGGCGTTGAGGGTGCCGTGAGCGCACATCTGGCACACACAACGCCGGAACCGGTCACGCTCCACCGGCTGCTCTCGGAAGTGGCGGGACGGGGAGTGCGGCATGCTGCGATGGAAGCTTCCAGCCATGGATTGGATCAGCGCAGGCTCGATGGAGTCCGGCTGACCGCTGCGGCCTTCACCAACCTGAGTCAGGACCATCTCGACTATCACGCCGACTTTGAAGAATATTTTGCTGCAAAGGCGGGACTGTTCGACCGTGTGCTTTCCGAGGACGGCGCTGCGGTGGTCAATCTGGATGATCCCCGCGGAGGCGCGATGGCGAATGTCGTTAATCTCCGCGGCCAGGATCTCGTCACGGTGGGTCATGGGGCAGGCACCAACCTGCGCATCCGTGCACAGAGGTACAGCGCTAAAGGACAGACACTGAGATTTGACTGGAACGGCGAGGCCAGACAGGTGCGGCTGGGACTGATCGGCGGTTTCCAGGCGGAAAACGTGCTTGCTGCGGCCGGACTGGCAATCGCCAGCGGCAGTGATCCCGAAGATGTGTTCAGCACACTGGAGTGCCTCGAAGGTGTGCGGGGGCGTATTGAACTCGCTGCTACGCGCGACAACGGCAGTGCGGTGTTCGTGGACTATTCGCACACGCCCGATGCGCTCACGACAGCACTTAATGCGCTTCGACCGCATGTTCTCGGCCGCCTGGTCGTCGTGTTCGGCGCGGGCGGTGACCGCGACCCTTTCAAACGCCCGATGATGGGAGAAGCGGCAATGCGGCATGCAGACATTGCGATTGTCACTGACGACAATCCCCGCAGCGAGAACCCTGCCAGCATACGCGCCGCAATTCTTGCCGGCTGTCCGGAGGCCACCGAGGTTCCTGATCGGGCCGAGGCGATTCTGCGAGGGGTGGACGCGCTTGAGCCAGGTGATGCACTGCTGGTTGCCGGCAAAGGCCATGAAACCGGCCAGATCGTAGGAGACGACGTCTTTCCATTCAATGACGCGGAGCAGGCCAGCGTTGCGGTCGCAGCGCTGGACGGCAGGCCGACCTAATGCCGCTCTGGACAGCAGATGAGGCCGCCGCTGCCACGGGGGGGCTTGCGACATCCGACTGGAAGGCCGACGGGGTCTCGATCGACACGCGAACTCTGAAGCCAGGCGACCTGTTCGTTGCACTAAAAGATGTCCGCGACGGACATGACTTCGTTGCCGAAGCCTTTGAACGCGGTGCGGCGGCCGCATTGGTCAGCCGCGTTCCAGAGGGTGTTCAGGAAAATTCTCCTTTTCTGATTGCCGACGATGTCCTTCCTGCGCTGGAACGGCTTGCTTCAGCGGCCCGGTCGCGGAGCAGAGCCAAGGTCATCGGGATCACCGGGTCAGCTGGCAAGACATCCACCAAAGAAATGTTTCGTACGGCTCTGTCCCGCCAGAGTCGGGTAAATGCGGCGGAGAAAAGCTTCAATAACCATTGGGGAGTGCCTCTGACCTTGGCGCGTCTGCCTCAGGATGCCGAATTCGCCGTCATTGAGATCGGCATGAACCATCCAGGAGAAATCGCGCCGCTGGCACGTCTGGCGCGACCTGACCTTGCATTGATCACGACAGTTGCGCCCGCGCATCTGGAGGCGTTCGGAAACATCGAGGGAATCGCCCACGAGAAGGCATCGATATTCGAAGGTCTCGGGAATGAGGGTTTGGCATTGTTCAACGGCGATCTTGACGTCACGCCGGTGCTGAGCGCCGCTGCGGCCGGGGCCGGTGTGAAGAGTTACGAGTTTGGCTTTGGCCCGGAACTGTTCTGTCAACTCGTCGAAGTGCAGGTGACGGCCAATTCCACGACTGCGCGCGCGAGAATCGGCAAAACGCCGGTTGTCTTCAAACTGTCTGTCCCCGGACGTCATTTCGCGCTCAATTCCGCAGCGGTACTTAGTGCGGTCGCGCTGTTCGGTCTTGATCTTGCCATTGCGGCGCAGGATCTCAGCGGTTGGCAGCCTCCGGAAGGGCGGGGCACGCGTGAACGGCTGCTTCTCGATCCGGTTGACGGGATGGAATCCTTCGAATTGATCGACGACGCGTTCAATGCCAACCCGGCTTCGATGGAGGCCGCGCTCGAGACGCTGGCGGCTGCACAGCCGGTGAATGGGGCCGTCGGAAGAGCGGGGGGACGCCGCATCGCGGTTCTCGGAGACATGCTTGAACTCGGGCCTGACCAGGACAAGCTGCATGCGGAACTTGTCGACCGCCCTTCGATGCGGTCCATAGACATCGTTCACTGCGTCGGCCCGCGCATGCGCGCCTTATACGACTGTCTTCCGATGGAGATGCGCGGCCGCTGGACCGCAACCGCAGCCGAACTGGCGAATTCGGCACGTGGTTTGGTGGATGCGGGTGATGTCCTGCTGGTCAAGGGTTCGAAGGGCAGCAGGGTCTCGCTTGTTGTCGACGCCGTCCGCAAACTGGGCCAGCAGGTGCCCGGAAATGAAAGGCAAGCCTGATGCTGTATTGGTTGACCGAATTTTCCGATGGAGGGGATTTTTTCAATCTCTTCCGATATATTACGTTTCGGTCAGGAGGGGCTTTTTTCACCGCTCTGGTGTTCTGCTTCGTGTTTGGCGGTCCGATGATCAGGCTTCTAGGACGCTACCAGGCAAACGGGCAGCCGATCCGGGAAGACGGGCCGGAGCATCACCTTGTGGCCAAGAAAGGCACGCCGACCATGGGTGGCCTTATGATTCTCGCCGCCCTGATTCTGTCAACCCTGCTGTGGATGCGGCTGGACAATCCGTTTCTTTGGGTCACGCTGTTTGCGACTGTGGGGTTCGGCCTCGTGGGGTTTGCCGACGATTTTCTGAAGATCAAGAGCGACTCCTCAAACGGCCTCTCAGGCCGTCAGCGATTCGTGATCGGATGCGCGATTGCCGGCATCGCGGGTTATTGGGCCAGCCTGCACCATCCAGATGTGCTGCGGAACATGCTGGCGCTTCCTGTGCTCAAGGACACATTGGTGAATCTCGGCATAATGTTCATTCCCTTCGCCGCGCTGGTCATTGTCGGATCGGCGAATGCGGTGAACCTGACCGACGGGCTTGACGGTCTCGCAATCATGCCGGTGATGATCGCTGCGGGCACGCTTGGCGTCATTGCCTATGCTGTTGGCCGAATCGACTTCACCGAATACCTTGACGTTCACTATGTTCCGGGGACCGGCGAGATTCTCGTGTTCTCCGCCGGGTTGATTGGCGGGGGGCTTGGTTTCCTCTGGTACAACGCGCCGCCTGCTGCGGTGTTCATGGGCGACACAGGTGCGCTTGCCTTGGGTGGCGCGCTTGGAGCGATCGCGGTTGTGACCAAGCACGAACTGGTTCTGGCAATTGTCGGGGGTGTGTTTGTGGCGGAAACCCTGTCGGTCATCCTTCAGGTGGTGTATTTCAAGCGGACGGGAAAGCGCATTCTTCGCATGGCGCCACTTCACCACCACTTCGAGAAGCTTGGCTGGGCGGAACCGCAGATCGTGATCCGGTTCTGGATCATAGCTCTGATTCTGGCGCTGATCGGACTGGCAACGCTAAAGGTCAGATGATGGCCTGCCGTACTCCTTGGCGGGGAGGCGCTTGCGGTTTCAGGAAACCTGCAGTTGCGATGCGAGCCGAAGCCGACCTGCGCTGTGCATCGGATGCGTGCTGCCGGCGCCACGTTTTGCCGAAGGCTGACCGGTGATCCCGGTTCTTGGATATGACGGCCGGAGGGTCGCCGTGCTCGGTCTGGGCCGATCCGGCCTTTCGGCTGCGCGGGCGCTGCGGGCCGGGGGTGCGCAGCCGCTGGTATGGGACGACAGTTCGGAAGCAAGATCTCTCGCAGAGGTCGAGGGATTCACACCGCACGATCCCTTGAAACAGGGTGCGCTGGAGAATGTGTCCGCGTTGATCGTTTCTCCCGGAATTCCGCATCTATATCCGGAGCCGAATCCCGTTGTCGCTGCCGCCGCTGCAGAGGGCGTTCCAGTTGACAATGACATTGGGCTGTTCTTCGGAAGCCTGGCCAATTCGTCATGGGAGCGCTTCGACAGCGTTCCTAGAGTGGTTGCCGTGACTGGCTCGAACGGAAAATCGACAACGTCGGCGCTCGTCTGCCATGTCCTTAAGCATGCGGGCAAGACCTGCCAGCTTGCCGGAAACATCGGCAGGGGTGTGCTTGATCTTGACCCGCTGGGCGATGGCGAGATCGTGGTTCTTGAGCTTTCCAGCTACCAGACTGACGTTGCCAGGGCGCTGACGCCTGACATCGCCGTGTTCACGAACCTTTCTCCTGATCATCTTGACCGGCATGGAGGCGTTGGCGGCTACTTTGCCGCAAAGCGTCGGTTGTTCGTTGAAGGCGCTCCGGACAGGGCGGTCATTGGCGTAGACGAACCCGAAGGGCGGTTTCTAGCCAACCAGCTGTCTGTCTGTCCAGCAGACGATCGGGTCATCCGGATATCCAGCGGAGGCAGGCTTTCCGGTCCGGGCTGGACTGTTGCAGCCCTAAAAGGATTCCTGGCGGAGCGCCGCAAGGGAAGGCAGATCGCTTCGATTGACCTGCGCAGCATCTCCGGTCTGCCCGGTCGCCACAATCACCAGAACGCATGCGCTGCCTATGCCGCTGTCCGAGCACTGGGGCTCGGTCCGAGGCTGATCGAGGAGGCGTTCCATGCGTTTAAGGGGCTTCCCCACCGGAGCCAGGTTGTTGCCCGGAGGGATGGAGTGACCTTCGTCAACGACAGCAAGGCCACGAACGTGGACAGCGCTGCGCAGGCGCTTCAGGCATTCTCGAATATCCGCTGGATCGCAGGAGGGCTTGGCAAGGAGAACGGGATAGCGGGTCTGAAGCCTCAACTCGGCTCTGTTGTGAAGGCTTACTTCATCGGCCATTCGGCTCGTGAGTTCGCATTGCAGGTCGGTGGGACGCCGCATGAGATCTGCGGAACAATGGAGCGAGCGGTCTCAAGGGCTGTTGAAGAGGCTGAGGCGGGAGACACAGTGCTTCTGGCCCCGGCCGCAGCCAGTTTTGACCAGTATCCGGATTTCGAGGCGCGCGGTGAAGCGTTCATGGCTGCGGTGAAGGAGTGTCTCGACCGCTGACTCACAGGAGCATTTTCGCGCACTCCGTACGAGGTTCGCCTTGCGAGATGGACACAATTTGTTCGGCCCCTGCGACCGGGGTGCCGCCACGTGGCCGGGCGCGGTTCAGTTGGACAGCCATAGGACGGTATGTGCCGGAAGCGGACGCAGACTTTCCGGCCGCAGTCCGCGGAGCGCAGGCGTACCGGCAGCCCCTGTGACCCGTGAAGTCAGCGCCAAGGCAGCCTGATGGTTTGCGAGAGAAATAATTCCCCAGCCAACGCATGCATGCCCGTTACGGTGCCTCAGGCCACCGGCACTCCCTGTCCGCCATCCCCAAGAT
>JAJEAY010000253.1 GCA_022824145.1 Rhodobacter sp. | reverse complement strand
CATCCTGGAGTTCACCCGAACGGTCACCTGCCAGAACCCTTTCGAGGAACGCGGCCTGTTCCACGTCTTTCCGCGCCTTGACGCGTTCTGCCGTGTCCAGGCGCCCGCGAGCGGCGACAAGCAGCTTGTGGACGGCAAAGCGTTCCGGGGCGGGGAACCTTGACGGGTATTCCCGCCCCGTGAAGCACGAGGCCCTCGATGTCCTGTGGTGCAGGAGGAAATCCAGGAACCGGAGCGGCAGGGCGTTGCCGCACTGGGCGGGGAAGCGGACGGGACGGTCCTGAACCGGGCCGCGCATCGGGGCAAGCACGTCCACGACAAACCTCTCCTGGTTTCCGCCCCGGATCGCGCCCAGTCGACGCTGGCAAGATCGCCCTTGCGGCGCAGCACCTCCTCCAGGAGCGCCTGCATCGCGAAATGCAGGTGGCGGAGCCAGCCTGCGCAGGGCTTTGCGAGCTCGTCAAGCCGGGCATCAAAGCCTTCGGGTCAGATCCCGAAATGCCAGCAAGAATCCCGCATCAGCTCTGAAATCACGGCAGCATCCAGTCCGTGAACCTCGTGAATCGTGAGACCGCGGGTCAGGCTCATCCTTTCCGCCGCGTCCGTGGTGTCGCCCAATCCGGCAAGGACGAGGCTGAGCCGCAAATCAGGTATCTTTACGCCGATGTATTCCGTACTTGCCCGCAATCCTCCATGTTCAGCCTGCTAGCCGGGTCCGTTTTCGGCACCTTCGCGAACAGACGAGGCAAGACTCAGTCGGTTGCGGCGCCGCCGCTCGTATAGGCCGAGCGCTTGCAGGGGAAAATACCGGCGGTAAAGCGCGTAGTCCAGCAGCGCCGTTCGGAAGAAAACTCCAGCCATGTCCTGTTTGGGCCATGTCCCGTCCGGTTCCTGCACGTCGAGCAGGAAGCGGGCGCCTCGTGAAATCGCGGCCCAGTCCGTTTCACCTGCCTCAAGGAGCGCGATCAGCGCCCACGAGGTCTGGATGACTTGGCTCTCCTCGTGCGGGACGTAGCGACCGCTCAGGCAGCCACTATGGTGTTCGCCCCACCCCCCGTCGTTCCGCTGGCGTTCCAGCAGCCAGCGGCAAGCCGCGCGAAGCGCCGGATCACTCGGTCTGGATCCATCTGCGATTAGGCCTCGGATGCCGAACAGGGTGCCGTAAATGTACTGGACCCCCCATACACCGCGCCAACTGCCATCGGCCATCTGGTTCTGGCGCAGCCAAGCGGCGCCACGGGCGATGGAGTCGCTAGCCGCCAACCTGGCTCCGATTTCAGGAAATCGGTCCCGACAGACAGACAGCGCCGCGATGCAGGATGCGGTACACTCGACAAATGAATGCTCGGTCATCGATTCGCCGAACATCTCCGCGGGATTCAACCACTCCAGGCCAAGGACGGAGCGTCTGGCCTCATAGCTGCCAAAGCCGCCATCGGGGTTCTGGCTGCGCAACATGAAGTCAGCAGCAGCGCCAAGTACAGTGCGGTTCGCGTTGTCTCCGTGGGCAGCGACGAGTCCGAGCACCGCCTCCGCCGTGCAGTCACTCACCGGCCAGCCATGCCATCCACCAGCGAAACACCAGCCACCTTTGGGATCGGCGCGGTAGGCTTCGCGAAACCCCTCAAAACTGATCTTGATCTGCTCGTCGTACAGGAATTCGGCGCCGCGCCGGATCGCATCCCGAACATCAGCCGTCTCGGGAATGGCGGCCAGAGCCTGCAGCGCGAACCCGGTGTCCCACGAGGCGCTTCTTGCTCCAGTGACCCGCACGCCATAGTCTTCGTCTTCCCAGATCCAGCCATCCATCTTCGATAGCGCGCGTCGCCAATCGGCATCGTCCGGATCGTGCAGCCATAGCGACAGTATGTTGAGAATGCCGCTGACCGGAGAGATGCTCGTATGGCTGGTGGTCTGCAGTTCCCATCTTATGTGCCGGAGAATTGCATCCATGCACCGAGTGCGCAGCTTCCTGCTGTGGAACCGCTCATACAGCCGCGCAACTCCGTATCCGGCCCTGAGCCAGGCAGTGGGCCTTGCAAATAGGTCGGAGTCTCGAAGGCGGTTTCTGGCGCCGGTAAATTTGGCGTTGTCAAAGCCTTGCGGAAAAAGCTCTTCCCGCAGTTCAGCAATGACCGGCGTGACAGGCGCCTGATACCGGCGGGCATAGATCGACGCCATCCCCATGTAGATGAGCCGGGTATGGCAGTACCAGTTGGAGGGATGCAGCGGTATCCTCCGGGGCAAACTCCAAAGTTCCGGCAGGACAGCGTTCACTCCGTTCCAATCATAAAGATTCAGAAGCGCCAGCCAGAACTTGCCCCAACTCGGAATGCCGAGAACATCCTCCTCCTGAATGAACCGTCTGGCCGGTGCGATCAGTCGGGCTTCCCGGTCCACGCCGAGCAGGCGCACCGCGACGTATACAAGAGTTGTGACAAACAGGTGGGGCGGAGAGTGCTCATGCATCCCCCACTGGCCGCTTTCGAGGCGGGTTCGCTCAAACAAGCGCAGCACACGGCGACGCCGGCCAGCTTCTATTCGTTCACCGATAATGTGACACAGAAGCACGTACTGCGCGGTAAGCATCGGACACCAGACCATCTCGCCTTCCCAGGCCCCGTCTTCGCCCTGAAGCTCCAGAACGCACGCGGCCGCACGGTTCAGCGCCTGACCCGCATCGGGCGAAACTATGTCCTTTGGGCGGCTGGACTTAGAGGAACCTGTCCCCGCGGGTATGGAACAGGGGAATGCACGGGCCAGATCTTCCCAAGCGTGCCTGCTTTCTTCCCGGTCAACCTTGATCGCTCTACGCAATCGGCGGAACCCGCTCTGGAGCCACCAGAGGCGCACGGCCAGCGAGCGAATAATGGTCCGGGTCTGTGGCGAGGCAAGGCTACGGAGGTAGACCGGGAATTCCTTGACCAGAGTTTGGACGATCGTTCCTACAAAGGCATAAATCAACGCGATCACGGATCGGTTTTCGCAAGCGACAATCTGCATGGTCCGATTCCTGAACGATGAATTCTTCCGCCAACGTCGGTAAACTGCGCCCCTTACTGCAGCCGCTTCCCCACGGTAATCCGCAAACACCTCGTAGAGACCCATAGCTAGCATCTCAGGAACGTGGACCGCCCTAAGCCGTTCGGCGACGAATTCCTGGAAATCCTCCTTCTCGGCAAGCGTGACAGCGTCGCCAAAGCCGAGAGTCATCCCAACCGCCGTCATCGGATGGTAATGTCCAGCCGCATCTCCGATCAGCACCCTGCGTGAGTTCCCATATGTGACGCGGGGCCTGAGCTGGTTGGTCGCAGTGTGGAACCGTCCAGTCTGTAGCGCTTCCACAAAGGCCGGACCGAGATCTCCCGGCAGCAGCCAGGCGCAAGATTCCGATAGATAGCCAATTCGGTCCCGTGGTATCCAGCGGTCAAGCGGTACATCGACGACCACCCGGACGCACCCATCCGCCAGTCTGTACAGGAAAATCGGGCCCGGCCCGCCGAGAACCACATGTCCGTACCCGGCAAATGGAAGAGCCGTATCTCGTAGCGTGACCCCAAGCATTCGCGAAATCAGGACCGGTTGGATGGACAGGCCAAGCGACTTGCGCATCATCGACGCGCGGCCGTCGGCACCGGCAATTCTCGCTGCAGCTACTGCGCTTTCCTGCCCGTTTGAGATGAATCTGACCTTCTCGCCTTCAATTGAACTGACCCTGGCGTTGCTGAAGAAGTCGATCCCGGCCTCGTCCTCAATGGCTTCGTGGAGCTTCGACACGAGCAACGCGTGGTCACATGCCAGTCCCAGCGACCCGTCTGGGTACGGAAGCTGGATTGGTTCCGAGCCGTCTTCAGGAAATACCACGAAACCAATGCCCGGCGTGCTGTTCGGCAGCGTATCAACATCGATTCCGACGTCGTGCAGCATTCTGGCTGCCGGCGGATGCAGCCATTCCCCTGCCAGACGCCCGGCGGC